>JBGTNW010000209.1:0-8996 GCA_041742865.1 Phormidesmis sp.
CCGGTGCTCCGAGCCGCCATCACATCGCTGTGGTCGCCAAAAATCGAGAGCGCTTGGGCGGCCACCGATCGCGCCGCCACATGAATCACACAGGGCGTTAGCTCACCCGCAATCTTGTACAGATTGGGCAGCATCAACAACAGCCCCTGAGACGCCGTAAAGGTGGTCGTGAGAGATCCGGTTTGGAGCGCGCCATGGACTGCTCCGGCCACGCCGCCTTCACTCTGCATTTCTACAATGGCAGGCACCGTGCCCCAAAGGTTGGGCTGATTGGTCGCGGCCCAGGCATCGGCCCATTCGCCCATGGGCGAGGCCGGGGTGATGGGATAAATGGCAATGACTTCATTGAGGGCGTAGGCCACTCGGGCGACAGCTTCATTGCCGTCGAGGGTAGCACTGGTGGTCTGGGGCAAGGTAGAGACTGTCATTGCGAGGATCCTCAAGCAGCTGTTGCTATAACCTTTGAGCTTCAGCCTATAGAGAAATTTTGAGGAAGTTATGAAGGATTCATCTGAGCATTTCCTTGAAAGAAGGGCCGATCTCCTGCCCCGCGTTGGCTCATAAGTTCCTCAAGATTGTTTGCTTCAATTTTTAGATGGAATGCGCTTAGAGCGAAAGCTCACTTGGGCGTATTGAGTGGGAGGACGTATCGAATGAGCGCAGAGGCAATGCGAACAAATTACTTGATTGTGGGCAGCGGTCTATCGGCCTTAGTATTTGGGGCCCTGATGGCAAAATCGGGGCGGTCGGTACAAGTGCTCGAAGCCCATGAGCACCCTGGGGGATTTGGCCATACCTTTACCATGGCCCAGCAGTATCGCTTTAATGCCCAGTTGCACTATGTTTGGGATTGTGGCGAAGGCCAAACGGTGAACCGGGTCTTAAAGCGATTGGGCCTAGACCATGACGTTACCTTCGAACGCTACGACCCCAACGGGTTCGACCATATGCGGATGCCAGGATATGCCCTGGATATTCCCGCCGATGCAGAGCTGTTGATTCAGCGCTTGAGTGAACTTTTTCCAGATCATGCTTTGCCCATTCACAAGTTTGTCCGGGAAGTCCAAACGGTGAGCCAAGGGCTGAAATGCCTCTCTCCACCCATTCGCCCTGGGCTGCTCTTTAAAAACCTACCCGCAGCCTTAACCGCGCTGCGGTACTACTCCAGCACCCTCCAGGATGTTTTTGATCGGTTTTCGCTGCCCTTAGCGGCTCAAAGCTTGCTGGCCTTACAGTGGCCAGATTTTTTGCTGCCGCCCAATCAGCTCTCATTTTATGCATGGGTAATTTTGTTTACGGGTTATCAGGCCGGGGCGTTTTACCCGACCCAGCATTTTGAGCAGGTGGTTAACGCTTTGGTCAATATCATTGAGACCCAGGGCGGCGAGGTGCTGATGGAGACTGAAGTAACCGACTTCTTAATGGATGGCAAAACGGTCATCGGGGTCAAGGCAATCCACCTCAGAACCCACGAGATTCGTGAACTTTTAGGAGAGAATATCATTTGCAACATTGACCCCAAGAGAGCCGCCAAGATGATTGGCCTAGAGAAGTTTTCGCCTGCCTTGCAGCGACAACTTGACTACGACTACTCGGCCTCTAACTATGTGGCCTATTGTGTGGTCAAGGGGTTAGATCTGCGCGACTACGGCTTTGGCCCCTGGAACACGTTTCACAGTGAAGCCGCTGATCTTAACCAAGCCTTTGCGCGGATGTATGAGCAGCATGATTTCTCTCATCCTAGCTTTGCTATGACGACACCCACCTTGTTGACTCAAGCTAGCCGCGACTGTCCGGAAGATTGTCAAATTATTGAATTTCTCACGGTTGCTAACTATGACTATTTCAAACAGCTATACAATCGTGATCGCCAAGCCTATCGCCGCAAGAAAGAAGAAATTTTAGAGACTATTTTAGATATCGTTGAAAAGCACTATGTCCCCAATATTCGAGAGCACATAGTCTTTAAAATTACCGGTAGCCCCACAACCAATGAGCGCTTTTGCGGGTGCCCTCAGGGCAATTCTTATGGTTCTAGCCTGACTCCCCAAAATATGGGTTTGGCTCGGCTCAACTACGAGACATCTCTCCAGAATTTTTACTTTTGCAATGCCTCTTCTGGCTACCCAGGATTTGCCCCTACTTTTTGGACCGGAGCGAGGCTATATCAGCATCTATCCGGCGATCCGCTATTAACAGACCCCCGATCTTAAAGAGGTACAGCTATGAAAATCGCCATCATCGGCGGCGGTGCTAGCGGCATGATTACGGCCTATTGGCTTGATCGCCAAGGGCATCGAGTCACCGTGTATGAACGGCAGCCTGTTCTAGGGGGGCATATCCGCACCTTGAACAAAAACATTCCTGGCCATGCAGACTGCCCTGAGCTGTTAGAAGCTGGTGTCCTAGAATTTCCGGTGGCGTTCACCCATTTTCTCGCGCTCATGCAGGAGTTAGACGTGCCCCTAGAGCCGGTGGCGGTAGGCTCTGGCCTCTTCTTTCAAGATGGCCGCCACTTTATGTCCCCGGGGATGGCTACCCGCAACTTTCACGGGCTGGAAAAATGGCGTGAAATACTCCATACGGATGCTCTTTATGCGCGATCGCTTGGGCTCTGGCTGAAAACTCACTTAGCGCGCCCAGACACTCTGCGTGGGCAGCCCCTATCGGCTTATCTCACGCCTGAGTCTATCCCGCGAACCTGGATAAAGCTGTTGACGATGTACAGCTACTCTATGCCCTACGAAACAATCGCTGACTTTCCTGCCGCGCTCGCTATTCCCGCCTTGCGCCGGTACGTATTTAGCCACTGGGTGCGCATTCAGGGAGGGGTTTATGCTTACTTTGAAAAAATCCTGGCTCGATTTTCGGGTGATGTCGTTCTCAATGCCGAAATTGCAGCAGTTAATCGCTCGAATAACGCCGTCCAGATCAGCGGAAAGATTCACGATAGTCAACTGTTCAATCAACCGTTTGATCGAGTTGTTTTTGCCACGCCACCGGATCAAGTTTTGCCCTTACTGGCCGATCCTCGCCCTGAGGAAGTGCGGCGCTTCCAGGCTTGGAAGTCCAACCAAGCCACGACAATTCTGCATTGTGATCGCACCCTCTATCAGCCCTACGGCATTCAACAGGGATCGGAGTTTGATTTCTTTCAAACAGCCAGAGGCTGGGGCTATAACGCCTATCTCAATCAGCTCTGTGGAGTCACGTCCAATCAGACCTATAATCTCGCTTTTAACCTGCAAGCGCGCATTGCTCCCGAAAAAATTATCCATGTGCAGCACCACCATACGCCCTTCTACGATGTGGCCGCTTTTCAAGATCGCGATGACATCATTGCCACCAATGGAGAGCACAATACGTATTACGTTGGGGCCTATCTAGGTGATGGTTTGCACGAAGGGGCGGTGACATCGGCGCTGCGTGTTGCCCAGGCGATTGGTGCTGCCGCTGAGAAGGCCGCACCAATCAACCGTTTTGCCGTTAGTGAAACAACCTGAGAACAGATTGCGCAGGCGATCGCGCATTACGCTTCTTGACGTCTGAGTGCGCCTAGCTCAGATTCGCAAGAGAATAGAGATAGCGCCCTCACGTGACGGAGCCATTGCCCTTATGAACCAACAACGCTTGCGGAGCTACATCAGCTTGATCGAACAACTGCTGGCTTGCCCCAGTGGAGAAGAATGGATTTTGCTGCGCCAAAATGAAGGGTTGGTCACCCCAGAACTAGTGCAAGTCATGGAACAAGTGGCCGCTCAACTGGTTCATCAAGGCAGTGCTAAGGAGGCAACGTTTCTCCACAATCTGGCTGGGCAAATTCATCACCTGTTTGTGGCTCAAACCATTCCCCCTTCCCCAGAAGACGATCAGGCTCCGGCTTATCTAGCCCTCATTAAAGCCCTTTTAGACTGCCCTGAGGGCACTGAGGGAGATCTGCTAGCTGCCCATGAGGCGCTAGTCGGCCCAGGCTTAGTCCACTCTATGCAACAGGTCGCCGCCCAGCTTGCTGCCAATGGCGATCCAGACTCGGCTAGTTACCTCTATCACTGGGCTACAGAGCTCAACCGCTTGTGGCTTCAAAAACACAAATTTGAGCTAAAACCCAAGCCTGATCTAGTTGACCAACCCCTTGCGGCTTCGACTGCACCACCCGTTTCACCCCCACCATCGGACGATCCCTGGTTGGTGACCCCGGTAACTCCATCGCAGCCTCAGCCACCGGCTGCCCCTGAGCCCTCAGGTCTACTCCCCGATTCGGTTTACCCCCAAACAGTCGAGCCCGATGGAGGCAACCATCAGGCAATGGCGGAGATCGCCGCCGCCCTAGATCGCCTGAGCGAAACCTTAAGAGCGAGCCCGTCGCCCCCGGTCAACCCGCTCTGGTATATGGAGGTGCTAGAACAAGCCTGTGCCAGCGGCTGGATTTTGGCCAGCGAAGAGATTCATCGGCTGATTGGCGTGAAGCCAACCTGCCCCAAAGGCCATGACTCGTTTCGGCGTGGTGGCTGGGTCTTTAGCAAGACGGGGAAGGTGGGAGGGCAGACCGCCTGGCGGGTTGAAAAGGACGTTGTAGAGCCCTAAAGTGCTGATGCGTCGGCTATAAGGCGCTTCCACAGTAGTTTGTTTCCAGAGTAGGCTTTTTAGCCAAATCGGGATGGCGGGATTCGAACCCACGGCCCCTTCGTCCCGAACGAAGTGCGCTACCAAACTGCGCCACATCCCGATGATGAGTGCTCTAGATGGCTAGAGCGATCGCTTAACAAGACTACCACAAGCGCTAATCTCTGAGCAGTAAAAACTGATAAGCAGCCAAAACTAAGCCGCCGTCAAGCAATCTTAAAGCAGGGATGAAAATAGTGTCCAAGGCGCTAGTATTTTGGCCGCGTCTGTCGGTAAACTTTCCGTAACCTTCACTGCACCGGATCATGGCTTCAGTTTCTCTCTCTACCTTTGTTGGCAAAGAAATCAAGTTTGGGACGGATGGGTGGCGCGGCATTATCGCCGCTGACTTTACGTTTGCTAGGGTGGGCAAGGTCGCCGCGTTAGCAGCGCAGGTGCTAGCAGAAACCTATGGCGAGAATGGCAGCAAGACAGTAATTGTGGGGTATGACCGGCGATTTTTGTCGCCTGATTTTGCCCGGTATGCGGCTGAGGCGATCGCCTCAGCGGGCTACGAGGTCAAGCTCTCCGAATGCTTTGCCCCCACGCCCGCCTTTAGCTGGGCCGCATTTGACACCCAGGCACTCGGCGCAATTGTCATCACCGCGAGTCACAATCCGGCGGCCTACAACGGGCTGAAGGTCAAAAGTGCATTTGGCGGATCGGTGCCGCCGGAGGTAACCCAGAAAATTGAGGATAGATTGCAGCAGGAAGCGCCCAAAGCAGACAGCCCAGGCAGCATTACGGGATTTGACCCGTGGCCGAGCTATTGCAGCGCCCTGCAATCGATGGTGGATATTGAAGCGATTCGCCAAGCCTTAGACGACGGTAAGCTGAGCGTGTTTGCTGAGGTCATGCACGGGGCGGCGGCAACTGGGCTAAAGCGGCTGCTCCAGCGGGAGGTAAATGAAATTAATGGAAACGCCGATCCGCTGTTTGAAGGGGGGGCTCCGGAGCCATTGCCGCAGTATATTCCGAAGCTGTTTGAAGCGATTAAAGCGCGTGAGAAAGTGGCGGGAGCTTTGACGGTAGGGCTGATTTTTGATGGGGACTGCGATCGCATTGCTGGCATGGACGGCAATGCAAACTTCCTCAGCTCCCAAGTCTTGATTCCGATTTTGATGGAACACCTCACCTTGCGCCGAGGCATGAGGGGGGAAGTCGTGAAAACAATTAGCGGCTCTAATTTGTTTCCGGCCTTAGCGAAGCTGTACGGCCTGCCCCTGCATGAAACCGCTATTGGCTACAAATTCATTGCTGATCGCATGTTGGAAACCGATGTCCTGATTGGCGGCGAAGAGTCCGGCGGCATTGGCTACGGGCATCATATCCCTGAGCGGGATGCGCTGCTTTCGGCGCTGTATTTGTTAGAAGCCGTGGTGCAAAGCGGCAAAGACTTTGGTGAGCTCAATGATTCGCTGCGTCAGCAAACCGGCTTTAGCTCGGCGTATGATCGCATTGATCTGCCTTTGGCGAATATGGAAGTGCGCGCTAAGCTAGTCACGGCTTTGCAGGCAAATACGCCAGCAAAAATTGCTCATCAGGCCGTCGTAAACTGCCTAACTATTGATGGCTATAAGTTTAACCTGACCGATGGTAGCTGGCTGCTGATTCGCTTCAGCGGCACAGAGCCAGTGCTCAGGCTTTATTCTGAAGCGCCTACTTTAGATCGTGTCCATCAGATTTTAGCTTGGGCTAAAGACTGGGCAACTTCGATTTAAGCGCTAGCTAGCACGCCTTGATGCTGACGCTCAAAGATCAGCGCCTACTGGATCTGTAAGAAAACGGTTTGCTAGGGCTGAAGGTGCCCGAAATATCGGTTCAATTGCCCAGTACAGGCGATTGCAAATCGCTGTCCGGCGAAAAGCCCAGAAGAATAGACTCAATCCTTCTAGTTGAGCGATGTCTATTAATTTGTCTATTTTTGACGACTAAAGTCAGTTGCTAAGAGGGCCTTAAAATCGCCAAATCATTTTGATACGTTTTCGATTCTGACCCTAATTTAGGAATCTTCTGCAAAATCATGTGTGAATTGGCCGCTGTCTAACCGGTGTATGGCCGTTCAATGAGCACGTCTAGACATACCCAGTCACAATGCAAATGGAATGATGCCGAAACAAGGTTAAATTTAGAAACATTTCTAATTCAAATTTATACAGCGTGGATTATCATTAGATCATCCCAGCGCAAGTGGCTGCCTCAAGGCTGCAAAATTCACTGGAACACCGGAAAATCAAGCGAAGATTCAAGAGAATTCACCTATGGCCCTGATTCAGAGTTCACACGGTAATCGCTTAGTGCTGTGCCTTCCGGGTTTAGCGCTCACAGGCGTCGTTACCGCTCGCGACTCGACTGGTGCCGCTTCAGCCTCGACTTTGTTAGCTATCAACCTGATCCAACCTAGTTCTATTTCTAGTTCAATCTGTTGAGAAACGCGATGGCTAATATTTCACTTCCTAGGAAGGCACGACCCTTACAGCTCTGAACCGTATTCCTTTTTGTCAGGAGATTCTTTGATATGGCTTCTATGTTTCCCCCTTACAGTTTGGCCACGCTCCGGGCCAAACATCCCGAATCGTCGATTCGCACACATATTCAGCTACGCCTTCCCAAATCACGCCACTCTGAGCCAGTCATTTCCAACTTGATCAGCCGCTATGGTCTAACGGTCAATATTTTAGGCGCGCTTTTGGGCATTGATGGCTATGGAGACGGCTGGTTTGACTTAGAAATTAGCGGCAAAGTTGCCATCATTCGAGGGGCTTTGCTTGATCTGCTAGAGCTAGAAGCTGAAATATGGATGGACATGGAGGCCATAGATGGTCTGTAGGACTACTGGGCTATCTCCTTATCTTAAGCAGGGTCCTTGGCACCCTACTCGTGAATCATGCCTTAACTAGATCGTATTGACCGCCTCTTTCTAGCGCTCGTTGATAGGCCGAACGAGCGTGAATGCGCTCTAAAAAGGCTGTTAGCTTTGGACGATTAGCGTTCAAAGCATCGGCACTCACCGCGACTTCTAGGGGAAAACTCATTTGGATATCGGCAGCGGTGAACTGATCGCTAACAAACCATGCGGCTTTGTTGAGTTCGGCTTCTACATAATCGAGATGAAGGGCGATTTGAGGCTGAATAAATGAGCTTTGAGCGCGGCCGGAGATCGCCCCCGCAATCGGACGCAATAGGAAGGGTGATTTTTTGGTAACTTGAGTGAAAACCAAATCTAGCAGCAGCGGCGGCATTGCTGAACCTTCTGCGTAGTGGATCCAGTAAGTGTAGCGCAAGCGCTCAGGGGTGTTAGGCGCGGGGGCAAGCTGGCCGTCGTCGTAGCGGTTGACGAGATAATCGGCGATCGCGCCCGACTCAGCCAAGGTCAAATCGCCATCTGTGATCACCGGCGACTTGCCCAAAGGATGCACCTGACGCAGCGAATCTGGAGCTAGCATAGTTTGCGGATCGCGCTCGTAGCGTTTGATCTCATAGTCCACGCCAAGTTCTTCTAATAGCCAAAGAATGCGCTGAGAACGAGAGTTGTTAAGGTGATGGACGGTGATCATAAAATTGTTTTTTATTTAAATTCGCAGTGGCCTCATGCTAACAATCTTTTAGGGTTCTCAGTACGTTTCCCGGTTCTCAGCCGACTTATCGAGAGGCATTTATTTATAGGCGTAGTCAATGAGTAGCTTGCCGACTAGCGCAACCGTCACCGCAATAAAAATGGGCTTAATCAGTCTTGCTCCTTTTTTAGTGGCAAACGTCGCACCCACAAAAGACCCCAAGCCAACGCCTACAGCCCCATAGATGCCCTTGGAATAGTCAATCTCACCACTGGCTGCAAACGTAATTAGAGCGGTGAGGTTAGTCAGCAAGTTGATGACTTTGGTGGTACCAGTGCCTCGCAAGAAGTCAAGCGACCAAAGAGAGAGTAACGCGAAGACTAAGAAGATGCCGGTTCCGGGGCCAAAAAAACCATCGTGAAAGCCAATTGCGCCTCCCGTCACAATACCGCCTACTAAGCGAATGGGTGATAGTTGTTTTTGATTTGGCAGAGATTGATTGGGAAGGAATTGATTGGGAAGAGATTGAGCCGCTGTTGTGCTAGCCATCCCAAAACTAGGCTTGAAGATCACAAATAGCGTAATCATCACCATCAGCGCAATCACCAGCGGTTCTGCCCAGGTAGTGGGCAATAGCCCAATGCTGCGACTGCCTGCATAGGCTCCCAAAATGGCGGGGATGCCCATCGCCACACAGGCGCGCCAGTCAATTTGTCTGGACTGGGCGAACTTGAGAGAGCTGGTGAGCGCGCCAAAGGTGCCGCAGAGTTTGTTGGT
>JBGTNW010000210.1:0-6510 GCA_041742865.1 Phormidesmis sp.
TGGGTATGGAAGCGCACGGCATGGGGCTAGAGGGCTTTTATGATAAAGCGATGCAGGCGGTGAGGCTGGAAACTGACCGGCCAAATGTTTTGCGGCAGGCGATTGTGGCTTGTCGTAAGGGCGGCACCGTATCGGTTCCGGGCGTTTACACCGGCTTTGTCGATAAAATTCCGATGGGCGCTTTTATGAATAAAGGACTGACCATGAAAACGGGTCAAACTCACGTTCATAGATACTTACAGCCTTTGCTAGATCGCGTACAAAAGGGCGAAATCGATCCGTCGTTTGTGATTACCCATAGTTTGCCGCTAGAGCAAGCGCCGCATGGCTATGAGATTTTTAAAGACAAAAAAGATAGCTGTATTAAGATTATTCTAAAGCCTGGTCAAAGTGTCTAAACCATGTCCAAGTTGATTTTCTTCTAGAAAAACTACAGTTCTGGACGGGGACAAGGTTTAGTAGCTCAGCCCTCACCCCCGGCTCCTTTTCCAAGCTTATTGCCCTCACCCCCGGCCCCTCTCCCAAGCTTGGGAGAGGGGAGTTGGAAGTGTATCTTTTTTCCCTGGATTAGGTATTGGAAGGGGTTTAGTACGACAACAATTAATCTCTTGCTGCTTGAGTAATATTCATTAAGACCGTTTCTAAATCATTGATTACCAAAGTATTGGAGACTCTCAATACTTTGCAACCGAAGGCTTCAAGCTGTTTTGTTCGAGCCTGATCATAGCCTATCTGCTGATCATGAATGCTGCCATCAGCTTCTACAACCAGCTTACAATCTGCACAATAAAAATCAACAATAAATTGGCCTATTGGATGCTGACGCCGAAACTTTAATCCGGCTAATCGACGGCCTCGCAATGCTCTCCACAAAATCGCTTCAGCAGGCGTTGGATGCTTTCTCATATTTCGAGCCGCTTGTTCGGTTTGCTCAAGAGCGCCTCGAATTCTTTGCGACAAGTTTTTGGGCATGGTTCGCTAGGGTTAAAACTCTCCTTAACGTTCCCTCTAAAAGGCTCTCATGTTTGCCCTGTAGGAGTAAGAATTTAATCAAGGGCTCAATTCACTGCCCTTAGGGAGTTGCGCGTGAATAATGTATCGCCGCCCTCATCCCCTAGCCCCTTTTCCCAAGCTTGGGAGAAGGGGAATAAGCGATTGAACTCCAGACCTACTTCTCACAGAAATGAAACCAAACTACGCTAACTCCCCTCTCCCAGACTTGGGAGAGGGGCCGGGGGTGAGGGCCCTCCGCAAGCCAACCGCCAAACAAGTGATTCAATCCTCAATCCTTAAGCCTTTTTGTGGATCGAGAGCTAAAGATATCGCTTTATGGATATTGCTTAGGCCCTATTCCTTACGTAACGAGCTTGAATTAAGGCATCTAATAGAGCGTAGAGGCCGACTATCATTCGATCTCCTAGGGTAAAGCGATGGTCGCGGGGAAGGCGCTGCAAAATAGGCACGTACCATTTAATCAGGTCATAAGCTTTTTGGATGATGGGTAGCTCTTGCGTCATTAAAAAAACCGGTGTAAAAAAGCCATTTTAAATCGATCTCGCTACGCGAGAGAAGAAGGGCAGAGGGCAAAAGGGCAAAGGGTTACGCAAGAGTCCACGAGGCGGCGCAGACAACCCGAAAACCAAGATTGCTGCCCCTGCAATCGCGCGCGTTCCTGCCGCGATCGGCCGAGCGGCAGCGGTCAGGGCCGTCGAACCAAGAACCGCCCCGCAGCAGCCTGTCAGCGTCTTCATCAGCTGATAACCACGCGCTGCCATCAGTCGGCTCACCCACATAATTTTCATGCCAATGGTCTTGGCACCGTTCCCACACATTGCCGTGCATATCGTAAAGGCCAAAGGCGTTAGCCGGAAAAATGCCGACATTAGTGGTTTTCTCTCGATAATCACCCTTGGGGCCGTCGCCGTAGGTATAATTTGCGTCGTAATTTGCCAAGTCGGCTGTCAAAGTTTCACCAAAATGGAAGGGTGTCGTTGTCCCAGCGCGGCAGGCATATTCCCATTCGGCTTCGCTGGGCAATCGGTATTCCCTGTTTGTATGCTTCGATAAGCGCTGACAAAATTCAACGGCATCATCCCAAGAAACTTGCTCTACGGGGAGATTGTCTCCCTCAAAATTAGAAGGAGCAGTCTCTAGATCTTGCTGTACCTTGGGCAGCGCTGCTACTGCTCTCCATTGGGCTTGAGTGACTGGGTACTTACCCATTAAAAAAGGCTTCACCGTCACGGTGTGTTGCGGTCTTTCGTCCTCATCGCCTTGACCATTGGGCGAACCCATCATAAAGCTCCCACCGGGAATCATTACCAAGTCTAAGCTAACGCCAACACCCAAGGATTCCTGGCGATATTCTGCCTGCTGCGTTTTTGTTTTCACAACTTTGCCCGTTTTATCAACCGTTTTCACTTCAAAGGAGAAAACAGGTGCTATGGGTTCAACTTTTTTAATTTGTGGCTTAATTTGCGGCACTACGGCCTTAGGCTCAACTATCTCACGCTCATAAGCGGTAGAGCCTGTCCTTTCCCCACCGATTCCCAGCGTTCTGGCTGTTTGAGAAGGCTCTGAGCGCTTGACGGCAATGCGCTCTAATCCTTGAATCGCTTTGAGATCGGCTCGTACAATAGCCAACACATTAATCCATAGCTGTCTTGCTAGCGTCAAGTCACCATTCAACTCTGCCGTCACCGCTTCTTCCCTTAAAGGCGTCGCATCATGAATAGTGGCCTTATCTGGAAGTAGCACCAAATGGACTTTATGATCCGGTTCTGCCCTGACGATAGGCGTTTGTCGGCGGTTGTGGTTGTGCTCTCGGTTAAGTTCATCGACTCGATGTATTAGCCAATGCTTAAGCCGATCAACCGTTGCACAGTTACGAGCGCCTTCTAGCCGCAACCCTTCTAATAACGCATAGGTAAACACCCCTTGCTCTAAGGGCGCGATTTCATAAGCCTCCTCATTCGGCCCACAGGAGCAGATCGTGACCACCCCTTGCTGCGGATTCTCACCGATACCGCTACCCACGCTGCGGGCATCACCATCCCGGCAGGCATCTAGCATCAGCACAATGTTACCGGCCCCACACCGCCGCAATCGCTCTGCAACATACTGAATGCGAAGCCCCGTTTGCTCTATGCGTCTAGCGTTGCCATCAATAGGAATAAGGTAGTCTATGCCATCAGAGCGCATTCCATGCCCTGCAAAGAAAAACCACAGACTATCCTGAGGATTTAGAAAATTTCGCCGCTCAAATTGAATATCTAAAAAGCTATCTAAGTTACCAACTGTAGGTGAAGCCTCTATTGAATGTCCGGAAGTCAGCTTTATATCTGACGCGCCTTCTGCAAAATAAAAAACCTCGTCAAACCCCAGTTCGCTTTTGCAAAAATCCCGCATTTTCTGCGCATCGGCTTGAGCATATTTTAATTTACCAACATACTTGTATTTATTAATACCAATGCAAATAGCCCAGTTTTTGCTCATAAAGCCGCGATTTCAGAAAGCACATTTAGTCTAAACCACGAGACTGCCCCCAGTCAGGATTTCATACACCGCTAGTTATCTTTGCCTTACTCGTCTATCGAGCGATCCCAAGCCTGAAAGCGTCTCACCTTACTGGCAAAGCCAGACGCTTTAAATTTTTCTAGCCGTAAAGGCGCGGGCTGCACCGAAGGCACCGAAATTCTGAACGAGAAAGGGCTTTCGCCTACCGGGACAGACTCAATGCCACCCAGGCGAAAGCGATTTTTCATCACCGGATTATCTTCTGCGTCGTAAATCCGCCCAAAAATATCGGCATCGACAATATCTCTGCCCGAACTGTTGACAGCCGTGCCTTTAATCAAATAACAGGTCGCCTGCTGAGAAGATCCGCTGGTGGTCAAATTTTCGGCATAGGCCGCATCGGCGGGGCATTCTTCAGCCACCAAATCTTTTAGGGTAACTTGGGTGAGGGCATGGGCCGCAGGCACCCAGCTAAAAAAGCAAAGGCAGGCCGCTAGCAGCACAGAAAGCGTCTTAACAGCCAAAAAACGGTTACGCAACTTCATAAGAGATAAGCAGGGGGCAGGGGAGTCGGATACAGAGCGCTGAGCATTCTTTTTAGCTTACCGCTGTGCCCGCCTATTCAGCTAGATTTTTGAGACAAATGGTTGAGCAACGCTTGGCGCATAACCGCGACCGGCGCGGGCTGATTGAGCCAAATCTCTAACGCGGCTGCGCCCTGCTGCACGAGCATTTCAAGCCCATCTATGGGGGTTAGCCCCAGCGCCGCTGCCTGCTGTAAAAACCGGGTTGGACGCGGTGTGTAGATCAGATCGTAGGCGATCGCATCCCCACTCATAATTGCCTTCAGCTCATCTTCTTGCAGCGGTGAAGCCTCCACCTGCGGATGCATCCCAATCGGGGTCGCATTCACGATCAAAGCAGCTTTCGGCCTCTGATCTATCTGGTCTAAAAGCTGATCGCGAGGCAGCATAACGAGTTTGGCGGCAATTTCGGGCAAATGCGCCCAGCTTTGGGCAAATTGTGACAGCTTTTGGGGCGATCGCCCCACCACCCAAATTTTGTCACAGCCCAGCTCATGACAAGCCGCCACGACCGCCCGCGCCGCGCCACCATTGCCCAAAATGATAACTGTTGCCGCTGTCCAATCTCGCCCAAGGGCCTTTAAAGGCGCTAAAAAACCCGCGACATCGGTATTGGTGCCGCACCACTGAACTTCGCCGCCCGTATTGTCACTTCCTGAAGTGCGCCAGACGGTGTTCACCGCCCCAATCGCTTGAGCTGCCTCGCTGACGCTATCTAATAGCGGAATAATCGTTTGCTTATGCGGGATGGTGAGATTGAATCCGCGTAGGCCAATGGCTTTGAAGCCAGCGATCGCCGCTTTGAGGTCATTTGGATGCACCGGAAACGGCAGATAGACAAAATCAGCTGATGAATGGGCTTGGGTTTGGAGATGGGCGATCGCCGCATTGTGCATCAGCGGCGAAAACGAATGCGCCACCGGATAGCCAATCACGCCTAAGAGCTGAGTTGTTCCTTTAATCACGCTTAATTGTCCCACCGGATAACAGCTCACAAACAGTCACTTTCATGTGTTGAACCTCGGAATACAACAGCACCTAACTAAGGCATTGTCTCTATACTTAGTACCTGAGGCGGCGTAGAATCCGGCGGATACAGCAAATCTACGCTGACCGTTCGAGTCGAGCCCGGTGCAATGGTCACCGTTGCGAGCGGCTCACCTCTCTGCCCACGTCGCTGCACAAGGTGAAGATTGCGCACCTGTGGCAGCCCCCGATCATCTTGATAGCGCACCTGCACCGGCCCTCTAAAAAATGTCTGTGGCGCAGGCAGCTTTAAAAAGCGCAGCCCTCCAGCGCTCAGCGTCTCTTCTTTTAACGCCGTTTGCAGCGCCACCGTCACCGTTTGCGGCGCATCCGTTGGGTTGTACAGCGGTAGCGTTAGGCTATAGCGCACCCCATAGTTGCCATGTGCTTCATAGGCCGTGTCCGGGTAGCGCACCAGCATCGGCGCACTTTGGTTTTGCCCAGTGCCCATCGTACCGCCATACAGCAAGCTAATGCCGTAAGCAAAAGCGCTGCCAGCACTTGGGATGCTTAATCTCGGTGAGCTAGTTTCTAAGCTCACATCGGCTTCATCGGCTTCATCGGTCAAGGTTGTTTGCCATTGAGACCCTAAGGCAACCCCGGCTACTCGGCCATAGGTGAGCTGCGTACCTTCTGCTAAGGGCAAGGGAGACGGAGTGCGATCGCGCGGCTCTGCTACCCCATCATTTTTCAAAATTTGCTCCCAAGAAGCCAAACTTGGCGGCACCTCTTGTCCCGATTCATCTAGCCCTACTATCTGTGCCAAACTCGCCGCATACACAGGCCCGCTGCTCTCTAGCTGCACCAGCGTAGATCGCCCGTTAATCGGTGGATCTAGCTCTCGAATCGGAATCCGCTGATTCAGCAGCAGCGCCCTTTCACCCGGTGCTAACACCATCACTGCCGGAAAAATATCACTGCGACGCCCCTGCAAAATATCACCCATCGCCCGACTTCCTGGCCCTGCAAATACGGGCCGCAAAGGGCTAAACGCCGCAAAGCTAGGCAGCGCCACAAAAGGCGCATCCGGCTGACTCAAATAGCTAGCGCCTGCCAATACTCGCACCGTCACCGGTTCTGCGCTGGGGTTCTGTAGCACGATGCCCAAATAAAGGCTATCCAACAGCTCAGGCACTGGTTCACCATAGTCCAAAGCCCTATAGACATGATGCGCAAAAACATCAAACCGCCCCTCAAAGGCGAAATTGAGATGCGCCTCAGGCACCGCCATCCCATCCGGCGGAAAAGTAGACAGCAAAATTCCAGGTGTGCCCACCAGTTCAGGGCTATTGCTATTGAACACAGGCACCGCATCTAGCTGCCCTGACAAAGGCCGCACCTGCTGCGAACTCACCTGCTCTACAGGCTCAGTCATCTCCACGGG
>JBGTNW010000211.1:0-5253 GCA_041742865.1 Phormidesmis sp.
ATTGTGATTGCGCCGGTGGTCGCTGTGATTATTGGCCTATTTGGCCAGCGGCAGCTGGTTCTGTCTAGGCGTAACCAAACGTCGATTGCCGATCTCTCATCCCTGCTGACAGAGGTGTTTGGCAGCATTCGCATTGTTCAAGCCTTTGCGGCGAAAGACTACGAAGTGGCGCGCTTTACTCAGCAAGCTCAAGTCAACCGCGATGCTAAATACAAAAGGGAGTACCTCACCTCTCTTCAGTACCCAGCCGTGGGGCTGTTGCAAGCGTTGAGTGTGATGGCGCTGTTTATGATTGGCGCTTGGCAAATTTCATTGGGCAATTTGGAGTCGGGAGATTTTGTCGCATTTTTGACAGCGATCGCTCTGCTCATCTCCCCCATCGATCTGTCCATTCAGCACTACAACCTCTACAAGCAAACCGAAGCCTCGGCTGAACGAGTATTTGACCTCCTGCTGTTGCAGCCCACGTTAGTCGAGCAACCCGGCGCATTAGCCCTACCGCCCATTACCGGCAAAGTAGACTACCAATCCGTCAGCTTCAGCTATAGCCCCGCATCCGAGGCTGCGCCCACACCGGTGCTCACCAATCTGAATTTGCAAGTTAGCCCCGGCGAAGTCGTTGCCCTCGTCGGCCCCTCCGGTGCGGGCAAAACCACTGTCGTCAACCTGCTGGCCCGCTTTTACGATCCCCAACTAGGCAAAATTTTAGTCGATGGCATTGATATCAAAACCGTCACCATTAGGAGTTTGCGCCATCAAATCGGGATTGTGCCGCAGGAAACCACGCTATTTTCAGGCACCGTGGCTCAAAATATTGCTTATGGGCAAACCCAGCTAGACTACCCAGCGATTGAAGCCGCCGCTAAAATTGCCAATGCCCATGACTTTATCAGTCGGTTTTCTCAGGGTTATCACACTTGGGTCGGTGAGCGCGGTACCAATTTTTCGGGTGGGCAGCGGCAAAGAATTGCGATCGCCCGAGCCATTTTGCTAAATCCCCGCATTCTCATTCTCGATGAAGCGACCAGCGCCCTCGATCCAGAATCCGAAGCGCTCGTCCAAGAAGCGCTAGAGCGCGCCATGCAAAATCGTACGGTGTTTATCATCGCCCACCGGCTGAGCACCGTTCGCCAAGCAGACCGCATTCTTTTTGTCGAAAAAGGCAATATTCTAGAATCCGGCACCCATGCTCAGCTATTGGCCCAAGGCGGACGCTACGCACAGTTTTATACGCAGCAGTTTGAAGGGTAAATTCACGACCGAACCGGACTCAAAAAAATACTCAAAAGAAAACCGACACCTCTATCCAGATTGAGCGGGTAAGACACGATCTGAGAAAGTGTGTCGGTTGAAAGGTGTGAGGAGCGTATCACTCCTGCTTTCATAATGGGTGAGCGATATGACTTTGGTGTGACAATGCCGTGAAAATACCGTGAACGTTCTATTCTCAAATCAACTCCCTAAGGCATCATCTTAAAGAGCGCCAAGCCAGCTAGCAATAGATCAATTGCAAATATTGCTACCCACGCAGTGACGACTGCTGCCGTTGCCGACTCTCCCACCCCACGCCCATGCCGAGCCGCTGTTAGCCCTCGGCTACAGCTAGCGATCGCAATCACCCCGCCAAACAGCAGCGCTTTAGCAATAATCACCAGCACATCTGTCACCGACAGAGAGCTGCGCACCCCGTCGAGAAAAAAGTCCGTTGAAAGATCATAGACATTCGTGGTAATCAAGCCGCCACCTGCCATCCCGCAAAACAGCGCCAAAACCGTCAGCACCGGCAGCATAATCGCGCAGGCAATCACCCGGGGCATTACCAAATAATCAATCGGATCTGTGCGCAGCATCTTCAGCGCGTCAATTTGCTGAGTGATCTTCATTGAAGCAATTTCGGCCGCAAACGCTGAGCCCACCTGACATGCCAGCACACCCGCCGTCAGCAAAGGCGCAAGCTCTCGGCAATAAGCTGCGGCAAACACGCCGCCTAAGCTGCTAATAGAGCCAAAGCGCGCCATTTCGCGAGCCGACTGAATCGCAAAAATCATCCCAGCGCACACATTGGTCAACACCACCGGGCCGAGACAGCGTGGCCCTGCACACATCGCTTGATCCATAATCTGACGCTGGCCAAAACGCCCCTGTATCAGCCGATGCATCACTTGACCGGCCAATAAAACAGCCATCGTCGAATGATAAATGGGATGATCGGCCTCTTCCTGAGCCCGGTGAGTTTTGCGATGCAAAGCGGAGTAGGCACTCTGGCGGCGCGGCGAATGCTCCCACAGTCTAGATATGCGCTTAGATACGGGCCAATCAGCTTTGACCATCTAAATGAGATCTCCTTATTAAATAGGGATTGGTCAGGCTTTGCCAATCTTCGTTGGCACATCGCTAGACGCCTACAGGCAATGCTTGAGGCTGTAGACATCTCTACATTAATTAGTTAAAGGAATAATGAAGAGAGTCATCAAAAATCATTCTATAATCGCCTAAAAATTACAAAAGGCCGTTACTAATCGCAGATGGCCGCCTCTATGTTTAGTCTGCTCTAGATTTCCCCATGCGATTAGGCAACCTTTCATGCGATTTCTATGCAGTTCAAGTCAGCTTAAATATCGCACATCATTAGACCAGAGTACGTAATTTCTAGGAATAGGTTTGGCCATCTTGTATACCTTTGTAAAGGCTGATCAGTTGATACCGGACATAGTTAATAACAAATACAGTTGTAGTACAAAACTACAATCACAGATGCCTGGTTGAGGTTATCAATAGTACATTCTTGATTGAGGCGCTTCAGCAAATTTCGATCCGCGCTCAAGCAATCATCACAACGGCTAAATGGGCTGACAGCCAAGCAGAGTAACCAAAGCAATCAGACTTAGCGCTAGCTCAATTTACCCACTCAATTTACCGCCGTCTTAACTAAACAACTTTTTTAGTTAGAAAGTTAGCTTTTTCTTAAAATATATAGTACACTTGTACCAAAGCACGAATAGAGGCGCGTTCTACGCTTTTTGCGCCCTGCTTGCGTCCTTGGATATGAAAAAGACTGACATGGAACTACAGGCTATTCGAGATAAGCTAGAAAAACTACAGTCGCTTCGAGATGAGCCGATTGCACTAGAGCAGCCATTGCCGTGGTCGGCACCCAAAGGCAGGGCTCAAGGTAGCCTTCAAAGTAGTACAGATGAGGCTAACGGTAATCGGCCTGCTTTAGCGATTGAAACGCTAAAGCAGCGATCGCTCAGCAGCGATCAAGGCGCTAGCGCCCATACCGATCATCTCATCGCTCAAGAAATTTACCGGCTTGAGGTTCAAGCTCACGCTATTAACGAGCGATCAAGGCAGCAGTCAGCTGAGCTTGAAGCCCTCAAGCGATCAGCCCAGCAGGCTGCTGTTGCCCTCGCGCGTCAGGGCATTCAGGCGCATCCTTCACTAGCAACCATCAGCGAACTGTTTGCCGAATATCCATCGGCACATGTCCCCTTTATTAGCAGAGATAGTCAAGGGCATTTTACGCTGAGCTATACAACCATTGATTTTCAGCGCGCTGAAAAAGAAGCCGCAGGCATTGCGCACTCTTTGCGGCAGCGATCGCCCATCCCGGTGCAGGTTCCGTTTGCTCATCCAATTGAACCGAGCCCCCATCGCAGAATAGCTAGAAAAAGAGCAGCGATAGAGACAGCTAATGACGATAACAGTGGGCTAATTGGCCTAGAAAGCGCGACTAGAACACAACAATCTTTGATCCAAACGACTAGGCAACCGATGAGTCAATGGGTGAAAATCCTCTTTGATCGCGTTCAAGAAACCTGTAGGCGATCGCTTTGGCAAGGGCATCGTCATCGAGCCAAATCCGTCCTTGAAGGCATCGAAGGTTCCCCCGCTGGTCAAGACCTACCTGAAGGCCCAATAGGCTCAAGCTTTGGCAACTACTTATCAGGCGATCAGTTTTCTCTTTTAGACGGCACCATTTGGTTTAGCTGCGCAGCTATTTTGCGTGTTGCCATTGAAGTTATCGCTAGCAGCTATCCGCTTTTGAGCGTGTCTTTGTGGGTAGGACTCATTGGCGTTGTGGGATTTGCGCTCTATCAAGTGATTGTGTCTAATGCTGCTAACTACGGCGCGATCTATCGATTATTGATTGCTATTCTTGGCCTATTTTTAGCTGGATTTCTGTTTTAGAAATAGTTTCTAAAACGATCTAAATCGACCTTTTACCCCACTATTTAGCCCTCCTTCACGGCTCGTTCACGCGATTCTGCCAACGACTCAAAAGCTCGTTTTTTCTTGGAGATATGCTTTATGACCAACAGCAAACCCATTCGCTCTATGAATTCCAATCAACTTAACCAGCCCTATCAACCTTCTACTACTGCACCTAAATTCAATCAGTCTCATTCTCTAAAACCTCTCATAGCCGGAGGATTAATGTTTTCTCTCATTGGAATTTTATTCGAGCTAAGCGGTGCAAAAGCCTTAGTCAGCAATCAAATAGCGTTTGCTAACAACGCTTCTATAGGGGGTAATTCGACGTCTGCTTTGGCTAGCACTTGTGAAACAGAGATCGCTAAAACAGCAACCCTTTCGAGAGAACAGCTTTTGGCATTACTCGCAATTCCTGAAAGAGAAAGCAAAACAAAGGTTCGCCAAGTCGTTAAAGAACCTTACTGTCAACTATCCAACCTAGAAATTCGAGCCGGGGTAGCTGCCGAGAGAGAAGCCTATCCCTTAGAGTTTGATCCCAAAACAACGCTTGTTCTCCTCTATGAAAATGATGAATATGCAGGCTACCGCTTTAAACTCTCACGTGAGCGCTAATCTAAGCGCTAAAGCGTTCAGATTAAAACAACTGAATAAACTCATCATTCTCATCGGCGCAGCTTGGCTGAGCGGCTGCGCTGCGCGCTCAGTCCCTGAAGCTAGAGCCATTACCCTGCAACAGCAGTGGGCCCTTAACCCCGGTGACGATATTGTCGGCAATGAGGTCGCCGGAAGCTTGGGTGACATTTCTCTTTATTTAGAGAATTCGCGCGTTAGTGCCCCCTTTGACGGCGATCTAGAACCCAGTGAAATAGAACAATGTGCCCTTTATTCTACGCCCGATATTCCGGCTTATTTATTTCGCCTTTGTGGACTGAGCGATTGGGCCTACGGAGACATAAAAGCTGGCAAGCGCATTGGCAAAGGGAGATTTTTGAGCTTTGCAACCCTACGCAGACAGCCCGACGGCACCTGGATTATTGT
>JBGTNW010000212.1:0-3855 GCA_041742865.1 Phormidesmis sp.
AGCGATCGCTGCTTTCATGTGGTGCGTCACTGGGAGTGGGGCCGGGGCTTACATCGGGTAGGCAACAACTGGCTGTATGTCAACCGAGGCTTGGGCACTTATCTGCCGGGTCGGCTGTTTTGTCCGCCGGAGCTGACGGTGATTACGCTGGTGCGAGCTGAGGCTGAGGCCAGCGTTTAAGCTGAGTCTAGGGGTTTTACCTTAGCTCGGTGCAGCAATTTACCTTGGTACTGGTAGCCGCTATGGGTCACGCAAACTAATTCTCCTGGATTTGCGGTGCCTTGGGTGATCTGGTGAATTTGGGGATCGTAAGCAACTTGGGCATCAATCGAGGCGATTAGCTCAACGCCCCACTCAGCCATGAGCTGATGGATCGGTCTGATAAAGGGCAGGATTTTGACAGCCGAAAGATCGGGATTCATCTGCGCTCTGTGGGCAATTGTCGGCCACTGCATTAGCCATGATTCTAAGGTCTGAAGGGCGTCGATCTGAACTTGCGATCGCACGGCAGCCATTTGGGTCGCTTGCTGCTGCTGTAAGCGCTGATACTCTTGCTGTAGATCGGCTAGCTGAGTAAGCGGCGAATGCTTTGATAGCTGCGGGGCTGGCTGCGGGGACGGCTGCGGGCGATCGCCGGTGGGATCAAATTCGGCTATCAGAGCGCTCAAGGAAAGGTTTAGCGCGATCGCCAGCTGACTAAGCGCTGCTAATCGCATTTGCCCAACGTTGCCTATCCGGAGCTGCTGTACCTGCCAGCGAGAAACTCCGGCTTGCAGGGCCAACGCCCGGTAGCTGCTGATGTTGGCCTGCTGCATCAGCGCCTTTAATGGCGAGGGATGGGAGGCTGTTGATACCATAAAACCAAATTAATAATTGTCTATTAATTGTCTATACATTCACGAATACTGTCAGCATGAGCCGCTAGGGTTAAAATGAAATTTTCTACCTTTTGGCGTCCCGCCAAATAAGCTAACATCTTCTGAATTGACCTTACACGCTCGTTACCATACCTGCCTATGAACCGTTTGCATCTTCGTCTAACTGCTGCCTTGGATTTGAGCCTGCGTCAGACTTTTTGCTCGACCAAGCGTCAGGGTAAGGGTCAGAGCTTACGTCTAGCTGCCGGGAGTGGCATCGCCGTAGGTGCGATCGCCAGCAGCGTTCTGCTGGGATCTAGTTTGAGTTATGCAGCGATTGTGCCGTTAGAGTTTAAATCGTTAGACGCCAAACCGTCACAGCCGATCCCGGTAACTACGCAAGCTCAGGCCCCTGCTCAGACAGCCCCGCTCAATCCGGAAATCAAGGTGGGAATTGTCCAGCGATTTGGGGCTAATAAAGACGACAGAATTATCCTTGCGCCTCTGAGCGGCGATCAAATTACCGTTAGCTTCAAAACTGGAAATCAGCCGCAAACACTGACTACCCGCCAGCTGACGCTAGCGGTGACGATGCAGCCGTTAGAGCAGCCTGTTTTACAAGAATGGGTAGTGCTTAGCACCCACCGCAGCTTTGAAAGCGCCGAAGACAGTGCGACTCAGTGGCAAGCTGCGGGTATTAATGCCGAAATTGCTCAGCCCAATGCTTGGCAAGTCTGGGCCAAGCGAGAAGATTACGCCACTCCACTGCTGCGCCGACTGCTGCTGCAAAGCCTTCATACAGCGGGCTATACCGGTGCCTTTATCGATTCAAAAGTTGTCAAAGAAGTGCCCAAGGCCACCTTCACAGCTGACGGCTATAAATACGCCCGCGATCAGTTCACGATTACCACTGCTAACCGTCAGATTCAAATGGGGCAGGGCAATACTACCCGCTACCGCGATTTGTTCCCAGGCACGATGACTATTCAGCCTAACGCCTACGGCAGCTATACGCTGGTAAATCAGGTTCCGGTAGATGCCTATTTACGCGGGGTAGTGCCGCATGAAATTGGGCCAGGGGCTCCGCGTACAGCCATTGAGGCACAGGCAATCTTGGCGCGTACCTATGCGCTGCGCAATCTCAGACGCTTTGCCATTGACAATTACGAAATTTGTGCGGATACGCAGTGTCAGGTGTACTTTGGCTTATCAGAGACTGATCCGGTTTCGGACAGTGCGATCACCGCGACCGCAGGCCAAGTCCTCACTTATGAAAATGAGCTGGTTGACGCGCTCTACTCCTCCACGACTGGCGGGATCACCGCTAGCTTTACAGACGTTTGGAATGGAGAAGATCGCCCTTATCTCCGACCGGTAATCGATTCACTGCGAACTCGCTGGGATTTGGCCCAAAAGCCGCTTTCCAACGAAGCTAACTTTCGGGCCTTTATTGCGCTTAGCAGCGGCTTTAACGAAGACGGCTGGCCCGCTTTTCGCTGGAACCGCAGCGCCTCGCTGAAAGAAATTGGCGACACCATGAAGGAGTATCTCACCAATCAACAGCATCCGTTGGCCGGATTCAACCAAATTACCGGCCTAACCATTACCGAGCGAGCGAATTCGGGCCGGGTTCAAAAGCTTCAGGTGAATACCGATATTGGCTCATTTGATTTGATAAAAGATGAATCGGTCAAGGCATTGATTCCGCCCCGCAGTCTGTTGTTTTATTTAGAGCCGATTATGGAGGTGCCTAAAGCTGATGCACCGGTAGAAGAACCGGCTAATATTGGGACTGCGGCTAAGCCGGGGGAGAGTGAATTGGCCAACAACTCTGCGATCGCACCGACTAGCGGCAATCCAAGTAGTGCTACTCCTAGCGATACTGCCGAAAGTAACCCAACAAATGGCGCGCCAATTAGCTCTCCGAACAGCAGCCAAAAAGCGACGCCAAGCCCAATTCTCAGAGGCTATCGCTTCATTGGTGGTGGCTTCGGTCATGGGGTTGGCATGAGTCAAGCAGGCGCTTACAACCTAGGCAAAGAAGGCTACTCCAGCGAACAGATTCTAGAGTTTTACTACCCCGGCACAGAGCTCAAGCCGATCAGTGAGTCTACTATTTTTTACCAGGCCAGATGATCGCCTACAAGTGATTAAAGTGATTGTCGCTGAGCAAGGCTTGGTGAGCTGTTGAATACGCTAATAGTCTGAGCTTCTAATCTGAGCCTCTAATCTGAGCCTCAATTCTTGATCTTCCCATTTAAGCTTCTCTGGCCACCATCCCTAGTACATGAATATCCGCAATTCGGAGTTGCTCCATCGCTCTATCTAGCAGTGGCTGCTTTATTTTCCCGGGACGTGTCACCAGCAGCATTCCATCTGTGTTGTCAGCTATGAGGTAAGCATCCGACTGTCCTAATAAGGGCGGTGTGTCGTAAATAACTAAATCAAATCGAGCCTCAACTTTTTTCGCAAAGCGTTTCATGCTCCGTGAAGAAAACAGTCGAGTCGGATCGAAAAAGGCCGATCCTGCGGCAATGACATACAGATTAGACTCGGGTGAAAATCGCTGAATAATTGCTGGGTTTGACTCGCCTGAGAACAGATTAGTCAATCCCTTTTCATTCGATAGCTCAAGATAATGGTGGATCTGAGGATTGCGTAAGTCACCATCTATCAGCAGCACTCGTTTACCCATTGCTGCTGCTGCTTCTGCTAAATGAAGCGCTACGGTCGACTTGCCTTCTCCAGCCATAACGGAGCTAACAGCGACCGACCGAATAGGTTCTGTAGAACTCAGGAGCTGAAGATTGGTGTACAAAGAGCGGAAAGATTCTGCAAACGGATCTTGAGCGTAGCTAGCTACCGCTGCCGCATGACCTATCGGTCGGTTGCCAGTGTCGCTATTGCGATTCCCATTGGTACCCGTACTACCGGCACCATTACCATACAACCCGTAGCCATCAATGCCACTACCGCCAGCCGAGCGCGATCGCTCAGT
>JBGTNW010000213.1:0-8588 GCA_041742865.1 Phormidesmis sp.
GGCTTTGCGGTTTGTGATTTTGCTCACGAATGAAGTCACAGATTCAAGTGCGGCTCCGAGCGTGACTCCGGGCGTGGCTCCGAGCGTGACTGAGGCATTAGGAAATGCTCGGCTGCTGAATTTTACTGAGCTAATGGCGCTTGGTAAGGCTCCGGATCACACGTTTACGCCGGTAGCGTATGGGCGCGATCGCATCGCTACTTTGATCTATACCTCCGGCACTTCTGGGTTACCCAAAGGCGTCATGCTTAGCCACGACAATTTATTTTCTCAAATCTCCGGCGCATCGGCTGTCGTCAATGTTGGCCCTGATCAAACGGTGATGAGCATTTTGCCGATTTGGCATGCCTACGAGCGCTCGTTTGAATACTTTGTGCTCTCTCAAGGCGTCACCCAAATTTACACAGGCATTCGCTACGTCAAACAAGACCTCAAAGACCATAGCCCGCAGTATATGGTGGCTGTGCCTCGCCTGTGGGAGTCTATCTACGAAGGGGTGCAAAAGCAGTTTCGGGAACAGCCAGAAAGCAAGCAAAAGCTGGTGAATTTTTTCCTCGCTCGCAGCCGCGAATACATTGTCGCTAAGCGCACCTTAGCTGGACTAAATCTAGAAAACCTAGAGAGTTCGCCTGTGCAAAAGCTCGTGGCGGCGCTGAAGCTGATTTACCTTTGGCCGATTCATCAGATTGGTGATCGCATCGTCTATACCAAAGTTCGCGCTGCGATGGGCGGCAAAGTTGATTATCTCGTCAGCGGCGGTGGCTCCATTGCCGACTATTTGGAAGACTTTTACGAAATTGCTGGGATTGAAATTTTAGGCGGCTACGGCCTGACCGAAACTTCTCCAATTACCCACGTTCGTCGCCCTTGGCGCAACCTGCGCGGCGCAGATGGTCAAGCTGTCCCAGGGGTTGAAACTGCCATTGTCAACCTCGAAACCCGTCAGCCGGTGCCCATTGGTCAGCCCGGATTAGTGCTGCTGCGCGGCCCGCAGATTATGCAGGGCTACTATAAAAATCCTGAGGCCACCGCCAAAGCCATCAATGCAGAAGGCTGGTTCGATACTGGCGATTTGGGCCAGCTTACGGCCCAAGGCGATTTGATTATTACCGGACGCGCTAAAGACACTATCGTGCTCACTAACGGCGAGAACATTGAGCCCACCCCGATTGAAAATGCCTGTTTGCGTAGCCCTTACATCGATCAAATCATGCTGGTTGGCCAAGATCAAAAAGCCCTCGGAGCCCTAATTGTCCCGAACCTAGAGGCATTGAAACTCTGGACCAAAGGCCGAGACATTGATCTCAAAAGTCCGGCCATTCACGATCTTTTCAAGCGAGAGCTAAAGCGCGAAGTCGCCAACCGTCCTGGCTATCGCCCTGATGATCGAATTAACTTATTTGCGTTGCTAGAGGAGCCTTTTACCATCGAGAATGGCTTGCTGACGCAAAAGCTGAGCTTGAAACGGCATGTGGTGAGCGATCGCTATCAAGAAATCATCGCCGCTCTTTACGCATAGCATCGGTCACTTGACTCCACCGCAATAAGACAAGAAAGATCCGGTTCCTAACGTCTAGACCGAATTTAGGCGCGATCGCCCGCCATCTCAGAACTCAGCCTATTCTCCGCATACACCAGTACGGACAAAGTAACCAAGGCTTTGTATGCTTAAATCTAAACAGCAATTTCAAACTGAAGCCGGGGTTGCTCTACTTGCCATCTCGCTCTAGGCTAAATCCGTCATTGATTTCTACTTTTTTATTTAAAACCGCTTCAAAAGTGCCTGAATCCTCAAATTTTCAAGTCGCTCACCTATCTTTATGACTTCAATCATGGATGTTTCTCAATCTCAACTGCTGCTCAAACGGGTCGTTAATATCAAAGCGATTGTCACGCCCCTTTGGAAAGAAGAAGCTCAAAAGCAACTGCAAGGCCAGCTCAATCAAATTGACAGTCGTTTGCAGCAGCTTGAAATGCAGAGTCAGCGAATCTTAAGTGAGATGCAAAAGCAAGGCGCTAGTCCTACCGATGCCGCTGTCTCCCAGCAAATTACCAGCGTTCAAGGCAAGCTCAACCAAGACAAAAGCCAGCTCCTTCAGCAAAAAAATCAGCTTCTCCAGCAGCTTCAGCAGGTGCAGACCTTAGAGCTAGACAAAGAAGTTAGCCAGGGCCAAATCGACGGTTTTTTCCGCGTGGCCGTAGGCGATCACATGATCAAAAAAATGCAGGTCGAAATTTTGCTGCGCGATGGCGTCGTTGAAGATATTCGCGGCGAACTCTAGGGTTCAACGCGAGAGTTCAGTCCGGTACGCCACAACGCCACGCAACGGGATACAATGAATCGCGCTGGCTGTTGTCAGGTTCTTTCCTGTCCACATCCCAACTGTCCCCTCCTCAACCGTCCATCCATGATCCGCGAAGTCTTTATGCCTGCTCTCAGCTCTACCATGACTGAGGGAAAGATCGTTTCTTGGGCCAAGTCTGCTGGCGATAAAGTCGAGAAAGGCGAAACCGTCGTCGTTGTCGAATCGGATAAAGCTGACATGGATGTCGAGTCTTTTTATGAAGGCTATTTGGCGATCATCATTACTGAGGCCGGAGAAATGGCTCAGGTAAATGATGCGATCGCTTTCCTTGCAGACACTGAAGCAGAAATTGAAGAAGCTAAGCAAAGAGCGATGGCGATAAAGAATGGTAGCGCAGCGTCATCCTCCTCTCCCTCAGCAGTGCCCGCTGAGACGGTTGCAGCGGCAGTCGCGATCGCACCTCCTCCTTTAGAATCCACCGCTCAAAATGGCGTGGCCGCGACTGCCAGGACAACAGCCAGTAAAGCTACAGGAACCGTTTCTGGTCGAACCATTGTTTCCCCTCGCGCCCGTAAGCTAGCCCAGCAGCTCAAGGTCGATCTCAGCAACCTCCAAGGCTCCGGCCCTCATGGCCGGATTGTGGCACAAGACGTCGAGCGAGCCGCTGGTCAAACCCCGACGAGCGCTGCCGCCCCGACAGCCGGTGCCACTAAAGCCCCGATGCCTGCGGTTACCCCGGTAGCAGCCACGTCATCTGCCTCAGGCAGCTTTACACCGTCTGCCGCTACGCCCACTACACCGGGCGAACTTGTCGCCTTCAACACACTTCAGCAGGCCGTCGTTCGCAATATGGACGCTAGCCTCTCGGTGCCTGTTTTCCGAGTCGGCTATACAATCACAACCAACGCTCTCGATCAGCTCTACCAGCAGATCAAGCCCAAAGGCGTCACCATGACGGCGCTATTAGCCAAAGCAGTGGCCGTCACCCTCACCCAGCATCCGCTCGTCAATGCCCGCTTTGCCCCTACCGGTATTCAGTACAGCAGCAGCATTAATATTGCCGTAGCGGTAGCCATGCCAGATGGGGGCCTGATTACGCCCGTGCTGCGAGGCGCTGATCAAATGGACATCTATTCGCTATCGCGCACTTGGAAAGATTTGGTGGCGCGATCGCGCACTAAGCAGCTAGCCCCCGAAGAATATAACAGCGGCACCTTTACCCTGTCTAATTTGGGGATGTTTGGGGTCGATAGCTTCGATGCGATTTTGCCGCCTGGGCAAGGGTCAATCTTGGCGATTGGTGGCGCTAGGCCGCAGGTTGTCGCAACAGCTGACGGTCTCTTTGGCACCCGTAATCAAATGCGGGTAAATATGACCAGCGACCACCGGATTATCTACGGCGCGGATGGCGCAGCCTTTCTCAAGGATCTGTGCGACTTGATTGAAAATAACGCGCAGTCTTTGACGCTATAACTTTGACGCTATAAATCGCTGTAATCTTTTTCTATTGACTTTTGAAAAAACAGCTCGCCTCACTGAATCAAGTCTTTTTTCTAAAAATCTTCTGATCGTTTTCTAAGAACTGATTTCTAAAAAATGAGCTGATTCAGTGAGGCACTTAGCTTTTTAATGACTTTCGTTCTAGTGGCTTTCGTGGCTCTCAGAGGTAGATTCGTCGTCTTTGTGAGACTGCTCTAGCAGTCGTTCAAAGCGCTCTTTGCTCCAGCGGTCGGTCGCGTAAGAGATGGCGCTGATTTCTTCTAATCGAATCAGCCAGACGGTGCGCTGATAGGGCTCATCGGGAAGCTCTTCGTCTTCAAAGCCTTCGGCGACATCGACATCGACGACTTCAACATAGTCGGTATCTAAGAAAATAGGAATGCCGACCAAGCGGGTTCCGGGCATTCGGAACCAGACCTCACTACCGGCATGGAGGGCTTCTTCAAGACGGTGATAGAGTCGGCTCGGCGTGGAAGCAGCGTAAGTGTTGGCGCGATCGCTAGGCAAGTGTTCCTGACGGGTGCTGTTCTTCATCATGCCTTCTGCCATAGTTTTCCTCCTAAATACAACCTGCGGCATCCGAGGGCTGCTGCACACGAGGATAAAGTTCTGTCGCCTTTAATCAAAACTTTATAGCCCATCGCTGCGGTTGTTTTATCTTTACATAAATCGTGGCAGCTTAGCTTCACGTATAACAGGTGATTAGCGCTTATACAAGATAGCAAATACCAACCGTAAGGTTTAAAACGCACTTAAAAAAAGTAACAGCTGTGTAGAACTACTTATAAAGGTGAATTAAGTGTTCTACTTAGCGGACTTATCTAGTAGGTCGAACGCGCATGAGTGGTTGGCCAAATTCAATTGGATCGGCGTTTTCGACGAGAATATCGACGATTTCACCTGAAATTTCAGCTTCTAGCTCGTTCATTAGCTTCATAGCTTCGATTATGCAGACGGTTTGACCGCTTTGAATGCGATCGCCTACTTCTACAAACGCCGCTTCATCCGGTGTCGGCGACCGGTAAAAAGTCCCCACCATCGGTGCGGTAATTTCGACCAAAGCAGGATCAATGATTGGCGCAGCAGGCGGCGGTGAAGCCGCAGCAGGTACAACGACAGGACTCGGGGAAGGTGCGATCGCCGAGGCGACCGGCAAAGCCAATGCTGCTGTTGGCGCTGAATTCGGGGTCGCAGCCGACTGAATCGCCGCAGGCTTACGCAAGGTCAACTCGAACTCAGCGTTTTTAAAGGTTAATTCGGCGATGTCAGTCTGATTGAGCGCGGCGACTAACTCGCGGAGTTCGTTGACACTAAGATTCACGTATTAAAACTCCATATCTTAAAACTAGGTTCCCAAAGCAAAAGGCTCCTAAATTGCGCACTGGCCTGAAACTTTAGCCTTGGACTGTGGCCTTGAACTGGGGCCTTGAACTATGGCCTTGAACTGGGGCCTTAATTCTCGCGGCCTAAATAGCTGTCATTGCGGGTGTCTATTTTAATTTTTTCGCCTTGAGAAATAAACAGCGGAACCATCACCTGAGCGCCCGTTTCAACGATTGCAGGCTTAGTGCCGCCAGTTGCCGTATCGCCTTTGACCCCTGGATCAGTTTGGGTGACTTCTAGCGTCACGGAGTTAGGCAGCTCTACTTCTAAAACGCGGTTGTTCCACATCAATACGGTAACTTCCATCTCGGCTTTGAGATATTTGACGCGATCGCCAATTTGATCCTCGCTCAGGCGGCTTTCTTCGTAGGTTTCCATATCCATAAAGACGTATTGCTCACCGTCTTTATAGGTGTGCTGCATAGTGTTTTTTTCTAGCACCGCTTGGGGCATGGTTTCGCCCGCTCTAAAGGTTTTTTCAACCGTGCTGCCAGTCTGTACGTTTTTGAGCTTAGTGCGCACAAACGCAGAGCCCTTACCCGGTTTGACGTGCAAAAACTCAATGACGCGCCACACCGAGCCATCTAGCTCGATGCTGGTACCAGTGCGAAAATCATTGCTTGAAATCATGGTGATAGCGGGAGGAGGATAGCTTTACGGGTGATTTAGTGCTGTTGAGCCGTGTCGTTGGGTGATGTAAGTTTGTAATCAGGCCAATCGGCACCTAATTGTACCGCTCAAGGTGACTTGGCTGTGAGGCGATCTTAGGGATGACCCGCCTAAACAAACCAGGCCAATGACAAGACTATGGCCAGACTAATGACAAGACTATGGCAAGATCAAAAGTGAACTCATGCTTTGCCCTTTTTAAAATTCTTACCAAAATTTTTCCATGAACTTGCAAAAGCCTTTCTTCATTAGTCGCTTAAGCCCGACCAAACGCCCAACCAAACAAGCGGTTACCCGCTTAGCTATTAGCCTTGTTTTGGGTCTATTTCTATCCGCTAGCTGCCTTTTGACGGCGGCTCCTTCAGCCCAAGCTAGCCTTTTAAGCAGCCGCTTTAGTCCGATCTTGACTCCGCTATTGGCAGGCTTACCGCCGGGTAATGCGGTTACTGATGGCGCGGCGTTACTGCGGTATGCTTTACCGATCAACAATCCAGAGATTCGCTCGGTGCAAGGTGAGTTAGAAGGACTATCGGAATGGCTGCGTAGCAAACGCTGGGGGCCGATGAAAAAAGATGTGATGAAGGTAGAGCGGCTGCTAGCGCGCAAGCGTGAAGCGATTTTGGCAGCGGTTCCAGTTGAGCGGCAGGGGCAGGCAGAAGCGCTGATAGGTAGCCTAGGTGAGGGGTTAGAACCGATGTTGGCGGCCATTACTGCAAAAGATAAAGAAGGCGTGTGGGTACAGCGCAAGCTGATGCTTGATCAAGTCGGCGCACTAGAAGAGCTCATGGTGAACGCCTATCCGTTTGAGGTGCCCGCAGACTATGATCAATTGCCTCAGCTGAAAGGCCGAGCAACGGTGAAATTTACCACTACTCAAGGCGACATAACCGTTGTCGCAGATGGCTATAGTGCGCCCGTGACAGCTGGTAATTTTGTTGATTTAGTGAATAAAAAGTTTTACGACGGCCTGCCATTTATTCGGGCTGAAGACTTTTATGTGTTGCAAACGGGCGATCCAGATGGGCCAGCAGAGGGCTATATTGACCCAAAAACCAATGAATATCGAGCAATACCGATGGAAATTCTGGTCAAAGGGGACAGTAAGCCGATTTACGGCTACACGCTAGAGGAAATCGGTCAGTATATGGATGAGCCGATTTTACCGTTTAACTCATATGGCAGTTTGGCGCTGGCTCGTCCTAGCGATGATAATAATGGTGGCTCTTCTCAGTTTTTCTTTTTCCTGTTTGAGGCAGAGCTGACGCCTGCGGGGCGCAATATGCTGGACGGTCGCTATGCGGTGTTTGGCTACACGATTGATGGCAAAGATGTGCTCAGGCAGCTGAAAGCAGGCGATCAGATTTTGTCAGCTGAAGTTGTAGATGGGTTGGAGAATTTGGTGCAACCGCAGGTGTAGCGCTAGCAATTCTGTAAAGTAACTTTGCAAAGTAACTCTGCAAGACGGCAATTCAATGGCAGAGCAGCATTCATTGACGGTAGCGGATCTCGGTGAGCTAGTTTTGATTGAGCGGCTGAAGCCTTTTTGTGCGCCTCAGGTGGTGGGCGATGATGGGGCGTTGATGGCGGTTGATGCGGGGCATCGATTGGTGGTGACAACGGATGTGCTGGTAGATACAGTGCATTTTAGCGATCGCACTACCCCCCCGTTTGCCGTTGGCTGGCGGGCCGTCGCTGCGAATTTTTCAGATTTGGCTGCAATGGGCGCTGCGCCGTTGGGCATTACGGTAGGCTTAGGACTGCCGCCCGAAACCTCTTGGGCCTGGGTCAAAGCCTTATATGAAGGGATGGCCGCCTGCTTACGCGAATATGGTGGAGCGATTGTGGGGGGCGATGTCTGTCGGGCGGCGCAGCGAACGGTGTCGATTACGGCCTTGGGGCAGGTCTGGCCGGCGTGGGCGATTCGTCGAGATACGGCGGTGACGGGGATGAGTGTGGTAGTCACTGGGGCTCATGGCGGATCGCGGGCGGGCTTGGCGATGCTGCTCGGCGAGTTGGAGGGATGTGACCCGGCGGCAGCAGCGAGCTGGATTCGATCGCATCAGCAGCCGATACCGCGATTTGATGCGATCGCTGAGCTCAATCAACAGACGCCGCTGGCCGGCCCAAGGCCGGTGATCGCGGGCATGGATAGCAGTGACGGACTAGCGAATGCGCTGCTGCAATTGAGCAAAAGCAGTGGGGTGGGAATGGATATCATGCGATCGCGCATTCCCTTGCCCCCTGGACTCAGGGATGCCGTTGGCCCTGAGCTGGCGATAAACTGGGCCCTGTATGGCGGCGAAGACTTTGAGCTAGTGCTGTGCTTGCCGCCCGATCTGGCCACCGCCTTTGCAGCGGCTAGTGGGGCGATTATTTTGGGCCAAACCACCCATACGGGTAAGGTGCAAATGCTCTCTTGGACAGCAGATAATAAGCCTACACCGCTGAGCATACCGCTGAGCCACAAAAGCTTTCAGCATTTTTAGCGGCGATTAACTGCGTTTAGTCGTGGCTTTATCCAAGCCTCGCAAGCCTAGCTGGCAAAGCTATTGGATAAAAATATTTGGTTTTTGCGCTTTCAAAGGGTCTAAAAATGCACTACACTAGCAAGGTTGAAATCTTGTAGATTTAAGTTACGCACATGGCTGCTCCTAAGAAGAAAACTTCCAAATCCAAACGCGACAGTCGCCGAGCTACTTGGACTCGCAAAGCAGCTATTCAGGCTCAGCG
>JBGTNW010000214.1:0-4902 GCA_041742865.1 Phormidesmis sp.
TATGGAAGTGGTCATAATGCTGACTCCGTTTCTTGTTTTTGATATTCTCAAGGTAACGGGAGTTTGTGATTAGCGATCACTTTCCATACCATCCACCATAGGGACAAGCTTGGGAGAAGGGGCTAGGGGATGAGGGCGTCAGTACATTATTTACGCGCGACTCCCTTAGCGCCTCAGCCTTATTTAGAAAGCCTCAAACTTACTGTACCGTAATGGCAATTTTCTCTGACAGGACGGGAGGATTGTGTGGCACATGTGTGTAGTTGCCTAGCAAAATCTGTAGCGTATGATCACCGGGCGGCAAGCTCAGCGTTGTCTCCGTCTGTCCGCCGCCAAAGTGCCTAATATGATCGGTCGCAGCTAAAGGCTCCGTCAATTCAGGCAGTTCATCGACATCAATGAGCAAATGATGGTGCCCTGTGCCTACTTGATCGATGCCTGCGGGCGCAACCCCCATCCCTACTAATCCAAACTTTACGGTAAAAGTTTCCGGCACTGTCTGAGCCTCGGTCGGTGAAATGATGTAGGCCCGCGCGGCTTCAGGGGCAGGAGAAAGCGGGATGGCCGCTAATGCCGGTAGAGCGATCGCACCTAAGCTCATCCAAACAGCGACGAATAGAGCGATTACGGGCTTCACAGATCGCCTTACAGCTATCAATACAAAATTCATTCAACCAAATCTCCTAAAAACCAGTCGGGTTACCTCTCTATCATAGATGCAGTATTCAGAGGCCAGGATTCAAAGCCGGTATTCAAAGCCAGGATGTAAAGTCAGTATTCAATCAGTATTCAAAGTGATCGTAAGCTTCAAAATCGGCCTGAATCTCGCTCTGGTGCTCGATGAAAAGCTGTTTGCCAATGTCGTAAATAACGCGGGGAATAGCAAAGGAAAGATCGGTGAGGTTGGCGCGAAAGCCGCTGAGTAGAGAAGCGCCACAAGAGAGATAGTAGCAGCGCTGGAGATAGCTGTGAGCTGGGGATTTGGGCAAAAATTCGAGACTCTTGCCGAGGTAGGGGTAGTGGGCCATTTCCGGGTGTTCGTCGCCCGGTGGTGGGGTAAAGCGATCTTGCCAGCGGGCGATGTGGGGGCAGAGTTCTAGCAGCTCTTTTTGCTGGTCGATATTGGTCGTAAAGCCAGTGCCACAGATGAGGGCGTCGTGAAAGAGGGTGCGATCGCCATACTGACCGATAATTTTGTGAGTAGGCCGATCACGCTGATAGCTGAGCTGTTGCACCGGGGCGCTAGTGTAGAGCGTAAAAAGAGGATGGCTAACTGTTTGGTAATAGGTATGAGCAGGCGGCAGTTGGCCTAAGCGAAACTCCGAGAGACTGTAGGCCCATTTAATTTGATCAGGAAGATCAATATAGTGGCGGTGGTAGCCATTCCACTCGCTCCAGCGAATCCGGTTGAGATTGGGTAGCTGGGGTCGGCGAATGGCCAAATCGACGGCTGCGCCAGCTTTTAAAAGCAACAGCGCATTGTCAAAAGCGCTCGCGCCGCCGCCAATGATCATGACCTTCTTGCCTGCAAAGGTGGCAAAGTCAATATCATCCATCGTGTGGTGGTAGCAATGCTGGGGTAAGTTCTGTTGGACAATGGCGGGAATGTTGCGCCCGCCTGCGCACTCTATCCCCGTTGCGAAGATCACAAAACGAGCCTTGTAAATTGTTGCTGTGCCTTGCTCGTCGGCTTGCAGCCAAAAGCACTGCTCGGCTTCATGCCAGGTAACTGCCTGAATATGGGTTTCAAATTGCAGCGGTAGGTCCAGAACTTTGCCGTACCAGTCGAGATATTCAGCCCAGAGCAAGCGGGGAATGTAATGAATGCTTTGCCAATAGTCATCGCCGTAGCAGGCTGCGCACCAGCGCCGAAAGTTGAGGTTGGGAATGCCCCAGTCGAGGCCGCCGGTGATTTTTTTGGGCGATCGCAGCTTGGCATTGCGGGCAAACGCTCGCCATACGCCTTCTTGACCCGCCGGACGACGCTCAAAAACGCGCACTCGACTGATGCCCGCGCGCCGCAGCCCAAAGGCGGCTGACTTACCGGCATGACCCGCGCCCAAAATAGCTACTTCTAGAATGCCGGGATCGCGGCTGTAGTCCCAATCTCGCCCCGGATAGCGAACTACGTCTAGATCTGCATAAAGGGCTTCGGCCAAGCAATGTAGCCGATCGTCAGCATTGTCTAATCGGGTGGGAATGTGCCAGAAGTCTTGGGGGCTAAAATCAACAGGCAGGGGTGAAGGCGTATGGATCTGGGTCATCACTCATGGCTCAGGGGTAAAGAAAAGGGTTAAGACAGTTTCGTTTATCTTCGCCGAGGTGAGACTTTTCTTCAGTATCTAACCACACCACTGAACTGGGCCATCGCTTCACTGAGTGGTTTATTCACCATACTCAGCGCCGCTGACTTTGCCGCGAAACACTACATACTGATAGATGTTGTAAAACAGCATGATCGGAATCAAAAAGCCGACAAAAATTAGCATAAATACCAGCGAACTCGGTGCGGCTGCGCCTTGATAGATGGTGATTTTTGTTGGAATAATATAGGGAAAAACAATCAGCCCCAGGCCAATAAACGAGAGCAAAAACAGCAGCAGCGTCCAGATAAAGGGCGTGTTTTCTGACTTGGCGCTAAGGCTGCGTAGCAACAGACCAATCAGCAGTACCGCTAGGATCGGGATAATGGCAAATAGGGTCGCTAAGCCGCTGTCGAAAAGCTTTGTGCGCAGCCCTTGGTAAAAAATGGGCGTGGTGATGGTGATCAGTAAAGCGCCAATGAGGGTCGTAAAAGCGGCAATTTTGGCGGTGCGGTAGTGGGTTTCTTGCAGTTCGCCTTCAGTTTTGAGTACAAGATAGGTAGAGCCGATCAGCACATAGCCCTGAACCAGGGTGAGGGCAGCTAGGAGCGATCGCCAGTTCAGCCAATCCCAAATGCCGCCCGTAAAATGCCCTGCATCATCGACTTGAATACCTGAAAGCACACTGCCCAAAGCAAACCCCTGCGCTAGCGCCGCCACCAGACTAGCCACTCCAAAAGCATTATTCCAAAACCACTTACGCTGCGACAACTCTCTAAATTCAAACGATACCGCCCGTATACTCAAGGCAAAAATCATGGCCAAAATAGGAATATACAGCGCGCTGAGAATCGTCCCGTAAGCCACCGGAAACGCCCCAAACAGCGCCCCGCCCATCAGCACCAGCCACGTCTCATTGGCATCCCACACATTGCTCAAACTCGTCATCAGCATTCCGCGCTTTTGGTCGCTATCAGCCGTTAAGGAGAGAATGCCAACGCCGAGATCGAAGCCATCTAAAATCACATACAAAAAGAGAAACAAAGCCAGGATAAAGAACCAGACCTGCGGCAAAAAGTAATCGAGAGTTTCCATGGGAAAAGCGATTTAAAAAAATAAGAGAACTACTGCTGCGCTTCGACCGGTCGCTGATCGGGCTGCGATTGAGCGGGTTTGGTGCTGATGATGTCAATCTCTCCCGGCAGGGGCAGATCTAAATTAGGCCCTTGAGCAATAATTCGGCTGCCAAAGTACAGCGTCGTCGCCAGCAGAACGCTATAGAGCCCCACAAAGCCCAGCAATGAGGCAAATACCGTCTCGGCGGGCACATGCGAAGCCGCATCAATCGTGCGAATTTGGCCATATACCGTCCAGGGCTGTCTGCCGACGCAGCGCACAATCCAGCCCGAATCGGTGGCAATATAGCCCAGCGGCGCAGAAAACATCCAGGCCCGCATCAGCCATTTTTGTTCGCCAATAGTTTCGGCTCCCAACTTGCCGCGCCACCACTGCAAAACGCTCACGGCCATCAGCGCCGCTAAGAAAAAGCCAATGGCGATCATCACTCGAAAGCTGTAGTAAATCAGCCCCACCTGATGGGGGCGATCTTCAGGGGCAAAGGCTTTGAGCCCTTGAACCGGCTCTGACAGCTTTGTTTTAAATTCTAAAATGAGGCCCAGGGCCTGCGGCACCACAATCTCAAAATCGTTGCGCTCGGCTTTGTCATTGGGAAGAGCTAGTAAGCTCCAGTCACCCCCTTCACCTGCTGGAATGGTTTCCCACCGCGCTTCCATGGCCGCTAGCTTAGTCGGCTGATAGTGGTACACCTGCTCGGCGCTGAGGTGGCCCATGTAGATTTGGATCGGGGCAACGGCGATCGCACAGCCCAGCACAATTTTAAAAGAGCGGGCAAAAAACGCTTCATTTCGCCCTTTAAGTACGTACCAGGCGCTGATGCCGCCAATCACAAACAGCGAGGTTTCCAGCGTGGCAAAAAACATATGCAGCACACTGTTGCGCATAAACGGATTAAACATCGCCTGAAAATAATCGCGGACAAAGAAATGCCCATCAATAAATTCGCCCCCGGTCGGCGTCTGCATCCAAGAATTGGCGATCAAAATCCAAAACGTCGATAAATTCGCCCCAAAAGCCACCATCACCGTGGCAAATAGATGAATAAACGGATTCACCCGCTCCCAGCCAAACAGCATAATCCCTAAAAAACCCGCCTCTAGCATGAATGCCATCGACGCTTCAAAGCCTAGAATGCTGCCAAAAAAGTCTCCCGTCGCTTCTGAAAAGGGAGCCCAGTTAGTACCAAACTGAAACTCCATCGGGATTCCCGTGGCCACACCAATACCAAAGTTAAGCACATACAGCTTCGACCAAAACCTAGCGTGATAGTAATAATCAGGATTTTTGGTTTTTAGCCACAAAATTTCCACCACCACTAAATAAATGCCCATTCCCGTCGTCAGCACGGGCCAAAGCATATGAAAAATCGCCGTCAGCGCAAACTGCATTCGGGAAAGCACATAAGAATCAGGCAAGAAGTCCATAAGAAGCAAACATCCGCATACATACGCTGACTATCGTA
>JBGTNW010000215.1:0-33911 GCA_041742865.1 Phormidesmis sp.
AACGAACCTTATAAAGTCATAAGATACGACGACAATACAGTAAGGATTGATACCACTAGAACTTTATAAAACCTCAACAACCAGCTCGCCTAAGGGTGCATCATTAGGCAAGCTGGTTGTTCTAACAATTGTTTTTAAAAGCTTAAGCCTAAACTTTTTTGAGCCAGCTAAACATTGCCCGCAAATCCTTGCCGACTTCTTCAATGGGATGCTCAGCTTCAATCCGTCGTGTCGCATTAAATCCGGCATTGCCAGACTGCGCCTCTAACACAAATTCACGCGCAAACTGCCCGGTTTGAATCTCTTTGAGAATTTGCTTCATCGCCGCTTTGGTATCAGCGGTAATCACCCGAGGGCCGCGCGTGTAGTCACCATACTCAGCGGTATTCGAGATACTGTCCCGCATCTTCGCCAAGCCGCCTTCAACAATCAGATCGACAATCAGCTTGACTTCGTGCAAGCACTCAAAATAGGCCAGTTCAGGCTGATAGCCTGCTTCTATTAAGGTTTCAAATCCGGCCTTGATCAATTCGCTCAGGCCGCCACAGAGCACCGCTTGCTCGCCGAAGAGGTCAGTTTCGGTTTCTTCGCGAAACGTCGTTTCTAAAATGCCTGCGCGAGTGCCGCCAATGCCCTTGGCATAGGCCATTGCCAAATCCCGCGCCTGCCCCGACGCATCTTGATACACCGCAAATAAAGCCGGTACCCCTTGACCCTGCTCATAGGTACGGCGCACCAGATGGCCGGGGCCTTTGGGCGCAGCCATCACCACATCAACGTCTGCGGGCGGCACAATTTGGCCAAAGTTAATATTGAAGCCATGGGCAAAGGCGACGACATTACCAGCAGATAAATTTGGCTCAATGCTTTCTTTATAGATCGCGCGCTGAACTTCATCCGGCAGCAAAATCATGATGAAATCGGCAACTTTAGCAGCATCGGCCACCGATTTGACCGCTAGCCCTTCGGCTTCGGCCTTCGCAATCGAGCGACTGCCTTCATACAGACCCACCACCACATTCACACCGCTGTCTTTGAGGTTGAGCGCATGGGCGTGGCCCTGAGAGCCATAACCAATAATGGCCACTGTTTTGCCATTGAGCAAATCGAGGTTGGCATCGCTGTCGTAATACATTTTGGCCATCGGACATTCTCCTTGAAAACTGCGAAATCCCGGGCGAGGGGTGTGGGGCTTGCCAGTGATTAACTGGTCAGACGTTAGATTTTATCAAATCCGGGGGTCTTTTCTTGGGGGCTTTTTGGGGGCCTTCCTTATAGAGAGGGTGCCTTGAGGTGCCAGTCGGTTGACTGCTCATAGGCATAGCCGACTTCAAATAAAAGATCTTCACGCAGAACGTTGCTGATGATCTGTAAGCCAATCGGTAGACCGTCAGTATCGAAGCCACAGGGTAAGCTCATACCGGGCAAGCCCGCCATGTTAGCGGGAATCGTCATCAGATCCAGCAGATACATGCTGAGCGGATCGTCGGTGTTAGCACCAGTTTTGAAAGCCGTTGTGGGTACCGTTGGACTTACCAGCACATCCACCTCTTCAAAGGCTCGATCAAAGTCCTGCTTAATCAGCGTTCTGACCTTTTGGGCCTTGAGATAAAAGGCGTCGTAGTAACCGGCTGACAAAGCATAGGTGCCGATCATGATCCGGCGTTTGACTTCATCGCCAAAGCCCTCGGCGCGGGTTTTGTTGTACATCGAGATGAGGTTGGGCTCTTCGGCCCGCAGTCCGTAGCGAACACCGTCATAGCGGGCGAGATTGGCGGAGGCTTCACAAGGGGCAATGATGTAATAGGCCGATACGCCGTAGCTAAATTTGGGGCAGGAAACGGTTTTGATCTCTGCGCCGAGAGCTTTGAGCTGCTCGATGGCAGCCGTGACCGCTCGGTTTACTTCAGGGGCTAAGCCGTCACCGAAGGTTTCTTGAATGATGCCAACGGTGCGGCCCTTGAGCGGCAGCTGGGCTGTTTTTTTAAAAAACTGAGTGTAGTCGGGAATTTTGACGTTGAGGCTAGTGGCATCTTTGTGATCGTGTCCGGCGATCGCCCCCAGCAAAATCGCCGCATCTTCCACCGTGCGGCCAAACGGCCCAATTTGGTCGAGCGAGGAGGCAAAGGCTACGAGCCCAAAGCGAGACACCAGCCCGTAGGTGGGCTTAAGCCCGACGATGCCACAAAACGAAGCGGGCTGACGAATCGAGCCGCCAGTGTCAGATCCTAGAGCAATCGGCGCTTGATTGCCCGCAACCGCTGCTGCCGATCCGCCAGAAGATCCGCCCGGAACACGGGTAAGATCCCACGGATTAGCGGTGGTGTGAAAAGCCGAGTTTTCCGTCGAGCCGCCCATTGCAAATTCATCGAGGTTCGTTTTGCCCACAAAAACAGCGCCTGCCGCGTCGAGTCGGGCGGTGACGGTAGATTCGTAAGGCGGCACGAAGTGCTCTAGCATTTTGGAGCTACAGGTGGTGCGAATGCCCTGCGTGCAAAGGTTGTCCTTGAGCGCTACGGGGATGCCTGCTAGCAAGCTGATCGTTTCTCCGGCGGCAATTTTGGCATCGACTCTTTGCGCTTGTTCGAGCGCCTTGTCTGCGGTCAGCGTAACAAAGCTGTGCAGCTTGGGTTCAAGGGCTTGAGCCTGATCGAGTTGGGCCTGAGCAATTTCAACGGCGCTGCGTTCTTTGCTCGTAAGCTGTTGGTGCAACGCGCGGATGGCTGACATAAAAAGATCCTCGTTTCCGGCGCTTTGGCTAGCGCTCTGGGATGGGTTTTAGCACAAGGCTTTAGCATAGATTAGGTTAGCAGATAGTCAGTGGGCTAGCTTGCTGACTATCTGCTAACAGGCGACTGATGGGCTACTGAAGAGAGCTACTAGCGAGAGCTGTGGTTCGTAGCTGCTACTGGGCAAAACGCGAGCTACCTGATAGAAAAAGCGGAGATTTAGGCGTATTGACGTATTTATGGGTATGAATATGTACAAAATCGATGAGTAGTGTTACGTTTTATTCTAAATGGGCAAGTGACTTTTATAGATGTCTGGATTTTGGTATACCGCTGCGATCGCCACCACCTTTAGCGCACTCTTGAGCACCGTTATCGGCCTTAATCAGGTTTCCTTTAGGCCGCAAGATGCAGCCAGCAGCCCAAAAAAAGCAGCCGCTGACGCGAGATTGGCCAATTTTTTTTCAGCGAGATCAAAGGGCTCAGGCAGCTTACAGGGCTCAGACGAGATTGCCTTAGAAAACGCTTTAGAAATCTATGATCAGGCTCTCGAACTCGCCAATCAAGCCGTCAAAGCTCATCAAGCTGCGGTCACTGCCAGTGAGGCTGGTGAGACCGCCCGCAGCCTGTCGTTCGCTCGGCGTGAATACAGCCTCTGGCAGCACAGCCTCAAATTATTAGGTAACATTCCAGCCCAATCTGACCGCCATCAGCAAGCAACCGAAAAAAAAATTCTTTATCGAAAATTATTAGCTAACGCCGAAGCCGAAGTTGCTGACGGCGACAGCGACGTTCTCGCTGAAATTGTTCGCACCGCTGGGATTGATCCGAGTCTGGTGCATATTACGCTGTGCCAAATTGAGCCACCCCAGATTGAAGCCTCGCGCCGAGCCGCTAAGCAGGGCAAAACAGTCAAAAATAACCCAGCCTTTAGTAATTTGTTAAGCGCTCAGGGTGATGTCGCCCGCGATCACTGCCGCGAGCATCAAGGCAACCAACGCATGGCCAGCCCTGCCAGCTTAATTAAGCTGCCGGTTGCCGTCGTCTTAATGCACAAAGTCATCACGGAAGAAATCGATCTCAATCAAAAAATTTTTATCGATCCAGGCAACTTTACCGAAAATGCCGCAGGCGCTCAAATCGAAGTGGGTCAGTCGTATCCCTTGCGCGAAGTCATGGCCCGAATGATCAACGAAAGCAATAATATTGCCACCAATCAGCTAATCGACTATCTAGGCCGCGATTACTTAGCCAAAACCCTTAACCAGCTAGGCTACCGCCAGACATTGGTGGATCACAAACTAGTGGGCGATCGCGCCATGCCTGAAAATGCCGGGACGCTAGCCAATGAGATAACAAGTAATGAAGTCACCACGATGATGGCCAAAATTTACAGCCTCACAGCCCCCGGAGATAAAGAACTGCTCCATGCCTTGCTCAACCAGCGCGACCTAGAACTTGGCTACACAGGACTTAAAGATCTAGGGCCAAATGTGACTTGGATCGGCGAAAAAACAGGTCAAAACAATCAGCTCATTGGATCTACGCTAGCCGTCAAAATCGGCCTTAATCGCTACGCGCTCACCGTTGCAATTGACGGCGGCGGTGATCCTTACGCGATTCAACAAATTGTTCGCGGCGTCGCTACCTACATTTTAGAAACCGGCCCGCTAGTTAGCAATTTGACGATTTAACGGCTTCTGCCCATCAAGGTGATATACCCTACATACAGGTTCTTCCTGAACCGCTAAGGTATAGCCAACAGCAGGTTAGAGAAGAGTTTTGCTGCGGCTTTGCGGTTTTTTTTGGGAGACTTCCCTCTATAGGAAGACTTTTTCCCTCCCAGAAAAGCGCATAGATATACTGAGCCCCCTTGCCAACGGGCAGATACCAGCAGACACTTAAATGTGAAGTAAGGAATGGCCTGTTTTCTTAAGCTAAGGTTGATGTTGTGAAAAGAGTTCTTTCAATAATTTTGGGTGGTGGCGCAGGTACTCGCCTTTATCCGCTGACTAAATATCGAGCCAAACCTGCGGTTTCCTTGGCTGGGATGTACCGTCTAATCGATATTCCCGTCAGCAACTGCTTAAATTCTGACATTTTAAAAATCTATGTACTAACCCAGTTCAACTCAGCTTCGTTGAACCGACATATTGCCAAAGCCTACAATTTTTCGACCTTTAGCGATGGGTTTGTCGAGGTACTCGCTGCCCAGCAAACGCCCGACAGCCCCAGTTGGTTTGAAGGCACAGCCGACGCGGTGCGCAAATACATGTGGATGTTTGAAGAGGCGGATGTGGATGAATTTATCATTCTCTCTGGCGATCACCTCTACCGCATGGACTACAGCGACTATGTGCGCAAGCACCGAGAAAGCGGTGCGGATGTCACGCTCTCAGTAGTGCCCATCGGCTACAAAACGGCTTCGAGCTTTGGCCTGATGAAGGTAGATGAGAATAATCGGATTGTAGAATTTTCTGAAAAGCCAAAAGGCGAAGCGCTTGAGGCGATGAAGGTGGACACAACGGCGATGGGCCTTTCCCCTGAAGAGTCCGAAGAAAAGCCGTTTATTGCGTCTATGGGCATCTACGTGTTTAAAAAGCAGGTGCTGATAGACTTACTCAATAAGTACCCTGATCAAACTGACTTTGGGAAAGAAATTATTCCGGCTTCGGCTCGTGACTACAACGTGCAAGCTTATCTTTTCAAAGGCTATTGGGAAGACATTGGCACCATTGAAGCCTTTTATGAAGCCAATATTGCGCTGACAGATCAGCCTAATCCAGCCTTTAGCTTCTATAAAGAAGATGCGCCGATCTACACGCGATCGCGCTATCTCCCGCCTAGCAAGCTGCAAGACTGCCACATTACTGAATCCATTGTCAGTGAAGGCTGCATTTTGAAAAAGTGTCGCATTCATAAGTCTGTCATTGGTCTAAGGCAGCGCGTTCACGCCAACTGCGAAATCGATCATTCGCTGATTATCGGCTGCGACTATTACGAGTCAATGGATGAGAATGGTCGATTTGAGACAGACGATAAAATTCCGATGGGGATTGGAGAAGGTTCGATTATTCGCCGAGCCATTATCGATAAAAATGCCCGGATTGGTCGAAATGTCCAAATCATCAATAAAGACAACATAGAAGAAGCTGAGCGTGAAGCCGATGGCTATTACATTCGCAGCGGCGTTGTGGTAGTGCTGAAAAATGCCGTGATTCCAGATGGCACTATTATCTAACGGCTATTTGGCTGACCATTTAGCGACTATTTAGCGATTAGGATCTTGCGATTGATGGCAAGAGCGCCAGCTACAATCGAACGATTTATGCGTTTATGCATTAGGAGCTCACGGCTGTGGGCTCCTAATTTTTTGGGCAGTTTTTGAAACATTTCGTGGGCGATCGCTGCTGATGTCGTTAATGTGAGGACTTGCCGACCTCGGTTTCGTGACCGTGAGTATCTCTGGTATATTCACGGTTATTCTTGGTTTGAAATCAACTCATGACGTCGGTTAGCCCCGCCTCCGAAGATTCCGAAGATAATGCTCTAAATGCCCTGCGGCAGATAGAGGAGCCGCCTTCAGACGCGGCGACAGATCAGCCCTCAGCGCCATTGCCTGTAGAAAAACCACCCATAGAAAAACCACCCATAGAAAGCTTACTGACCCAAACGCAGACACCGCAAGAGCGCTACGTCGAACAGCTCTATCAGGATATCGAGCGCCTAGAAGCGATTAAAGCGAGTTTGCAGGCTAACATTGCCACCCTTCAAACCGATTACCAGCGACTAAAATCAGCCGTGCAGGCAGCCGAATCCGCTAGCAGATCCGCGACTGAAGCCGGTGCTTTCGTAACGTTAGGCCCAGATAGTCTTAGCAGCCTCAGCAATCCCAGTAACAGTATCAGTAACAGTATCGGACCGCGACTGCCGGGAGAGGCCCCTAGCCCGACGACGATAAAAGCAGCGCAGTCCGACACTATATACGACCAGCCAATTCATCTACCGGTAACAACCCCTGCTTTAGGACCTTCTCAAGAGCCACCCTATCGGGTTGAGGCTAAAGGTCTAAGCGATCAGACCAAGGTGAATTTGCGCAAAGGGTTGGGGTTAAGTGCGATCGCCACTGGCCTAGTCGCTTGGCATTTTGGCGTAGTCAGCGCGCTAGGCCAAGGCGGCGGTTGGCTAGGGATAAACATCGCTCAGTTGGGTACTGGGTTTGTGCCGGCTGTTGCCCTATTGTGGCTGCGAATGCTCGTGACGGTGCCGGTACTGATTGCCTTAGCCACTCAGCTATATCGAGACACCTGGGAAGAAGTACAAGACTGGATCTACACCCGCGATCAGCCCCTCATTCTGCTGATTGGCAGCGGCATTGCCCTCTTTTTTTCACAGGCGCTAATTTATCAAAGCCTAGGGGAGCTTGGCCCCGGCGTGGGCGCTATTTTATTATTTATCTATCCACTCACCGCCACACCATTAGGCAGGGTCCTCCGTCAAGAGCGCGATCTTTCAGGGCTAGGGCTCTTGGGATTAGTAGCCATTGCCATGGGCGGATTTTTAACCATTCGGCCTATGCTCAGCTTAACTGCTGCCCAATCTACGGCCCAATCTACGGCCCAATTTACAGGCGCAGTGCCCCAGGCCATTTGGTTGGGGCTGCTAGCGAGCCTTGCTTTTAGCCTTTACATTACGCTGACTCAGCTCAGCTATCGGCAACAGTGTCATCCCATTCCAGTGAGCATCATGCAGCTTTCTACAGTCGCCGTACTCAGCAGCGTTGTGCTTTTGGTAAAGCCGCTCAAGCTCGTCGATATTAGCTGGCTGGGCCTGACTTTTTGGGGCCTACTGTTAGGACTGGCAATGACGCTAGTGTATTTATTGCAGTACATATTACAGTCTGGCACTTTGCGCATAGTCGGCGTCTACACAGCGATGGTTGCCGCCGCAACGCCGCTAGCGGCGGCCATAATTGGCTGGAGCTTTGCCCCTACCCTTACCTTTGAAATCATTCAATGGACAGGTACGCTGCTGGTTACAGTAGGCGGTATCGCTTTAGCTAAAGACAAGTTAAAGACAAGCTAAAAACATCTAACTCGATCTAGAGAGATCTCGTTAAAGACATCTGAATAAATTCAAAGCTAAATAAAAACGGAGAGAGAGGGATTCGAACCCTCGTTAAAGTTGCCCCTAAACAGCATTTCCAGTGCTGCGCCTTCAACCACTCGGCCATCTCTCCTAATGGGCATGTAACACGCCAATTAATTGCGCCTTACAGCTTTGCTATCCTATCAAATATTGGGACATGTGCCGAACTCTTTTCCCGCTATTGTTAAGTAAATTCTCTAGCTATTTTTCGGACGACCGCTGAGCCATGATTACACGATGATTGGGCGATCATCGTGTAATCATAGAGAAGACCTTCCGTTCGCTTTATGCGCTCATGGCCGAAACCTATACTATTCGCATTCACAATCGCCAGCAGGGCACCGATTATACGGTGCAGGTGCCGAGCGATCGCTACATTCTTCAAACCGCCGAAAATCAAACCGCTGACCTCCCTTTTGCCTGTCGTAATGGCGCTTGCACTACTTGTGCCGTCCGCGTGCTCTCCGGCCAACTCGATCAGCCTGAAGCAATGGGTCTTTCACCTGATTTACGGGAACAGGGCTATGCGCTGCTGTGCGTTAGCTACCCCCGCAGCGATCTCGAAGTCGAAACCCAAGACGAAGATGAAGTCTACGAACTTCAGTTTGGCCGTTACTTCGGCAAAGGCAAAGTCCGCTTCGGCATTCCTCTAGAAGACGATTAAGCCTCATGATTTACTCGCCCGACCCGTCTTCCGCAACCTCTTCCGAGACATCGCTCGACCATTCACCCGCAGACCTGCAAAGATTTCTCGATGTTGCTACCGAAGCGGCCTGTGCGGGTGGCGCTGTGCTTCAGCACTACTGGGGCAACCTCTCTAATATTCGCCAAAAAGGTCGCCCTGGCGATCTGGTAACCGAAGCTGACCAAGCTGCCGAAAAAGAAGTCCTGGCCGTTTTGCATCGGCACTTCCCTAGCCATGCGATTCTTGCCGAAGAATCGGGCAGCATCGGCATTGAAACCAACGGCCTGCTCTGGGCCGTAGATCCGCTCGATGGCACCACTAACTACACCCATCAATATCCCTTCTGCGGCTGCTCAGTGGGCCTGCTAATCGACGGCAAGCCTGCCGTTGGCGCGATTTTCGACCCGGTTCACAAGGCTCTCTTTCGGGCGGCCAAAGGCTTAGGTGCGACCTGCAATCGTGAGCCTATCCGCGTTTCTAGCACCGCCACTTTAGCCGATAGCCTGCTGGTCACTGGCTTTGCTTATGATCGCCGCGAAACTATTGACAATAATTACGCCGAATTTTGCCACCTTACCCATCTCACCCAAGGCGTTCGCCGAGGCGGTGCAGCTTCGATGGACTTGGCCTATGTGGCCTGCGGGCGACTAGACGGCTACTGGGAAAGAGGGCTCTCACCGTGGGATGTCGCCGCTGGGGTGATTTTGCTCGAAGAAGCAGGTGGAACGGTAAGCGCCTATGACCAAAGTCCGTTTGATATTCGCTCAGGACGGATACTAGCCACTAATGGTCAGATCCATCATGATCTCAGTGCAGCGCTGATAGGCGTCAAGCCGCTAACGCGATTTGCACCCGAATTAAGACCTGGATCGAGCTAGAATTTAGCCCTTTTGCTTCAGACCTCTTCACTTTGGTAAAACTGACCGCGATTGAGCGTGATTTCACCATAGCCAGGAACCCAAGCAACCCAGTCTCCAGAGTCGATTTCACAGAGCAGCAGGGCTTCATGGTGGCTGTAGTCCGAAGGCGGATTGCGCAACGCCACCCATAGATCGCTTTCGGGCTGAAAAGTGGCGGCATTTGAGACCAAAGCAGTAGGCGCAGACGCCTGAATAGTCATTAAGCTGTTGGGCATTAGATCAATGCTCCTAAAAAAGTTTCTGTATTCTACGTTACAGAAAAAATTTTACAGATAGTGGTTTTGTCTCAAAAATATAGAAATCCCTTCAACTTTCTCGCGGTCATGACCCGGTTTTAGTGATCTAGTTTTAATGATCTGCTTTGGTGACTATGCAGCCTATGGTTCCGATTGAAAAAGATTTGGTGTTAGTCGGCGGCGGGCATAGCCATGCGCTAGTGCTGCGTCAATTGGGAATGAATCCTTGGCCTCAGGATGTGCGTCTGACGCTGATTACGAATTTGGCCGACACGCCTTATTCAGGCATGTTGCCCTGCCATATTTCTGGCCTGTATGACTTTGACACGGCCCATATTGACCTTAGGCCGCTGACGCGATTTGCGCGTTGCCAGCTAGTGATGGATGAAATGGTGGGGCTAGATTTGCCGCAGCAGCGGGTGCTATGCCGCGATCATCCGCCGCTGGCTTTCGATACGCTTTCGATAGATATCGGCAGTACGCCAGCCAAATCTAAAGTTCCTGGCGCAACGCAGTATGCAATTCCGGCTAAGCCAGTGCCCGCTTTGTTAAAGGCTTGGGCTAGCTACTTGGAAAAACTGAAGCAAGATTTGGCCACCGATCCTCACAGAAAGGCGACGATTAGCATTGTGGGCGGTGGTGTGGGCGGTGTAGAGATGGCGTTTGCCATGCAGGTGCGTTTGCAGCAGTTGATGAGCGACTGCGCTCAGCCTTCGCCATATCGCAGCAGTCACAACAACCAGATCGCGGTACATATTTTTCAGCGATCGCCCCATCTCGCACCTAGCCGCAACCCTCGCACTCAGCGCCTGATCGAGCGCTTGTGTAAAGCCAAACAAATTCATGTCCATACGAACCAAAGCGTATGTAAGGTCACGGCCGAGGCGGTGCACTGTGAATCGGGGCTAGTGGTGAGATGCGATCGCACCTTCTGGGTAACCAACGCTTCCGCTCCACCTTGGCTCAAAGAAAGCGGGCTAGCCCTCACGGACAATGGCTTTTTGGCGGTTCGAGACACGCTGCAATCTTGCTCTCATGCCAACGTGTTTGCAGCGGGTGATGTGGCCACAATGGTGAATTATCCTCGGCCCAAAGCGGGTGTCTTTGCAGTGCGTCAAGGCCCGCCGCTGTACGAAAATTTGAAGCGGCAAGTCAGTGGGAGGCCGCTCAAGCCGTTTAAACCGCAAAGGCGTTCTCTCAATATTATTGATACGGATACAGAATCCGCGATCGCCTCTTGGGGGCCATTCGCTATTCACGCCAACTGGTGCCGCGCCTGGAAAAACCGCATCGACCAAAAATTTATGGCGACGTTTTCAGACTTTCCTGACATGGAGACGGATACTAATTCGGATGCGCCTGGGACTGCGCTCACTCAATCGCGGACTAAGCAGCCTGCCATGCACTGCGCGGGATGCGGCTCTAAAGTCGGTGCTTCGGTGCTGTCCCAAGTGCTGAGGCGAGTGCGCTCTGAAGCGCCTAGCGATGCGGAGTGGCCTGATCGCGCAGCGGTACTAGAGGGCTTAGAGGCTCCGGACGATGCGGCGATTGTGCGCATTCCTAACGGCAAACTCGCCGTTCACACCGTTGATCACTTCAGTGCGCTGGTCGATGATCCGTTTATCTTTGGTCAAATTTGCGTCAATCACTGCCTCAGCGATCTGTTTGCAATGGGCGCAACTAGCCATAACGCGCTGGCTTCGGCGACGATTCCGTACGGCAGCGATGCGAAGCAGGCCGAAACGCTTTACCAGCTTTTATCTGGAGCCATGTTGGCGCTCGCCGAAGCGCAGACGTTTTTAGTCGGTGGTCACACCACAGAAGGCCCGCAGCTCTCTTTAGGGTTTGCCTGCAATGGTTGGATTGAGCCGGATCGGATATGGCGAAAAAGCGGCTTGGTGACCGGTCAATCGCTGATTTTAACCAAGGCGCTAGGGACGGGGACGCTGTTTGCTGCCGATCAGCAGAGGCAGGCTAAAGGGCGCTGGATCGAAGCGGCGGTAGAGAGTATGCTGCGCTCGAATCGGCTAGCCGCTGATTGCCTGCGGCAGTGGGGTGCAGCGGCCTGCACGGATATCACCGGGTTTGGACTAGCAGGCCATCTAGGGGAAATGATGCGCGCTTCTGGGATGAGTGTGGCGCTAGATTTAAACGAGATTGCGCTATTGCCAGGAGCAGCTCACAGCTTGAGCAATCATTGGCTAAGTTCGCTACATCAGCGGAATTGGGAGAATGCGATCGCCCCCTTCTACCCTCAAAATTCACCCAGCCATTTGTCCATCTCCGATCTACCTCAATTCCAAATTCTCTTCGATCCCCAAACCTCAGGCGGACTGCTAGCGAGCATTCCAACAGCCTACACCGACCAATGCCTGAGTGACTTGCACCACCTCGGCTATCTGCAAAGCCGCTGTATTGGCACCGTCGATGCACCTACAGATAGACCAGTCGTTGCGATCAAACCCACTACAATTACAAGGGAACTGACAAGATAACCGCAAGCCTACACAATTGCCTGAACCCCAAACTCTAGCTGTTTCAATTGACGATTTTTTAAAAGCGTCTGGCCCCATCCTCGATGTGCGTAGTCCTGGCGAATATGCACAGGGCCATATTCCGGATGCGATTAGCTTTCCGCTATTTAGTAATGAAGAACGGGCTCAAGTCGGCATTTGCTACAAGCAACAAGGCCGTGATCAGGCGGTAGAACTAGGATTTGAAATTGCTGGGCCGAAGTTTGCAGACTTTATTCGCCAAGCAAAGGCCATCACGACGCCTGCCCCAGGCATCGCGCCAGATCGACAAGTGCGGATTCACTGCTGGCGCGGCGGGATGCGCAGCGGGGCCATCGCCTGGACACTCAACCTCGCGGGCTTTCATACCATCACGCTCCAAGGCGGCTATAAAGCCTTTCGTCAATGGGTTCGCCGCACGGTGGCCACACCCAAAAACATTATTCTCCTCGGCGGCATGACCGGCACCGCCAAAACCAACATTCTCCATGCGATCGCCCAACAAGGCGAACAGATGCTTGATCTAGAGGGCCATGCCAGCCACCGAGGCAGCAGCTTTGGCGGCGTGTGCCTGCCACCCCAGCCCAGCACTGAACAGTTTGAAAATCTGGTAGCTAGCGCCTGGCATCAGTTTGACCCGCAGCGCCCAATTTGGATAGAGGCCGAAAGCCGCCGGATTGGCACCTGCCGAATTCCGCCAGAGCTGTTTGAGCAAATGGAAGCGGCATTTGCCCTAGAAATTACTCGTCCCATAGCTGAACGACTGGCTTTGCTAGTCGATATTTACGGTCAGGCAGATCCTGCTGAGCTGATAGCGGCTACCGAGCGGATTCGTAAACGATTAGGCGGCAAAAGCACTCAAGAGGCGATCTCGTTAATTCAAGCAGGCGATCTCACCGCAGCGTTTGCGATTTTGCTGACCTATTACGATCGCACCTATCGCTACGGGCTTGCACAGCGCAAACGGGTCGTGCCTGAAATTGAGGTGAGCGGGCTAAGCGCCGAGCAAGCGGCTGAGCGGCTAACGGCCTCGCTTCAGGAAAAGCCCTCATCGATCAAAGCGGCTTTGGGGTAACCGCTTGGCCAGTCGGGAGATCACTCGAAACTGTAAAGCCTTTATCTGATTTTAAGGAATTTTTCACATACTATTTATGAAAGGTTAACGACAGCTTGTAAGCAGTTATGTGTTCGTTTCAATAGTTGGATAAATATTCCCTGAAAACACAGGTAATCACAAGCGCCAGCTGGAAGTGCCAATAGACATAAAGTTAACCTTAGCTTGCTTAATTGAGCAGGCCCAATCAAGCAAGCTAATCCAGCAATCTAGAGATATTTATTTTCGCCTTGTGAGCTAATGGTTATTGCGTATTGTGTATTGGCTACGGCGACCTTCATTTTAGTGATGAGCGCCTTTTTAAAGGACACTAGCGTTTCCAATACCGACCCGATGGCTTGGATTTTTATCCTGACCGCGACGCTGCTGTCGCCCATGACGCTGCCTTTTATTTTGCGCGCTAAGCTCCAGGCAAGGCAGGCAAGCAGTCAGTTGAAACCGTCTGAAGCATCTAAAGCATCTGAAGAAGTTGAGGTGACTAAACCACAATTCTGTGATCTGCCCGCCCGAAAGTAGTTCAAATCCTGTGCTTACGGGTGCCAGCGCTGTCCCGACAACGAGTGACGCTGGAATAGGCTCGTTGCGCTAGCCTGCCTTCATAGCCTGCTGCGCTTCGGCTAGATGCTTTTGCAAAGTGGTTTTCGGTAAAGGCCCGGCCAAATGATCCCAAGGCAACACCTGATCAATGGGCCATTCGTCGTGAACGTAAAAGTCTAAGGGAGGCAGTTTACCTTTGAGGGCTTTGAAGGCGCGGCGATAGCTCCCTAAGGTATCACCGAAGCCTCGGGTGAGTTCTAAGAGATCTGCAAGGCGGCGATCGCCCCGTGAAATTAGCGCCTGAATCACTGACCAGCTATAGCTTTCGGGCCTAAAATCGATGCCTTCAGGCCGCAGTTGCTTTTGCAGAAACGTCAGCCGCTTTTCTGCCTGCCGGCTGACGCCATACCACTGAAACGGCGTGTGTCCTTTCGGCACAAACGTACTGCATCCTAACGTCAGTCGTAGCCCCGGCACCTGCTTTTTGAGCCGAATCATCAGCGCCGCTGTTTGGCTCAAGTCATCTGTTTGCTCACCGGGCACACCCGCCATACCATACAGCTTTAGCGCCTTCAGCCCGCCAGCTTTGGCCTGCTGCGCAGCGGCGACAATTTCATCGGTATCGAGCTTTTTATTCACGATATTGCGCAGCCGCTGCGATCCGCTTTCAATGGCGATGGTAATGGAGCGGGCATCGTGCTTGACTAAGGTTTCGGCCAGCTTTTGATTGACGGTATTCGTGCGCACCGATGACATGCTCAGGCGCACATCGTCGTACTGCGGCTGATTGAGATAGTCCAGCAAGGTTTCAAATTCAGGATGCTGGGTAATGGAAGCGCCAAGCAGTCCGAGCCTGCGCGTGACTTCTAGGCCACGCTCAATCGCTGGAATTAAAGATTTTTCGACACTAGCGGCGCGAAAAGGCAAAGTCAGATAGCTAGCTAAGCAAAACCGACACATTTCTGGGCAGCTCCGCACCACCTCGACCATGAAGATATTTTCCCAAGCAGCCTTGGGCGTGACAACCGTTGAAGCCGAGAGCACATTGCCGCGATAGGTTTGCTTTTGAACCAGGCTGGGCACGTCGCTGTCAATGGGCGTAATGGAGGCAATAGGGCCATCAGCAGCTTCGTAGGAGATCGCATAGAGCTCAGGCACATAGACGCCCGGTACTTGGGCCAAGGCTTTGAGCTGATGGGCGCGGGGGTGCGATCGCACCTGCTGATAGGCATCCAAAAAATCATCCAGCAGCATTTCGCCATCGCCCAGCAAAATCACATCAAAAAAAGCTGCAAACGGCTCTGGATTGGCCGTGAGTACCGGCCCGCCGCCAAACACTAAGGGATGCTCGTTCTCCCGGTCTTGAGATCGTAAAGGAATGCGCTGATCGGCTAATAAATCCAGCACATTCACATAATCTAACTCCCACGACAGGGAAAATCCTATTAGCTCTGCGGCTGTCGGTAAAGGCTCACGCACATCGGTAAACAATCGGCTCACTTCAATATCAGGGCGCTGCGATAGCATCGCCCACACCACCTGATAGCCCAAGCTCGTAATCCCAACGCTGTATTCGTTAGGAAACGCAAAAATGACCGGCACCGCATTGGCTTGGGGAGAGATCGCCTCAAATAAACGTTTCTCAATCGAGAAAACTGAATTAGACACCAAAATAGTCAGCAGTCAGTAAAAGTTGACCTTAAGCCTAGCACTCTGCTCTATGTCTGGCCTGTGAATTATGTCTGGCCCGTGAATTACGACGGCGAAATCGCAGCGAATTAGCTAATCCATCAGCTTGCGGTAGCCTGCATAGCCCAATGCCAGTAGTAGCGCCATTAGCCCCAAAAACGTCCCAAACGGCAGGTAGGAAAATAGCACAATCCGAATTTTTGAAAGCACCCAAGATAGCGCCAAAAAAGCGCCGCCCAACATCAACAATCCCTGCATAGTGCGAAAGGCCGGAATCAGCTGAAGCGGCAATCGCAACCGTGACAACCACAGCGAAACCGCTAGATGATAAATCGGCAAAATTAGCAGCACAACATCCGCTTGAGTCACCACTTTAGTCCAGCCGCCAGTGTTGGTTGCATAGGCCAAATAGCCCACTAGCATCAAAATGCTCAGCGTTGAAAGCGCTAGATTCAAACTCAGCAAAAGCGGCTCTTCACGCTGCTGAGGAATCATAAAGCAAAGCAAATAAATCACCCACGGGCTGCCCAGCAGCAGCAAAATAATGGGGATGCGGTAAGCCAGAATTTCGCTGTAAAGCGTTTCTAAAGACATGGGTTAGTATTCATCCTATCCAACAGATCGGCTCTCAACCAAAATTAACAGCTCAGTTTGGAGCTTCACAGAATATTGGTGTCTAAACACGCATAAAAAAGCAGGAGCTTTTACTCCTGCTTTTTTCAATTTACTCTCTTAATCAACGAGACAATCTATCAAGTTCAGTAAGGTAGGTTGATTAGTCTTTCTACTTAGTTCTTCTACCTAGTTTTTCCACTTGCTTGCCATCAGCTCGGCTAAGTCAACTACTCGCTGGCTATAGCCCCACTCGTTATCGTACCAAGCGATAATTTTTACCATGTCGCCATCGAGTACTAGCGTCAGCTCAGAGTCAATAGTGGCAGAAACATCGGTTTTACGGAAGTCTACCGAAACCAAAGGCTCATCGGTGTAGGCCAAAATGCCTTTCATAGTGGTTTCAGAAGCTTGCTTCAAGACTTTATTAACTTCTTCGGCAATGGTTTTTTGCCTGACTTGCGCTACTAAATCCACAATCGAAACGTTGGGTGTCGGCACTCGCAGCGCAATCCCGTTGAGCTTACCGGCCATTTCCGGAATCACCAAAGCAACTGCTTTCGCTGCGCCAGTGGTGGTCGGAACGATGTTAACCGCAGCGGCTCTAGCGCGACGTAAATCGCGGTGGCTTGCATCCAAGATCCGCTGATCGCCAGTGTAGCTGTGGGTGGTCGTCATGGTGCCTTTGACAATACCAAAATTGTCATTGATGACTTTAACGACCGGGGCGAGGCAATTAGTGGTGCAGCTCGCGTTGCTGACGACATTTTGCTTATCGTGCTCGTAGTCTTTATCATTGACACCCATCACGTAGGTACCGATGTTGCCGCCTTTACCCGGCGCTGTGATCAAAACCTTCTTGGCACCCGCTTCAATGTGGCGAGAAGCACCTTCTTCGCTGTTAAAGACACCGGTTGATTCAATCACCAGATCAATGCCCCAATCTTTCCAGGGCAAGTTGCTGGGATTTCGGTCGGAGTAGCACTTAATAACATTGCCGTTGACCGTCATGGTGTCAGCATCGTATGAGATGTCCGCATCTAACGTGCCTAGCAAAGAATCATACTTCAACAAATGGGTGTTGATTCTAGGATCGGACGTATTATTGACAGCAACTAGGTCTAGGTTGCTATTTTCTCTTGTCAGCCAACACCGTAAAAAGTTTCGGCCGATGCGCCCAAAACCATTGATCGCTACTCTAACCACTGCGCATAACCTCGCGTCTTTAGAAACAGGTATGAAAAAAGCAAATATGAAAGTCAAGTTAAGTCTTCATAAGCACGATCATCATATCGCATCGTTGTCACCCAAATGCCATATTAAGTCCGTTTTTATACCTGATTATGACCATCGTGAGCCTTGTTCAAACGGCGGTTTAAAAGCGGTTTAAATCGGTTTGAAGGCGACTTTTAAGTCAGTGCAGGCAAGTCGGTGGCATCCAAAGTGAGGTTAGGGCCAGATTGGCCATTCCTGGTATGATACGCCTGATTATTAATGATGTGCCAAGGCTTGAGAGGAATTTAAACATGCTGAATTCAGTGGATTTCAGCGGTAGGGCGTTCCATTTTATCGGAATAGGTGGAATTGGAATGTCGGCTCTAGCACATGTGCTGGCGAGTCGCGGTCTGCCGGTTTCTGGTTCAGATGTGCGTCTGAACCCTATCACTGAGCGTTTAGCGGCTCAAGGTGTCCACATTTTCAATCAGCAGCGGGCGGAGAATCTGGCCTTTTTTGAGGGTCAAACGGCGGCTCCGCAGGTGGTGTGCTCAACGGCGATTGGGGCGCAAAATGCTGAGTATGCGCAGGCGGTAGCAATGGGCTGCGCGATGTTTCACCGCTCTGATATTTTGGCAGCGCTGATGAATGAGCGCAAAGGGATCGCGATCGCTGGCACTCACGGCAAAACCACAACGAGCAGCCTAGTCGGCTACTTGCTGTTAAAAGCAGGCATTGATCCGACGATCATTATTGGCGGTGAAGTCAGCACTTGGTCGGGCAACGCGTATGTGGGCCAAAGTCAGTATGTGGTGGCAGAAGCCGATGAATCCGATGGTTCGCTCGTCAAGCTCGCGGCTCACATTGGCGTAATTACCAATATTGAATTGGATCATCTCGATCACTACAGCAGTCTCGATCAGGTGGTGGCGATTTTTGATAAATTTGCCGCTCAGTGTGAAACGGTGATTGGCAGCCTTGACTGCCCAACCGTGAGCAGCCGCCTGAAGCTGGATATTTCTTACAGCCTAGAGGCCGAATCAGGCGCGGACTATATCGCGACGCACATCCGTGAAACAGCGGATATGACAACGGCAGCAATTTGGGAGCGCGGCGAAAAACTGGGCGATTTGGCGGTGCCTTTGCTCGGGCGGCACAACCTCAGCAATGCGCTAGCAGCCGTGGCAGTGTCCAGGCAGTTAGGGGTGAGCTTTGAGACGTTAGTGACTCATCTGCCTGAATTTCAAGGTGCAAGGCGACGATTTGAGCACCGAGGACTTTACCAAGAAATCTTGTTTGTTGATGACTATGCGCATCATCCTAGTGAGGTCAAAGCAACGCTAGCGGCGGCTCAGGTGCAGCGCAGCGGGGCCGTGCCTTCGGGGTGCGATCGCCACGTTATCGCCGTTTTTCAGCCCCACCGCTATAGCCGAGCTTCGACCTTGCTAGATGAGTTTGCCGCTGCTTTTGACGGGGCCGATAGAATTTTGGTGACCGATATCTACAGCGCCGGGGAGACAAATACGGCCAATATTACGGGGGAAAAGGTGGCTGAAGCGATCGCCCAACATCAGCCCAATACCGAGTATTACGCCAGTCTCGAAGCCGTTACTCAAGCACTCCAAACCAGCTTAAATCCTGGCGATATTGTGATCTTTTTAACGGCAGGCAATCTCAATCAGATCATTCCTGAGGTGATGTCGGCCTACCAAAATCCTGCGGATTCAGCCTCGCGACAGCCAGAAGCGGCGCTGATGTAGCTCCCCTCTTTTCCTTTCAGCGCTCGTCTTAAATACCCGTCTCAATGCAAGTTACTGAAACCATCTCCCGTCATGAGCTAGACATCCAGCCCCAAGCGTCACTGGCAAAACTGACGACCTTTCGCGTCGGCGGCATAGCTGAGTATTTAGCGCTGCCCAAAACCCCCCAGCAGCTAGCTCGAGTCTTAGCTTGGGGAAAATCTCAGGCGCTGCCGGTGACGCTGTTGGGGGCCGGATCGAATTTACTGATCAGCGATCGCCCCCTCACGGGCCTCGTCATCTGCACCCGCGCCCTGCGGCACAGCGAATTTGACGCTACGACCGGTCTTGTCATTGCCGCCGCTGGCGAACCTTGGTCTTCTTTGGCTTGGAAAGCCGCTCGCTATGGCCTCAAAGGCTTTGAATGGACAATTGGAATTCCGGGTACCGTGGGCGGCGCAGTGGTGATGAATGCAGGTGCTCACGGCAGCGAAACCGCCGATATTTTAGTCGAAGCGACGGTCCTTAGCCCAAACGGCACCGCAGTAGTGATGAAGCCCTCAGATTTAGGTTTTCGCTACCGCACGTCTAATCTACAAGGGCGTGACAGCATTGTGACCACCGCTACTTTTCAGCTCAGCAGCGGTCACGATCCTCTCGCTATCAAAGCCGCCACTGCTGAAGATCTCAAATCGCGCCGAGCCACTCAGCCTTACCATTTGCCCAACTGCGGCAGCGTTTTTCGCAATCCGCTACCGCACAGCGCGGCAAAACTCATTCAAGCCGCCGGCCTAAAAGGGCACCAAATTGGCCAAGCTCAAATTTCGACCCTTCACGCCAATTTTATCGTCAACTTGGGAGGTGCTCACGCCGCCGATGTTCTGGCCTTGATCCGTCACGTCCAAGCGGTGGTGCATGAGCGCGACGGCATTCAGCTAGAGCCTGAAGTCAAAATGGTCGGTGATTTTAGCGAATGACGTTTGGCAAATTATTCACTCAGCGATTTGCCAGCGATTGGCCAGCGATTGGCCAGTGATTTAGCCGAAAAAGTGAGCCAGCATTTGGCTCGGATTTGCGTCACTTATCTTGGCATGGAGTGTCCAATGCTATAGTTTGACAGTTAAATTACTCTTAACCCCACGCAAATCATGACAAAAGGGCAAGGATTCGGATTCGGTCTCGGCAAAATGAAAGAGCTCACCGAAGCATTTAAAAAAGCGCAGCAGGTTCAAGAAGGAGCCAAGCGCCTGCAAGAAGAGCTAGAGCAGATGGAAATTGAAGGCACTGCGGGCGGCGGCATGGTGAAGGTGGTCATGAGCGGCAACCAAGAGCCTCGCAGCGTCACGATTTCAGAAGAAGCCTTGGCCGAAGGCGCAGAAATTCTTTCTGATTTGGTCAAAGCGGCGATGGTCGATGCTTATGCCAAATCCACCGCAACCATGCGTGAGCAAATGGAAGAACTCACCGGTGGGCTCAATCTGCCGGGGCTGTAGCTGTTTCTAGAAGCTGCTGTCGCTGTTTTAATAAAGCTGTTTTAGCCGTTTTAACCCGATGAACCGATGACGACTCGACTGCTTTTCGTCTGCTTAGGAAATATCTGCCGTTCGCCGTCAGCAGAAAATATTATGAACTACCTGATTGAGCAGCGGCAGTTAGGCACTCGTATTAGCTGCGATTCGGCCGGGACAGCTAGCTATCATGTCGGCAGTTCGCCAGATCGGCGAATGGCAGCCGCCGCTAAGCGCAAAGGGATAACGCTAGTGGGCCAAGCCCGTCAGTTTACCCGTGCAGATTTTGACAATTTTGACCTTATTTTGGCGATGGATCGCAGTAATTACCGCGATATTTTGGCGTTAGATTCCAGCAATCAAGCGGATAAGGTCAAGCTGATGTGCGAGTTTTGCCGGAACCATCCGGACGAAGAAGTGCCGGATCCCTATTATGGCGGAGAAGATGGCTTTGACTACGTAATTGATTTACTGCTAGATGCCTGCACTGGCTTGTTGGAATCCGATAATGTTCAGTAGTGTTCAGAAGATTTTCTGAATATATACGGTTGAATAAGCGTGAGCATGCCCGATAGTATTAACCAAAAAAAGTTGCTGAATAAAAGTAATGGGGTTAGTTGAATCATCTGCTAAGTGATGGGTTAAACAATGAGCTAAGTGATTGCGCGCAAATCAGCGACGAGCAAAAAAAAGGGAATGTCGCTTTTAATTTCGGAAATCTTGGGAATTTTTGCCTTAAGCAATATTATTTTATGGTTCAGTTAGCTTTCACTGTTCCATAGCGTTTCTCACTGGCTTCTCACTGGGCTAGAGTGCAAAGATCTCTGGGAAACCTTTACGACACAACAGGCCAAGTGAGTCGCGGCGTACAAATGCCTCCGCACGCCGCGACATAGAGTCTAAAAACTCTTTTGTAGGCTTGAAAGCTCTTTGGTAGAGTCTGACAACTTTCCTAGCAAAAATAAGCAGCGTTTCAATCCTCCTGATTTCCGAAGCAGTTTAACTGCCAACTTACTGTGACTGTATCTTTTTCTCGTTCGGATTCAAAAGAGTCTAAAGATCGTGTCTTAATCGTTGATGACACGTTGATTAACCGTTTGGTGCTTTCTAAGCTGCTGAGTCAAAACGACTATGAGGTGCATCAGGCTGAAGATGGTTTTAGCGCGCTCGCGCTCGCCAAAACTCATCAGCCAACCGTCATTTTGCTAGATATTATGATGCCTGGCATGAATGGCTATGAAGTGTGCGAGCATCTGCGCGCCGAGGCTACAACCAGCCACATTCCAATTATTTTTTTAAGCGCTTTAGATGCGCCATTTGATAAAGTCCAAGCTTTTCAGCATGGGGCTGCTGACTATGTGACTAAGCCCTTTCAGTCTCTAGAAGTACTGGCTCGGGTGCGCCACCAAGTCAACCTCCATCACGCCCAAAGAGCCCAAAAGCAGCTCAATGAAGAACTCGAAAGCCGGGTGCAGCAGCGCACTCATCTGTTGTCTTTAGCGCACGATCAGCTCTTAGAAATTGCGCTTAGCGATCGCTTGACCCGACTGCCTAATCGGCTAGCGTTTGTCAAACAGTTGAGCAAGGTAATGGCCCAAGCTCAGTTCAAGCCGCATGAACATTTTGCCGTAGTGTTTTTGGATTGCGATCGCTTCAAACGCATCAATGATTCCCTAGGCCACCGAGTCGGCGATCAGCTGCTCAAAGAGGTCGCTCGTCGTCTCAGTCAAATTAGCCAAAATCACTTAGTGGTTCACACCGTGGCGCGCTTTGGTGGCGATGAATTTGCGCTATTGCTGACGGGAGTCTCTGAGCGAACGATGGTTGAAGCGATTGCCAACGACGTTCTACAAGCAATCGCTCAGCCATTCGCGTTAGCGGGTCGTGAAATTGTCATCAATGCCAGCATGGGCCTAGTGTGGGGTGACTTGAGCTACGTTGCAGCCGAGCATTTGCTCCGCGATGCAGATGTGGCTATGTACCGCGCCAAAGACGCTAGCGGCAGCGCCTACCTATGGTTTGAATCGGCCATGCACAACCGAGCCGTCGATTTATTCCAGCTAGAAACCGATTTACGGCTAGCCTTAGAGCGTCACGAATTTGAGCTGTACTATCAGCCCATTGTCGATCTTTACCGGCTCAAAATCGTTGGGTTTGAAGGATTAGTGCGCTGGCAGCACCCGACACGAGGGCTGATTTTTCCCAATGACTTTATTGGCTTTGCCGAAGACACCGGCTTTATTCTTCAGCTCGGCGCTGAGGTCATTAAAATGGCCTGTCAAGATATTGCCGAGTGGGAGCAAGCAGGCGTGATTGATGCGGAACTCAGCGTCAGCGTAAATATGTCTGCGCAGCAGCTGTTGCAGCCCAATATCTTGACTCAAGTTCAAACCCTACTGACAGAAGCCGGTATCAACGCCCATCGACTGCGCCTAGAGCTCACTGAAAGATCCCTTATCACCACCAATCGAGCCTTTGTCGATGAAGTGCTCAGAACCTTTCAACGGAAAAACATTCGCCTCAGCATTGACGACTTTGGCACGGGCTACTCGGCCTTGAGCTACTTACATACGCTGCCGATGAACGCGCTTAAAGTAGATCGCTCTTTTGTACAGCCCATTACCGATCAGCCCAATAGCTTGGGGATTGTGCCGCTGATTGTCAACATTGCCAAAACCATGAATATGCAGACAATTGCTGAAGGGATTGAAAATATGGCTCAGCTCAAGCAATTGCAGCAGTTAGGCTGTGAATACGGTCAGGGATTTTTGTTTCAGAAGGCAGTCCCTGCAGATCAAGCGGTTGCCCTACTAACGAAATCACCCGGTGAATGGACAGATCACTGGGTGGACAATTGGCCTCATGACTACCCTACAGACGGTTGGGCAGATTCAGTCACAGCCTAAGGACATGTCAGCTGCAGGGCCATATAACTAAAAGCTTAGACAGCCTAAGGCTTAAACACAAAATCGTAGCCTACATAACTGCCCGATTCATAATTCACAACCACCCAAGCAGTCGGATCGAATGCCAGTGGATAAGCTTCACGCTCTAGGCTTGCCTGGGAATCGCTTGCCTTTAAGGCACTTGTCGCTGACAGCAGGCAATAGGGCTCCGCTACAACCTGCCGCGCGGCTTCCTTAGTGGATCCTTCGGGAACAGCCAATAGACGAGAGATCTGACCACGAGAAATTTCAGCGCCTGATCGGACAACGGTTTGGCAGCTTGAAAAATCGACTGCCTGAGAATCCATTCGAGTGGGCACCATCACCAGTAGCGCTAGGGTTGCCACTGAGCCGCCAGCCCAGAGTGCTTTGCGAGTGGGCGGATTTTGCCGTGGGCGGTAGCTTGATCGAGCTGAGGACGTTTTCGGCGCTAGGGTAGGATCGGCAGGGCGCAAGCCAGTGCGAGTGTTGGGATAAGCGGTAAGAGGCTGAGGCGATCGCAATGATGGGTGAGCGCGCAAACGGCCAGATGAATAGCCCGGTGAGGGGGCTTGTGAATAGGCTTGTGAATGGGCTTGTGACATTGGGTTGCCTTTAACATCCATTTAATTTAATAGTACAATTATAGTACAAAAGAATGAGTGCAAAAGACCCCTTTTCTGATTCATGTGAGGGTCTGATTCCTTTCACTATCTGACTTCGTGTTGAGAATGCCGCCATCTGCCGATGCAGAATAGCGAAAATCTTTTTAGAGTAGACAAAGACTTGCACAGGGTCGCTAGGGCCACATTCTGTTTATTTTTTTGCTATGAATCGCACGCTTGTTTGGTTTCGTCGTGATTTGCGCATGTTTGATCACGAGCCGCTGTACCGAGCAGCCCGGCGCGGTGTGGTGATTCCAGTTTTTATCTTTGATCGGGCGCTGCTGCTCCATCCTGAAACGGGGGCAGGGCGAGTGCGGTTCATGCTGAACTGCTTGCAGGCGTTAGATAAAGATTTGAGATCGCGCGGCGGTAGGCTGATTTTGCGCGCAGGCGATCCGGTTCAAGTTCTCCCACAGCTCCTCAAAACCACCGAAGCCGATGGCATTTATAGCTACCTTGACTTTGAGCGAATTTATGGCCGGGTGCGCGATGCTCGGCTCAATCAAGCGCTAGCCAAATCAGGGCTGAAAATCCGCTGGTTTGAGCCACCCGGCACGGGCCCCGATCTAATGGATTATCCGGCCTACCGGCGGCTGTGGTATGAAGGGATGCGATCGCCCTTAATTCCAGCACCCCAACGCATCGATGTACCGCCCGATCTACCGTCAGATCCACTGCCCGCCCTAGCTGAACTCGGCCACAGCGCCGATAAAAAATTTATCCCTCAAGGTGGCACCAGCGAAGCTAGACGGCTGTTGGATCTATTTTTTGATCAGCGCAAAGCCGAAAAATACTACTGGCAGCTTTCCTACCCCGGCACTCATATAACTACCGGCCTGAGCCCGCACATCAAATACGGGGCAATTTCAATTCGCGAATGCACGCAGACCGTTTGGCGTAGGCAGTTAGAGCCTCAGTGGCAGGCCGATAAGCGGGTACAGCGAAGCTGCCATCAGCTCATTTCTCGGCTGCGCTGGGGCAGTGGCTTTACGCAGCGGTTTCGCTATTTGCCGCAGCTAGAGGTGCGATCGCTCTATACCCCCTTTGCAGACAATCGCTTTGACAACGACGGCTGGGACTTTAACCAACCCCACTACGACGCTTGGAAGTCAGGTCACACCGGCTTCCCTATTGTCGATGCCGCGGCCCGCTGCCTGTTGGCCACCGGCGGCTGGCTAGCGCTCAACTTTCGCGTTCGCGCCATTTATGCCAGCTTTTTAAGCAACCTGATTGGCATGGATTGGCGCTACGGTGCGCTGCACTTTATGCGCCACTTAATCGACGGCGACTGCCCGATTGATCACTACCAATGGGCGCAACAAGCAGGCGTGACCCACTGCCTCAACAAAGCCTGGATCCGGATTTACAACCCCGAACAAGAAGCCATAGATCGCTGCGATCCGCAGGGTGAATTTGTCTATCGTTGGCTACCTGAACTTGCACATCTCAGGCCCGATCAGCTCGGCACCCCGCCAGCCGTAAAAGGCTACCCTGCACCAATTTTGAACTATACCGAAGCTAGAGCCCGTCGAACCCAGCGCATTGACGACCAGCGCTTCGAGATTATTCACTCGCCTAACATTCTCTCTCTGATTACGCGTTTTCCTGAAGATGTGACGCCTTTTGGCGCAGATCTCTTCCCCAGCGACGTCAGCTGGGCGCAGCAACCGGTAGCCTCTCTTTTTCCCTTAGCCTTAGATTTAGACCGCTTGGATAAACGTCAGGCTCAGCAGCTGCGCACTTGGTTTGTGGCGCATGGTAGCTGGTTGAGCAACCCAAACCGGCAGCAGTTTGCAAAACGCCAGAATCGTAAAAAACGTACCGCCAAACCTAATAATGGCCAGCTCAGTTTGCTGGGATAAGACACGCACATTCAAAAGAGAAACAAAAATAACGAGACGATTCTGCAATCGTTTAGATTTTTTTCTAACGGACAACGATACGCAAAGAGCAGTAGCCGTTCCTCGTTCAGCTATTACCTGAGCCATTTAATTCAGCGGTACGAGTAGAAGCGCCCTGAGATGAGTGACGCTTCTATTGATAGTGACGCTTCCACTGCTAAGGAAAGTCGCTGGTAAATTGTAACGGCTTGAGCCTAGCTGACGTGGTAAGCGGCCACTTGACAAAAGCGTCTAGCTGGAAAATCTACAGGGACAATGCAGCCGCTGGCGATCGCATCGTCTAATATTGCCAGCATTCTTTTTTCTTCACAAGTTAATCGGCTTGTGCGATAGCGGCTTACTTGAACGGCTACCCCAGGTGCTAGCTCGCCGTTTTTCATAGCGGTGCGAACCAATGACTCTAAACCCGTTGCTCTAGACTTGAAATTTGACATATAAAACATTTCTCGTGGAACCCTAACGACTCACATTTCTGTCTTCTCAAACCGGACGTTATGCTCCGGACAAAAACATCAGAAATAAATTTCATCATTAGGGAGGTGACATACTTTTAGGTCATTTGAATATAGCAACTTACTTTGATAATTAGCTCAGTTAAAAGAACTATTTATCTTAATATTTTATTTAAAATCGAACACACTACAATCCGTGAAACCCTCTATTCAAAGGAATTTCAGAGTATTTATGCAATTTTTGGCTGATTAATTATTACCGACTAAAAATCGTTTCTGACACCAATACATAGACCATCTCACTCTCAGTAATTGCAACGATTTTAGGTGCTAATAATGTCCTTAACATAGGACTAAAATGTTTTTCCCATTGTTTTTTAGCAAGCATTAATCAAAGGCTTTATTGATCTGCTTAAATGCTATCAGTAATGCTTAAGTAGATTCACGAATCCGTAGTTATTTTTGCTTAGCTTTATATTTTTAAGACTTTTTTACGCAAATTTAGGGAGTTATGTGAACCATCAAAAAAGCTAGCAATTTTGGTTAGTTAATCAACTCTTTAATCGATGGGTTTGCTGCTGAGCAGCTAGGGCTATCGCCCGTGGAAAAATCAAGTGCTCTTGCTGCTGAATTCTGGTCTGTAGCGTCGCGGCCGTGTCCTCAGAGAGAACTGGCACCGCCGCTTGCATGACAATAGGCCCACTATCAACCACTAATTCGACATAGTGCACGGTGCAGCCTGCTATTTTGACGCCAGCGGCCAGCGCTTGTTCGACTGCCCGCACGCCCGGAAAGCTTGGTAGCAGGCTGGGATGGATATTGAGAATCCGATTGGGAAAGGCTGAAATTAGTCGCTGACTCACCCGCCGCATCCAGCCTGCCATAATCACCCATTCGACTTGATACGCTTGTAGCGACGCGGCAATGGCATCGTCTAATGCTTCCCGCTGCTCAAAGCAGCGGTGATCTAGAAGCTGTACTGGGATGCCGAGTCGGGCGGCTCTATCCACCACTTTGGCCCCCGGATTGTTGTAGATCACCACTTCGATGCTGGCGTTGAGATCGCCTGCGGCTATAGCTTGAGCGATCGCTTCAAAATTACTGCCACTGCCCGAAGCCATTACGCCTAATCGCAGCGGCGATGGAGGAACTGCCAAAGGGTCTGTCACAGGGTCTTTCACAGGGGATATAGAACCGTTGATGGCAGGAGAGATGAGTGCAGAAACCATAAGGTGTATGAGTTTAAAAGTAAACTGTGCCCATTAAAGGGCAGGACTTGCGTAGAAATACTGATTTTTTGAGCTTTTAACAGCATCTCTGTAGATTCTCTGAGGCTGGCTTCCGTATTACAGCGTATATATCAACAATGCTTTATATTTTTATTGCCGGAAAGGGCTCCCTGGATCTAGCCAGAATATCCGTTAAATTGCCTAATAAGCCTATCCAAGAGTCTAGCGGAAAGTCTATCTGGATCAGTTTCTATGTTTGATGTTTTGAGCGCGATCGCCCAACCTGTCTACATCAAAAATGCTCAGCACCAGTGGCTCTACGTCAATGGTGCCGCCGCTAGGCTCCTGAACCTATCGGCTGAGGCCATTGTGGGCCGCAGCGAAGCCGACTTTTTGCCGCAGCCACTAGCGCAGCAGATTACTCAGCAAGACAGTATTTTTTTCGCAACGGGTCAAGAAAGTTCTGTCCCTTTGATATTTCATTCAGACTGTCAGATGCTCTCGCAGCGCAGGCTGATTGAAATTGAAGGTCAAAGGGCGCTTGTCAACACCTTAAAAGATGTGACCGCTATCGCTCACATCCAGCAGACCAACAAAACCCTTAGCCAAGAGCTGAAGGCCAATCGCGCCAAGCTAAAAACTGCCCTCAAACTAGAATCCACCCTCAAGCGCATCACTGATCGCGTTCGCGATAGCCTCGATGAGCAGCAAATCTTACAAACCGCCGTCGAAGCACTCGTCGATGTGCTGCACGTCAAAGCGGCCAACACCGCCCTTTATGACCTAGAGCAAGGCACCTCCACGGTGTACTACGAATGCTCAGCCGGCTATTCATCAATGCGGGGCCGGGTGTCGCAAATGGAAGCTTACTCCGAGGTCTACCATCAGCTATTAGATGGATCTTACCTACAGTTTTGTTCGATTGCCCCTCATCCTGAGCGCGGCAGAGTTTCTATGTTTGCCGCCCCGATTCTCGATGATCGCGGCGTTTTGGGCGATCTGTGGCTGATTAATGACGTCAATGAAAGCCTCGCTGAGCTGGATATTCGGCTCGTGCAGCAGGTAACGAATCAGTGTGCGATCGCCATTCGTCAAGCCCGCCTTTACCAAGAATCTCAGTCGCAAGTGCGTGAACTTGAGCGCGTCAACACCCTCAAAGATGACTTTCTCAGCACCGTCTCCCACGAGTTGCGCACCCCTGTGACCAGTATGCGCGTTGCTTTGCAGCTACTCGGCGTCACGCTCAATCAAGCGCATGATCTCGATCAAGAGCTAGAAAAACCCCATCTAGAACAGAGCCGTATTGCCCGCTACTACCGCATTCTTAAAGAAGAGTGCGAACGCGAAATTAGCCTAATTAACGATCTGCTCGATTTGCAACGGCTCGATGTGGGCAACCATCCCATGATCATTCAGCCGATTGATTTGGTAAATTGGCTGCCGAACCTAGTCGATGGCTTTCAGCCCCGTGCCAAATCCCGGAAGCAAATGCTAACGCTCACTATCCCCGAAGATTTGCCTGAGCTGCGTTCAGATCTCGCTAGCATTGAGCGGGTGCTGGCCGAACTAATTAACAACGCCTGTAAGTATACGCCCCCGGATCACAGCATCCATATTGCGATCGCGGGCGGGCAAAGCATCATGCGCTTCAGTGTGGTCAATACCGGCGTTGAAATTGCCGACGAAGAACGTCTACGTATTTTTGACAAATTTTACCGAGTTCCTAGCGCTGATCCTTGGAAGCAAGGCGGCACTGGGCTAGGGCTAGCATTAGTACAAAAGCTAGTCGGCCACTTAGAAGGCACCATCACCGTTGAGAGCAGCCATGGTCAAACGGCTTTCCTGATTGAGCTGCCCTTAGCGCTATCTAGTCAGTGATTGCTAGCGGAGATCCGCTAGCAATCAGATGAGCCCTGCACTAACGCCCTGTCGGTACTGGCGGTAAAGTTTGAGCACTGGTGGGCACTAAGCGGGGTACTGCACTAGTCGTTGAGCTTGCACCTGCGGCAGGGGCTGCCGTGAATGTAAACGGAAAGCTCACAGAACGCTGTGCGGCTGACACGGTGCCCGTCCGAGTTTGCACCTCACCTCGAATTAAGGTATCTAGCGTAAAGCTAATCGGCATTTCAGCGCCGCAGTGGCTAAATAGCTCGACTGTCACCACATAGTTACCCACTGCACCGCCACCAGTTGGCCAAAAAATATTTTCAACCGGAGCGGCCATGCGCTCGGCGCAGCCTGCATTCGCATCAACATCGAGTTGGCCACCTGAGGCGATCGCCGGATTAAAATAAGACACCTCATCGTTAACCGGATCTCGCACGTACAAATCAAGATCATCAGCCGTATTCCAGCGCAGCGTGACTTGAACATCACCCGTTTGCAGTACCACTGCTGGTGACGCTGCAAAGCCAGGGCATAAGGCACTCAGGTCGTATTGAACGCCTTCTGGGCTCTGGACATAGCAATGTAAGTGGGCACCGGGCACTTGCGCAGCGGCTGGAACCTGCAGCCCACTGCTCACTAGGCTACCTAACAAGCCACAGCCCAATATTTTTTGGGCGATTTGAAGCAGAGATACCGTTTTCTGAACGTATTTTTTAGAGGCAGGCAGATAGGCGGACATGGCTGTTTATTAAGATTATTGCGGTTGAGTGAGAGGGACTGATTCCACAAACTGGGTAATATCAAATGAACTTAAATCAGCTCATACCGTACTCATGCTGATAACGTTCCCGCAGGCTGCTGGATGTTTTCTAGCGAAACACACGGGAGATAGGGGCACAGCAAGGAAGTTTGGGTTTATACTTTTCGTCTATACTTTCGTCGGCAAACGTGCTAATTAAGAGAGCACACTCCTAGAGTCACCTTCATGGTTTCGTCCCTCCTAGCCATCCTTTCTTTTTTGCTTTTTGGCTATACCGTCGGCTCAGTGCGCATTATTAAAGAGGGCAACGCGGCGCTAGTCGAACGCTTGGGCCGCTACAGAGGCACGCTCGAACCAGGACTCAATTTCATTGTGCCGCTGCTCGATTCGGTGGTGCTGCAAGACACCATGCGTGAACAAACGCTCGATATTCCGCCGCAGCGCGCAATCACTAAAGACAGCGTTAACCTGGAGGTAGATGCGATTATTTACTGGCGTATTTACAACCTTGAGCGCACCTATTACGCGATTGAAGACGTGGAATTTGCGATGCAGGAACTGGTGATTACGACCCTGCGCTCTGAGGTCGGCAAAATGGATTTTCAAAGCTTGTTTTCTTCTCGCGAGACGATGAATCGAGCGCTATTGGATGTGCTGGATGAGGCAACCGCACCCTGGGGACTGAAAATCAACCGGGTAGAAATTCAAAAGCTCGATCCGCCGCAGAACGTGATTGATGCGATGCAGAAGGAAAAAGAAGCCGACTTTAGGAAACGCGCTACTATTTTAGAGGCCGAGGCGACCGTGAAGTCTATGCAGTTGCTCTCGCGCGCTTTGGAAGACACCAGTAATCAGCGCGAAGTGCTAAATTATATGCTAGCGCAGCGCTACGTTGAGGCTAATCAGAAGATTGGGGAAAGCCAAAACTCTAAAGTCTTATTTATGGATCCTCGGTCATTGACTGAGGGCTTAGTCGATCTCATTAATGAGACCGACACATCTAGTTCCTAGTTTTTTTAATCCCTCAGTCTTCTAATCCCTCCGTTTCGACGTAGTTTTTTTTAGAGGGATATATTTAGGTAAGGCTAATGCCTTATATTTATTCCTTCTATTCTTATGGTTGAAACAGTTGAAAAAGCCGCTGATGTCTCATTTAGAGAATCTTCTCAACCCGATGAGCGGCTACTTAGGGATGCTCCGTTGCTCGGTCGCTCAGTAGAGTCGCTAACGGAGTGGGTGGTGCAGCAGGGGCAGCCTGCGTATCGAGGCAAGCAACTGCATCAGTGGATTTATGACAAGGGCATCCGCTCACTCGATGAGGTGACGGTGTTTTCCAAGCAGTGGCGATCGCAGCTCAAGGATTTTCCGATTGGGCGATCGCACCTTCACTACCGCTCGGTCTCACCCGATGGCACCATTAAATATCTGCTCAAGCTCACCGATGGCCACATTATCGAAGCGGTGGGGATTCCTTCGGACAAGCGCCTGACGGTGTGCGTGTCTTCTCAAATTGGCTGCCCGATGGGCTGCGACTTTTGTGCCACGGGCAAGGGTGGTTTTGCGCGTAATTTAGAGGTACATGAAATTGTTGATCAGGTGCTGAGCGTTCAAGCAGACTTTCAGCGGCGGGTGAGCAATATTGTTTTTATGGGGATGGGAGAACCGCTTTTAAATACTGAAAATGTGGTGGCAGCGGTGCGATCGCTCAATCGAGATATCGGCATTGGCCAGCGGATGATCACAGTTTCGACAGTCGGCATTCCCGGCCACATTCGCCGCCTTGCCGAACAGCATCTGCAAATTACCCTAGCGGTAAGTCTTCATGCCAGCAATCAGGCGCAGCGCGTTCAGCTCATCCCTAGCGCCGAAAAGTATCCGCTGCAAGATCTGCTTGACGAATGCCGCGACTATGTAAAAATTACCGGTCGCCGAGTCACCTTCGAGTACATTGTACTAGCAGATTTGAACGATCAGCGTGAACACGCCCTAGAGCTTGCTAGCGAACTGCGTGGCTTTCAAAGCCATGTCAATCTAATTCCTTACAATCCAATTACCGAAGTTGACTACAAACGACCCACGCGCCAGCGAGTGGAAGAATTTACACAGCAGCTCAAAGACAAAGGCATTACCGTCAGCGTGCGCTATTCACGAGGACTCGACAAAGACGCTGCCTGCGGTCAGCTCAGAGCCTCTAAAGCCATCTCGTCGGCCCAATAAAAGCCCATAAAACGTTGCGCACGAAAGAATTTCATACAGCGCCATCACAGCCGTTCTCGGCTGCGCGGATGCTCTACACTCAACGCTGCTAGCTGTCTCGGTTGCTCTGCGCTTTGCGCCCATCTTTCCACATTCACCGTGAGCATTTCAATTCTCAGCCATCCAAGTGTATTGATAGCTCTAATGACGTTTTTTTCAAAACTACTGGTGGTGCCAAGATGGATGGGGTTTAAAAGTGAACTTTAAGTGCGTTTTTGAGTGAAGACTTTTCAGGATACTCTCGTATGAAAACAGGTACTGCAATAAAATTATCCTTGTGTTCCTCTAAATAGGAAGAGAAACACAAGGATACAGAAGCCGATTAAGCTTGATCGCAAGGTTTAGTTAGATTGCGTATCTAGCTTTTCCAATCGAGTTTTTTGAATGTCACCGACGCTCTTGGTCTGACTGTCTAAATGCTCTAAGCGAAGCTTTTGAACATCGTTACCGCCAGCTACCTCTTGCAGCTCATCATCAGAAAGCTGAGCATCTTGAGCGACACTTTTATCTTGTTCCATTTTAGTTTCCTCAGTAGTTTTCTCAGTAAAAATTAGCTGTGATCTTGCAGCATTGAACACTAGCGTTTTAGACTTCAGTTTTTTAGACTTTTCATCATTGCTGACAATAACTTGATATCAAACAAACCGATATCAAAAGAACTGATATCAGATGTTGACACCAACCGTTACCTTGGAAAAACCATGTGCCTTGGTCACACACTTCGATCAATGCCACTGGGCAAATAGTAACACCAGTTTTAAAAAACAAACCACCTTTTAAGTTTCTGTTACAACAAATCAGTAAGTCAATTCATAGACTTGCAAAAGCTTCAGAGCACGGAGCGGCAAGATTAGTATTTGCTGAGAGTTTCAGCCATATTAATGAATAGTTTCTAATCCATTTATGAGAACTTGATGAGAGTTTATTTGAGTGCAGTTCTAATCCATTTATGAGAACTTAATGAGAGTTTGTTTAAGCAAAAATTAAATCTAAATTTTGTTAGCTTTTGGCGTTAGTAGAGCGCTATGATTTGGGGCAAGGTTTTGTTGCAATGAGCCGAAGACCCTCTCAAGTACTCCCTAACTAATATAAGGAGGGTAATTTTTATGTCAGATGTTTTATTAAAAGAATTAACGAATGCCGACATCGATTGGCTAGTCACGCATGGAGAGCGTCGATCGCTCATAGCAGC
>JBGTNW010000216.1:0-8097 GCA_041742865.1 Phormidesmis sp.
CTGCATCGCTGTAGTAGCTAGAATCCAAAATCAAACAGCTACTGCCTGACGTCAGCTTTTGAAATAAAGTTTGCTCAGGGTTTGGCGTGCCCTTCCACCAAACAAACTTGGGTAACCCTGCTACTACCAACGAATTTACCAAGTCGCCGACGCGCTCTAGAGCTTCTTTAGTGCCTCGTAGCGTAATGTACTCGCAGCATACTAGCTGGCTGCTGTTATTCTTTTGCACGGGGCAGTAGGCCGATACTTGGGCTATTACCCCTTTGTCTTCGCCAAAGGTCGGGCATAGCGTAATCACCCTGCCCGGGTTCTGCGCTGCCAGCGGCCCATCAAAATTGAATCCCCGAATGTCAGGATTTTTAAACCGTCGTTCCTCGGCCGTTAGACTGCTGACCTCTTGGCGTAATCGGGCTAAAGTTGGTGGATCGACTCGCCCAGTCAGTCTTAAGTTGTATTCTTTTTGCGCCGCTAAAATGGCTTCTCGGGTCTCTGAACGATGCAGCCCGTCAATATCATTGCCGTAAAAGCCGAGCGTTCCTAACAGCTGCTGAATTTCTTCTGGCTCGTAAATAACCATGGTAAACGTGGTGGCACGACTTGCCGTAGGGGCGCTGTTGTCACCGTCTTCAACTTGCCAAATATTTTGTAGCTCGGCTTCGATTTCATTGAGCGAAATATCTTTTGGCTTTTGGAGTGCCAAAATAGAGGTTGCGGTAGGCGGTTTGTATTTATCCATTTTATTTTCAGAACTTGTACTGGAGAATGGGCGATTAAGGCAAGTAGAAAATTAAGTTAGGTGGAACGTTAAGCCAGTAGTCAAACAGCAATTGTCGTCACCGAACAAAATGCGTCTACAGCCTTCGCCAACGGCGATTGGTGCGATTAAGCAGCAGTTCAGCTTCAATGGGCCCCCAAGTTCCGGCTTCATAGAGCGGTATGCTTTCGGGTGGAGCGGGCGCATCCCATACTTCCAATAAAGGAGTCAACACTCGCCAAGACTGCTCTACTTCATCCCCCCGAGTAAAGAGGGTTTGATCGCCAAGCATGGCATCTATGAGCAGACGGCTGTAAGCATCGGTACTTGGCTGGCCAAAGGCTGCATCATAGCGAAAGTCCATTTCGACTGAACGGGTGCGTAGTGAAGCTCCAGGTGTTTTGACTTCAAAGCGCATGGCAATGCCTTCATTGGGCTGAATGCGTAGCGCCAAAATGTTATTGCTGAGCTGCTTAGTGGCCGATTGAAACATCAGGTGGGGGACAGATTTGAAGTGAATCGAGATTTCTGAGACTTTTTTGGGTAGGCGCTTGCCGGTGCGCAAGTAAAAGGGAACGCCCTGCCATCGCCAGTTATCGACTCTGAGAGATAGCGCTGCAAAGGTGTTGTTAGTCGAGCTTTCAATACCTTCTTCTTCGCTGCGATAGCCCGGTACCTGTTTGCCTTTCATCCAACCGGCTGAGTATTGCCCGCGCACGGCTGATTTGGACAAATCGCTGTCGTCGGCTAAACGGGTGGCCTGTAATACTTTTACTTTTTCACTGCGAATACTGCCCGCATCGAGCGAGTTAGGGGTTTCCATCGCGGTTAGGCTAAAAAGCTGCATCAGGTGATTTTGCACCATGTCGCGAATTGCGCCAGCCGTCTCGTAGTAGCCTGCTCTGCCTTCGAGGCCGACGGTCTCGGCCACCGTAATTTGCACATGATCGACAAACTGACGGTTCCAGAGGGGCTCAAAAATGGCATTGGCAAAGCGGAAAACTAGGAGGTTTTGAACGGTCTCTTTGCCTAGATAGTGGTCTATTCGGTAGATCTGATCTTCGGCGCAGACGTTGCGGACTTTATAGTTTAGCGATTGGGCTGAGGCCAAATCGCGGCCAAAGGGTTTTTCAATCACTAGGCGCTGCTTGGCAGGATTGGGCAGCATCCCTGCCGTGCCGAGCTGCTGAGCTGCTTCTGCAAAAAATCGTGGGGCGACCGAGAGATAGAAGACTCGATTGCCTTGAGTCCCTCGTTTTTCGTCAAGCTCGGCTAAAAATTGCTTGAGCCGCTGATAGTCGTCAGGCTGATCGATGTTGCCAGCGCAGTAAAACAAGCCTTGGGCAAATTGCTCCCAGACAGCTGCATCTGGCCCTAGTCCGCCGCCAAATTCTTCTACGCCTTCTTTGAGGTGCTGGCGAAAATAATCGTGGCTCCATTCGCGGCGGGCAACGCCTACGATGGTGAGCTCAGATGGCAGCCGCCGCTCTAACCGCATTTGATAAAGGGCGGGCACGAGCTTGCGCTGGGTGAGATCGCCGGAGGCTCCGAAGATGACCAAAATTTGGGGAGCAGGGATGCGGTCGTGCTGGAGACCAATGCGGAGAGGATTTTCTAGAAGGGAAACCATATGTAAGGAAGGCTTAAAAGTTTACAGAGCAAAAGCTGCGGTTTTTTTGCAGTTTAGACGCGAAGCTTGGGTTCAATGATTAGATTCAGATTAAGATCCCGATAAAAATAGCGAGAGCTTAGGGGAAGTCACCGGTTGAATAGGCTTGGATAAGTAGAGCCTTAGACAAGGGTCGGAATACGAGGTTGAAACGGCTGTAGCCGGAAATTAAAGCCTCGGCTTAAAGCCTAGAACCAACGCGCTCTGGTGAGCCCTGAACTAAAACCACTGCTAATGCTATCTAATTTCTGCGATTTACGTCTGTTATCTGAGTGCCCTTTTGCGGCTAAATGTGGTCGGATTTGTTAAAAAAATCTGCTCATTTTGGGTTGATTTATCCCGCAGGTGTTCTGAGTGGGGCTTGTTCGAGCGATCGCTCCTGTAAAAACGACTCCACTAGCGCCACATCTTCGGCGCTACCAATGATTAGCGGCGTTCTCATATGAATGCTGTTGGGCTGCACGTCGAGCACCGGCTGATGATCCCCAACAATGGCTCGCCCGCCTGCTTGTTCGGCCAAAAAAGCCAAAGGTGCGTTCTCATAGAGCAGCCGCAGCTTGCCTTCGGGATTTTTGAGCGTACCAGGATACAAAAACACGCCGCCCTGCATTAAAATTCGGTGAAAGTCGCCCACTAGCGCTCCGCTGTAGCGGCTCGAATAGCCTTCATGACGATGCATATAGCGAATATAGTCGCGAAAGGGATCGGCCCACTGCCAAAAGTTGCCTTCGTTGACGCTGTAGTTAGAGCCATGCTCAGGAATTTTGATATTTTCGCTAGCAAGAATAAATTCTCCTAAGCTCGGATCAAGCGTAAAAGCATGGACGCCTTTACCGATGGAATATACAAATACGGTGCTAGGGCCATAAAGAACGTAGCCTGCAGCCAGCTGATCTCGGCCCGGTGTAAGCAAGTCAGCGCCAGTTTGATCGATATCGTCGCCCTGCTGACGACGCAGTGCAAAAATGGAGCCCACATTGAGATTGATATCGACATTAGAAGACCCGTCGATAGGATCGTACAGCAGGGTGTAACGGCTTGTAGAGCAGCTTTCGTCATGGTAGTAAATGTCGTCCATTTCTTCAGAAACAACCCGACAAACTAAGCCGCTCTGCTGAAAGACGGTGATAAAAACGTCGTTAGCGTACACGTCCATTTTTTTGACTGATTCGCCCTGTATATTTTGACGGCCTGTAAAGCCCATGGCGTCTTCGACTAAGCCTGCTCGGGTGAGTCGCCGAGAGACGAGTTTGGCGGCAAACGCAATCCGATTCATAATAGCGCTGAGATCTTGCGCCTCAGGGCCAAAGCTGTCGAGCTGCTGAAGCACATGCTGAGAAAGCGTCATGCTGTCACGCCCGAGAGCGGCATCGGCTTTTAGTTGGTAAGTATCTGGCATAGTGTGTTCTAAGATTCTCGACTGATATTTCTATCTTAAGAAGGTCATTGAGATTCAGAAATCAACCTTTAGACCAACTATAGAAAGCGGCTGATATATAAATTTTTCTTAATCCGCAGATGCTAAGCGCTCATAATCCGTTGAACTCGATTGTCTTTGCTTCTATTACTTTCTTTGCTTTTCGTGCGGCGATGGCTATTTGACTAATTTATTTGGACTAATTATTGGTTAGTAGAGGGTGAGTTAGGGGATGGGTCAAGCAAGGGTTCCTCTCTGAGATATTTGGGTTTCCAGCCGGGGATGCTTTTTTGGGGCGATCGCGCAAATGCCAAGCAATTTGCCTCAACATCTCTGGTCAGCACTGAGCCTGCGCCAATAGTCACATCAGCGCCGATGGTAATAGGCGCGACTAGGGCGCTGTTAGCGCCGGTTTTGGTGCGATCGCCGATCACGGTCTTATGCTTATTTTTACCGTCATAGTTTACCGTAATGGTTCCGGCACCTACGTTCACCCGCTCGCCTAGCTCCGCATCGCCAAGATAAGAAAGATGCGCCGCATTTGTGTTGTTGCCAATCACCGACTTTTTCACTTCAACAAAGTTGCCAATTCGACAGTGCTGACCGATCAAGGCATGGCCGCGAATGTGAGAAAAAGGGCCAATGCGGCCATTTGCGGCAACTTCGCTATCGGTGACAACAGAATGTACGAGCGTGGTGTTTTCCCCGATAATGCTGTTTTCTACTAGAGATCCAGGGCCGATCTGACAGCCTGCTTTGATCACAGACTGCCCGCGTAGGTTGGTTTGTGGTTCAATCGTCACATCGGGTTCTATGGTCACAGTTGAATCAATCGTGATGCTATCGGCGTTGATCAGGGTTACGCCTGAAAGCATGAGATCAGCTTTAATTCGCTGTTGCATGACCGCCTCTGCTTCACAAAGCTGCTTGCGGTTGTTAATGCCCGCAACCTCAGATGGTGAGACATCCATTGCCATTACGGGGGAGAGATCTTTGATTACATCGGTGAGGTAGTACTCATTTTGATCGTTATCTGCTTTTAGATGCGGCAAGCTGGTCATTAGCGCTGCCCAATTGAAGCAATAAATGCCTGCATTGGTTCTGTTGTTTTCCCGCTGAGCGGCGTTGCAGTCGCGGTGCTCGATAATCTCTTTGACAATCAGGTGCTGATCGCAAAAGACGCGGCCATAGCCGGTGGGATCGTCCATTTGGGCTGTGAGAATAGTCGCGGCATTGCCGTTTTCACGGTGAGTTTTGAGCATTTGCTCAACGGTTTCGGGCATAAGCAAAGGCACGTCGCCATTGAGTACGAGCAAGTCGCCGGTAAAGCCTTCGAGCGCGGGAATGACTTGCTGCACGGCGTGACCGGTGCCAAGTTGTTCGGTTTGGGCGACAAATTCGACAGCAGAGATGTGAGAGAGGGCAGCTCTGACCTGCTCGGCTTCGTAGCCGACAATGACAAGTTTGCGCGTGGGTTGCACTAGGGCGGTGCTGGCGAGGACGTTTTCAACTAAGGTAAGGCCGCTGAGTCGATGCAGAACTTTGGGCAGCGCCGATCTCATGCGGGTGCCTTTGCCTGCGGCTAAAATTGCGATCGCCAGTGAAGAATCTGCCATATGTCCCCGTTATTGCAAGTTTTGGTAGAATTTGGGTCAATAAATAAGCTCAGTGCTAGTCTATTTCTTCTGGTACTACAGCAATACACTCAATTTCAACGAGCACATCTTTGGGGAGACGAGCCACTTCCACACAGGCCCGCGCGGGTGCTTGCTCATCGCCAAAGTGTCGAGCATAGACCTCGTTCATGGCAGCAAAATCATTCATGTCCTTTAAAAAAACAGATGTTTTGACCACCTGAGATAGATCTGACCCAGCTGCTTTGACAACGGCAGTTAGGTTTTGGATGACTTTTTCAGTTTGCTCAACGATTGTCGTGCCCACGAGCTGGCCAGTGGCGGCATCTAATGGAATTTGACCAGCGACAAACAGCAGCGCCCCAGAAGCAACAACGCCTTGGTTGTAGGGGCCAACCGGAGCTGGTGCCTGATCAGTTTGAATAATTTTGCGCAAGGGGTTGATCTCTCTGGAAGGTCAAAAGCTAATGTAAACGCTGAGCGTCCCCTCAGACAACACCTGAAGCTGGAATTTGAGTGTAACTGTAATTTTTATGGTCTCGGTCTGTGACCATAGCGCCGATAGCGCCAATAGTCCTGCAAAATCTGGTCGTGGTCAAAGCATAAATTATTGGGCACCTCCCAGGGATTAAACACCCTTAGGCTTTTCGCATCGTCTTGAGCGATCGCTTCACCGGTTGCTGTCGCAATAAACACAACGCTCAACGTATGCTGCCGCTGATCGCGCTCAGGCGCAGAATACACCTGAAACTGTTCAATCAGGGTTACGGCCAAATGGGTTTCTTCTAGGGCTTCTCTCCGAGCAGCCGCTTCTACCGACTCACCGTAATCAACAAATCCACCGGGCAGCGCCCAGCCATAGGGTACATTTAACCGCTCAATTAGTACGATGGGTCGATGCGGTCGATCTACCATCTCGATAATAAGATCGACCGTCGGCGCAGGATTTCGGTAGGCCATAGCGGCGTCAAATCTATTCAGGTTTTGACATTCTCTCACGCTTCTCCCGAAAAGCAGAGTCGAGCGTCTATCAGCCCGTGATACAGTTTTGAGCAATTCCAATTAAAGTCAATCCACTTAAGCCAACCTATCGAAGTCCATATGTCTTTTTCTAGATCCAGCGGCATTTTGCTCCATCCAACTTCTCTACCAGGCCGTTTTGGTATTGGCGATCTTGGAGAGCAAGCCTATCGATTTGTTGACTTTTTGGAAGATAGCCAGCAAACGCTATGGCAAATTTTACCGCTTGGCCCGACGGGTCACGGCAACTCGCCTTATATGGCGTACTCGGCAATGGCTGGCAACCCGCTGCTCATTAGCTTGGAAACCTTGCAAGGGCACGGTCTGCTGAATGCAGATGACTTGGCGCTGACATCATCTTTTACTGAAGACAGCGTGGATTATGAGTCGGTATATACCTTTAAGCTAGATCGGCTGCGCAGAGCTGCGGATCAATTCAAATCGACCCATGATGACGAAGCCCACGCAGAGTTTGAGCGCTTTCGAGTCTCTTGTAGTGAGTGGTTAGAAGACTACGGCCTGTTTATGGCACTCAAAGCAGCCAATGGTGGAGCCTCTTGGCCGCAGTGGGAGCGCGACATTGCGCAGCGTCAGCCCGCTGCGCTCGATCAGGCCCGAGTGGATTTGGCCGCTGAGATTTTTTTTCATGAGTATATGCAGTTTGAGTTCTACCGTCAGTGGTCGGCGATTCGAGCCTATGCCAATGATCGCGGGATTCAGATAGTGGGTGATATGCCGATTTATGTGGCGCATGACAGCGCCGATGTCTGGGCTCGGCCAGAAAACTTTATGCTCGATCCAGACACATTAGCACCCGCGTTTATGGCTGGGGTGCCGCCTGATTACTTTAGTGCAACTGGTCAGCTCTGGGGCAATCCGACCTACAACTGGGAAACTGTGCAGGCTAATGGCTTTAGCTGGTGGCTACAGCGACTGCGGGCGCTGCTGACACAGGTTGATATTATTCGGATTGATCATTTTCGAGCTTTTGCTGCTTTTTGGGCGGTTCCGGAAGGTGAAGAAACGGCTATTAATGGCGAATGGGTAGAAGCGCCGGGAGATGCTTTTTTTGAAACGGTGGAAAAAGAGCTGGGTCAGCTCCCGTTTTTGGCAGAAGATTTGGGACTGATTGATGAAAAAGTTGCAGATTTGCGCGATCGCTTCAACTTCCCTGGCATGAAAATCCTACATTTTGCCTTTGGCGGCGACCATAAAAACCCGTACCTACCCTTTAACGTAGACCGCAATTTTGTCATCTATACCGGTACTCATGACAACGACACCACCGTCGGCTGGTTTCACCAAGCCTCAGAATATGAAAAGCAGCGCCTTGCCGCCTACGTCGGTGCGTTTAATCCCGATACCGTGCACTGGGCGATGATCCGGCTAGCAATGGGCTCGGTGGCTAACCAATCTGTCATTCCTTTTCAAGATTTGCTTGGCCTAGGTAGCGAAGCGCGGATGAACACCCCCGGCCTTGCTGAAGGCAACTGGGCATGGCGCTATTCTGAAACTATGCTAACGCCTACTATTTGCGAGCAGCTTAGGTATCTCACTGACCTGTATGGCCGCTCTAGAGATAAAGGTGCAGAATAGATTTTAT
>JBGTNW010000217.1:0-8286 GCA_041742865.1 Phormidesmis sp.
GCAGCAGCAGGGCGATCGCCAGCTCGGCTATCGCTTGGTCAAAGGCGGCAGCAGCATTCGCACCCCTTTGCTTGAAAAGGTCATGCGGATGAACCTAACGAATATGATCATTGAGCTAAAAGTCTCGAACGCTTATTCCAAGGGTGGAATTCCTTTAAAAGTTGATGGCGTTGCCAATATTAAGATTGCCGGTGAAGAGCCCACTATTCACAATGCAATTGAGCGATTGCTAGGTAAGCCGCGTCAAGAAATTGAGAAAATTGCCAAAGAAACGCTCGAAGGCAATCTGCGCGGGGTGCTCGCTAGCCTGACGCCTGAGCAGGTAAATGAAGACAAAATTGCTTTTGCGAAAAGTCTGCTAGATGAAGCCGAAGAAGATCTCGAAAAGCTAGGCTTGGTGCTAGATACGCTGCAAATTCAAAATATCTCGGATGATGTGCGCTATCTCGATTCGATTGGCCGTAAGCAGCAGGCTGATTTGCAGCGAGATGCCCGCATTGCCGAAGCCGAAGCTAAGGCCGAATCAGAAGTGCAAACTGCTGAGAATAAGAAAATTACGGCCATGCGTCGGTTAGAGCGCGATATCGGCATGGCCGAAGCGGCGGCGGAGCAAAAAACCCAAGATGCACTGACGATGAGAGCTGCGGTGGTAGCTGAAGCAGAAGCAGAAATTGCGGCGGAATTGGCTCGTATTCAGGCCGATGTGCCGGTGCAAGAAGAGCGCATTAAGCAGGTGATGCAGCAGCTCAAAGCGGATGTGATTGCTCCGGCTGAGGCCGATTATAAGCGGGCGATCGCCCAAGCCCAAGGGAACGCGGCTACCATCCTCGAAGAAGGTAAAGCCCAAGCTGAAGGCACCCTTAAGCTGGCTGAGTCTTGGGCAAGTGCCGGTGATTCGGCTCGCGATATCTTTTTGCTGCAAAAGCTAGAAACCCTACTCAAAACGCTGACGTCAACAGTGCCCGAGGTAACGGTAAAAAACGTTACCGTAATTGATACGCACTCTGGAAACTGGGCGACCCAGGCGACCGCGTTTATGACCCAGCTAAAGCAATCTGCTGGGGTAGATATAGCCGGTGCGCTAAATCGATTGGCTAGCACTCAAACGGATGATTAAGGCTGATTTTATCCAGACTTAAATAGCCCTTTCTTTTAGATCGGGCTTTTCACTTAGACCCTCCTTTGACGGATACAGTCTCTGGTTAACCTTCGCTATACAATGGATCTGCCTTAAATTAGAGCAGTGCGTCGTTATTGAACTGAATCTATGAGACTTTCTCCCGCTGGTCAGCGCTTTTACCAAGAAGTGCAAAAAGCTAATGGGCGCATTAACCTCGCAGCGGCGGCGCTCTATATTGCGCAGGAGGAGTATTGGGATCTTGATCCGAAGCGGTATTTGGAGAGGCTGGATGATATGGCGGCAGATGTGCGATCGCGCCTACCTAAAAACCGCTACCCGCTCAAAGTGATTCAGAGCATTAACCATTACCTTTTTGATGAGCTAAAGTTTTCGGGCAATGAACGCGACTACTATAGCCCTGACAATAGCTGCCTCAACTGCGTGATGGATCGCAAGCTCGGGATTCCCATTACGCTGTCGCTGGTCTATTTAGAAATTGCGCATCGGCTCAGGTTTCCGATGGTGGGCGTAGGGATGCCGGGACACTTTTTGGTCCGTCCGGTCATCGATGAAATGGAGGTGTTCGTCGATCCGTTTAATCAGGGCGAGATTTTGTTTGTAGCCGACTGTGAGGCCAAGTTTCGTCAGCAGCATGGGCCGCACACCGAGTGGCGGCTAGAGTTTCTTAGCGGGATGTTGCCCAAGGCTTTTTTGGCCAGAATGCTGATGAATTTGAAGTGGGTCTATCTCAAGCTAGAGGCGCTCGATCAGGCCATAGCAACGCTCGATAAGCTGCTGATTTTAGCGCCAAGGCAATATCAGGAAGTGCGCGATCGCGGCCTATTACACTACGAATTGCAAAACTATGACTTGGCCAAGCAGGATTTAGAAGGGTATTTGCGATCGCACCCGCGCGCCCCTGACAGCTCCCAAATTCAGCAAATTCTGAAGCGAATAGATCTACCGAGGCGCTAGGTGCCGCTAGGCGGGCATACTGAGGGGAGTAATGCGGCACGGAATCGCTGAATTACTTCCTTAATACACGTTTCTAAAGACCTGCACTTTCGAGTCCGGTCTTTTTTTGTGACGCCACTTGCTACAATTTTTAAGCCTTTTCTCTCAGACGAATACATGGATGTCATCCCCGCTATTGACCTACTCGAAGGCCGCTGCGTCAGGCTGTTTCAAGGCGACTACGCGCAGTCGCAAGTGTTTAATGAAAACCCTGTAGAGGTCGCGCGTCAGTGGGAAGCTGAAGGGGCCACGCGACTGCATTTGGTCGATTTGGATGGCGCTAAAGCGGGAAAGCCCCAAAATTGGCAGGCCATTGAAGCAATCGCCCAAGCCGTGAGTATTCCCATTCAGGTGGGCGGTGGATTGCGAGATAGCGATCGTGTCCGCGCCCTGTTTGACTTAGGCGTACAGTTTGCCATTCTTGGCACCGTTGCCGTTGAAAATCCGGATCTCGTCGGTCAGATCTGCACCCAATTTCCTGGCCAAATTATGGTCGGTATTGACGCCCGCGACGGTAAAGTCGCCACTCGTGGCTGGCTAGAAACCTCTGAGGTAATGGCGGTCGATCTCGCTAAGCAAATGGCTAGTCTAGGCGCAGCCGCCATCATTTACACCGACATCAAACGAGATGGTACTCTCAGCGGCCCCAACCTAGAAGCGCTGAGAGAATTGGCTACTGCCATCAATACGCCGGTGATTGCCTCTGGTGGCGTCAGCGCAATCTCAGACCTATTAAAACTGCTCAGCCTAGTGCCTGCCGGTGTGTCGGGCGTCATTGTCGGCAAAGCCCTATACACAGGCGATGTCTCACTCAAGCAAGCTATCCGCGCCGTTGGCCAAGGCCGTTGGCAAGATGTGCCACCCGATCTGGGCACCTCAGCGCTAGCTTAGATATGGGCTTAGCTTTGAGCTGAGGCATGAGCTGATAAAAACTACAGGTCTTTTTGCTTTAAATCTTCGATTTCTTTGCGAATGGCAATGAGTTCAGCCGTTAGAGCACTCACCTCGGCTTGGAGTTCAGCGTCCACAACGGGGGTTGCTACTGTTGTTACGGTAGTGGGCGTTTCGGGAGCCGCCGAAAAGCTAGAAGAAACGCTGCGAAAAGGCTCAGGAAGCTGACTCATCATCTCTTCAACAAAATCACGCGCCTCTTTTTCGGTGAGTGCGCCCCGGACTTCGAGCCTATCGGCTAGCTGCTGAAAGTCATTGCCTACCGTCGAAAAATCACTCGCTGCTCGTTGCGGATCTTTCACCGCTTCAACGGCAGTAGAGGCTGCACCGAGCGTGACCCGGTAGCTTTTTTGAAATAATTCCATGAGAGTGTCGGAGTTCATAAAGATACCTTGTGTTATGGGGCTTCTGATAATATTGTGCCGCAAACTTTAGTCGGTCGCCACGAGCACCCGTTGGCTTCCATCTTCCGCCTCTCTTCTACTTTATTTTCACTCAATTTTATTCCCATTCAATTGTCCCTGGTGGCTTCGAGGTAATGTCGTATACCACTCGGTTCACACCTTCCACCTCATTTACCACCCGATTAGAAATGCTTTCTAGCAGCTCATACGGGGCCCTTGACCAGTCGGCGGTCATGCCGTCTTCACTGCTGACGAGACGTAGCACAATTGGGTAGGCGTAGGTGCGCTGATCGCCCATTACACCGACACTGCGAACCGGTAGCAAAACGCCAAAAGCCTGCCAAAAATCGTGATAGCTGTCGCTGCGACGAATTTCTTGACGGATAATGTAGTCGGCTTCACGCAGAATATGCAGCCGCTCAGGCGTGACTTCGCCCAAAATGCGAATAGCAAGACCCGGGCCCGGGAAAGGATGGCGGCGAACAATGTCATCGGGCAGTTCGACAGCGATGCCGACTTTCCGCACCTCGTCTTTAAATAGCTTACGCAAGGGTTCAATTAGCTTGAATCTCAGGTCTTTGGGTAAACCGCCCACGTTGTGATGGCTTTTGATTTTGACAGCGACGCGCTCTCCCGTTTGGGGATCGACATTGGTGTCGGCAGATTCGATGACATCGGGGTAAAGCGTGCCCTGGGCAAGATAGTCAAAAGGGCCTAAGCGGGCGGATTCTTCTTCAAAAACGCGGATGAACTCGTGGCCAATGATTTTGCGTTTTTCTTCTGGGTCAGTGACGCCTTTGATTTTGGTTAAGAACCGCTCTCTGGCATCGATGTATTCCACATTGATATGAAACTGATTGTTGAAAATTTCAATCAGTCGCTCAGGTTCGCGTTTGCGCATAAAACCTTGATCAATAAACATGCAGGTGAGCTGATCGCCAATGGCTCTGTGCAGCAAAAAGGCCAGGGTAGAAGAATCGACCCCACCCGAGAGGGCCAAAAGAACACGCTGATTGCCCACTTTAGCTCGAACTTCGCGGATGGCTTCTTCAACAAACGCTGCGGTTGTCCAGGTGGGCTCGCAGTTGCAAATGCTGTAGACGAAGTTGCGAATGAGGGCGCTGCCTTCGGTGGAATGAACAACCTCGGGGTGAAACTGAACGCCGTAGAATCGTTTTTTCAGATGGGCGATCGCGGCTTGCGGCGTATTTTCAGTATGGGCTAGGATGCTAAAACCTTCCGGTAACTGGGTGACTGAATCGCCGTGGCTCATCCACATGGTCGAAGCGTGGGTAACATCGGCTAGCAAATCAGCCGATTGATCAATGAGCAGCGCCGCTTTGCCATACTCTCCGCGATCAGCGCGTTCTACTTGACCGCCGAGCTGCTGCACCATCAGCTGCATGCCGTAACAAACGCCTAAAACGGGAATGCCCAGGTTCCAAATTTCGGGATCGCAGGTGGGTGCGCCTTGGTCGTATACAGAACTAGGACCACCAGAAAGGATAATTCCCTTGGGGTTAAGCTGACGAAGCTGATCGGCGCTCGTGCGGTAAGAGAGCACTTCTGAGTAGACTTCAGTTTCGCGAATGCGGCGAGCGATGAGTTCGGAGTATTGAGAGCCGAAGTCAAGAATAGCCAGCATTTGACGGTTTAAAGCGGAGGACTCATGGGGAGACGTCGAGGTGACGGATTCAGCCTGTGAGGGTTGGGTTTGAGAGGTCACAATCAATCCTTTGGTTCAGGTGGACGGGTCTATAAAGTGGGCATATGAGGCGCGGTCAAGATCGCAACTGGCGCATTGCAAGGCTCAAAAATTAAATAGCTCAAGCTAACGATGTAGCCACTTAAGTGGATTAGAGGCATCGTTAGCGTTTAATTTAGACTGCGATTTTGTACTGTGATTTTGAACGGTGTCTCAGAAAAACAGGCTGATTGGGCGTTGATCAACGGTTGAGGAATGGCAGTTACTTGAGTGACAGTTGCAAGGGTTGATATCGAGGAGAATCAAACGCCTTTATAAGGGTGAGTTTATTAATTTGCTTTTTAATTACAGTAGCAAACCTAGGGCAGCAAAGTTTCGCCTGCTTTGCTTTTGACAATAATCTTTCGCTGACGATCAAACAAGATGCTGCCGACTTGAGGTAATTGCGCTTCTGGCGCTGGGATGTGGGCTTGGAGGTAGGTGCGCGATCGCTGATCAATCCGCTCTGCCACCCTTTCATACACCCGTTCTACCCAGTTAGCGTGTGTTTGATGATCTAAGCTTCTCAACATTTCCAGCGCGGCTTCAATCGTTTCACTGGCCAAAATTTGCCGCAGCCTAGGCGGTTCTAGCCCAGCCTCAACGCAGCAGGCCGTGAAAACTTCTTGCCGTCCATCAGCCACTTGGTGATGGGTATGAAAAATGCCGCCAGCCAGTTTTATGAGCTTGCCATGATAGCCAAAAAGCACAATAGAACGCACGCCCAACAGCCCTGCTTCGATCAGCAAAGGCCCAATCCAGTTAGCGGTTTTGAGCCGTCTTGCAGGCTCAATGCCTAGCTTTAAGGCCAAATCCAGCCCATTTTCACCCAGACAAAAAACCAAATCGTCATACTCAGCCGCTTTTTCTTTGAGCGTTTGCCGATAGGCTGCTAGCTGACCAGGGGCGCTGAGCGGCTGTGAAAGGCCGCTAGTCCCTAAGAGCGATAGACCGTCTACGACGCCAAAAGCCGCGTTGGACGTGCGGCGCGCTAGCCGTTTGCCTTCGGGTAAAACAATGCTGATCTGAATTTTTTGATCAGGAGAAAGCGCGTCAGCGAGGTTGGTTTGCAGCAGTTGGCGGGCGTAGCTGTAGATGGCATCGCCGCCGGGATGATGGCCAATGCCTTCGCCGCCCAGGATCTGAATAGATTCGATCTGATCGGCTTCAGCCCAGCTCACGATTGACCAAATTGGGGTGTCGCGGGTGAGATCTAAATTATCGCCGGGATCGCTGTAGGTAATGGCTAGGGCGGATGTGGGTGATAGGAGTGCGACTTGAGCGATCGCAATTTCGGCAGCTTCAGCCGGGTTGATCAAGTTAACGGTGATAGGAGTAGGTGACTGGTTAGACGAATTTTGCCGATGGTTTTGCAGGTGTTGGAGAGCCGCGATCGCGCCCGCACAGGCAAACACCGGCAAGGTATAGCCGCTTTTAGGTTGATTCATCCTGCTTTACTCCTATTTTCAACCGCTCTATCGTGTCATTTATTAGCCAATGATGGAGGATGAAGGGTAAGCGTTCTATAGTGATTCATCTTTCACAACCAACGGCGACCACTCACAGCTACGACCCACTGCTATGACCAACCGCATCGACTATCTGCGCATTAGCCTAATCGACCGCTGTAATTTTCAGTGTCTGTACTGTATGCCAGAAGGCGCTGATCTTGAATACGCTCTCAAAGAGCATTGGCTGACTCCCGATGAGATTTTGCAACTATTGACGGAGGTGTTTATGCCGTTGGGCTTTACACGCTTTCGGCTGACGGGGGGTGAACCGCTACTGAGGCCAGGGATTGTGGCGTTGGTAAGGGCGATCGCTCGCCTTCCTAAAACCCAAGATCTCGCCATCACTACCAATGGTTTCTTACTAGCAAAATTGGCTCAGCCCCTATATGATGCGGGCTTGCGCCGACTCAACATCAGCTTAGATTCGCTCAATCCCGAAACCTTTCAAACCATCATTGGGGGCCAAGGAAAATCTCGCTGGCAGGAAGTGTGGCAAGGCATTCAAGCCGCTCACCAGATTGGGTTTTCACCTTTAAAGCTTAATGTCGTGGTGATCCCCGGCATTAATGACCATGAGGTGCTAGATCTAGCCGCGCTGACAATTGACCAAGCTTGGCACATCCGCTTTATTGAATTCATGCCCATTGGCAATGACAGCTTATTTGAGCACAAAGGCTGGATTGCTAATGCCACTATTCGCGCTCAAATTGCGCAGCAGTGGGGACTAGGCGAAGGCGCTGTTACCGGCAATGGCCCGGCTGATGTGTTTCAAATTCCCGGCGCTAAAGGAACACTAGGATTTATCAGTCAAATGTCGGAGTGCTTTTGCGACCGATGCAACCGTATGCGCCTATCTGCCGATGGCCTATTGCGCCCCTGTCTACTCAACGAAACCGGGCAAATAGACCTGCGCAGCAGCCTCCGCGCTGGCGTACCGCTTACAACATTACGAGAACAAGTCGGCGTCCTCGTCGGCCAAAAGCCTGACATTAACTTTAAAATGCGCGAATCCGGTGTGACCGGGGCCTACAGCCGCACCATGTCTCAAATTGGTGGGTAGTGCTGAACAAAAGCAGTGCTTTACAAGATGCCGCTTAGATTTAAAGTGAACTCTGGCATTGCTTCAGAAAAATTGACTGACTTAGCGTTTTTAATCGTTTCGACATCGACATTGGGGCGATAGATTTCGACTGCTTGCCGACGAGGATCAATAAGTAAGCCAAAGATCGCCCCATTTGCTAAGTACTCTTTCATTTTTGCTTGAGTCGCAGATAAGCTGTCGCCATCAGAGCGAAGCTCAATCACAACATCGGGGCAAATTTGTGCAAAGCCCTTGCGATCCTCTGCATTCAGGCTATTCCAGCGCTCAAGCTTTATCCAAGATGCATCAGGCGAACGAATTGCCCCATTCGGCAAGGTAAATCCTGAAGAAGAGTCAAACACTTTGCCCAGCGCTTTATGTTTGAGAAACCAAATATACATTTGTCCCGTCAGTCCAGCGTTTCTTTCGCCCGTTTCACTACCTGCTGGGGCCATCACAAT
>JBGTNW010000218.1:0-7562 GCA_041742865.1 Phormidesmis sp.
ACTGTCCTAAAGCCCACTTAGTTCCAGCTCTCTGCGCCTCTCGCCTGCGGTGCGCGCGCCTGTACCGCCGAATATTGTCAAAAATCACTCCTGTCAAAAATCACTATCCTAGATGAAGTGCCCCAACAGCATCTAGCACCTTTCACCTATGCGCTCATAGCCGCGACTTTTCTTCATGCATTTGCCTCTCATCGGTCGAATCAAGCGCCCTTGGCCCTGGCTACTCTCCCTTGGCGTCTGTGGCCTTATTGCCGCAAGCGCGATCGCTTTCACCGTTAGCCGCCGATCTCCTCAATACGACCTTGATACCCTCACCGTCCCGGTTACGGCCACCCAGCTGACCGTCCGCATCAGCGCCAGCGGCAAGGTCTCTCCTATTCGCACCGTCAATCTCAGCCCGCAGTCAGCCGGAACGGTTCAGGCGCTGTTTGTCGAGCAGGGCGATCGCGTTATCGAGGGCCAAGTCATCGCCCGTATGGACAGTGAACCGATAAACGCCCAAATCGCTCAAAATCAAGCCAGCGTAGCCGAAGCTCAGGCCCAGCTAGAAGATACCTTAGGCGGCGCTTCTCAGACTGATATTGACCAAGCGGCTGCCAGCACCGACGCCGCCCGCGCTCAGCTCACCGATGCCCGCGCCCGCCTCACCCTTAGCCAAAACGAACTTAGCCGCAGCCAAAGCTTGTTTGACCAGGGCGGAATTTCGCGCAGCGATTTAGACCGCGCCCTCAATGACAGCCGCAGTGCGCGCGCAGGGGTTGATCAAGCCGAGGCTCGAGTGGCCGAAGCCGAAGCCCGCCTAGCCGACCAGCAAGACGGCAGCAAGGCTGAAATTATCGCCCAAGCTCAGGCCCGCCTAGATCGCGCCAACGCTCAGCTTCAAGCCGTTCGAATTCAGCTTGAAGAAACCTTCATCCGAGCCCCTTTTGATGGCATTGTGACGCAGCGCTTTGCCGACGAAGGGGCCTTTGTGACGCCGACGGCGACCGCTTCAGAGGTGACCTCGGCGACTTCGACTGCGATTGTGGCGATCGCCACCGGCCTAGAAGTCATTGCCGAAGTGACCGAAGCGGATATTGGCCGCATTGAAGTGGGCCAAGCCGTTGAAATTCAGGCCGATGCCTTTCCCAATCAAACCTTTGAAGGCCAAGTCAGGCTAATTGCGCCAGAAGCCATTGAACGGCTCAATGTCACCGTTTTTCAGGTGCGGGTGCAGCTCACGACCGGACGAGAGCAGCTCCGCTCTAATATGAATACAACTGTGGCCTTTATTGGCGATCAGCTCACTGACGCACTCGTAATCCCGGCTGTTGCAGTGATTACTCAGGGCGGCGAAACGGGCGTGTTGGTGCCGAGCCAATCAGGCCCAGCCGAGTTTAAGCCGGTGGTATTAGGCCCTCAATCGGGCGATCGCATTCAAGTGCTCGACGGACTAGAAGAAAACGACCGCATCTTTATCGATTTACCGCCCGGACAAAATCTAGAAAACCTCACCTTTGGGCGAAACCGGCAGTAAATCAAGCCTTAAGTCAAGTCTTAAATCAAGTGTCAAATTCAGCCACAAAGTCAGCGCTAGATCAATCACCGCTTCTAGCTAGCGCTCTTGCAAACTACGCGGATCTAGCGCGTCGCGCAGACCGTCACCGAGCAGGTTAAAAGCCAAAACCGTAATCACAATCAGCGCTGCCGGGGGCCATACCAGCCAAGGATACAGCACCAGCACCGAAGCATTGGTACCCGCAGAGAGCATATTGCCCCACGACGGATCGGGCTGCTGAATGCCCAGGCCAATCAGGCTCAGTACCGCTTCAGAGACAATGTAGCCAGGAATCGCCAGCGTGGCTGAAATAATCACGTAAGTCGCCGTTTGCGGCAGAATGTGGCGAGTGATAATGTGCAAACTGCGCCCGCCCATAGAGCGCGAAGCCTGTACAAAGGTACGCTCTTTCAGCGAAAGCACCTCCCCGCGAATCACCCTAGCTAGCCCCGCCCAGCCAATAAACGAAATAATCAAAATAATCAGCAAAAACCGCTCGGCGCTACTCAGCTCAATCGGCAAAATCACGCCCAAAGCGACCAGTAAATAAATCGAAGGAATCGTCATAATCACCTCGACCAAGCGCATCAGCACCGTATCTACCCAGCCGCCAAAATAGCCAGAAATACCGCCCACCATCAGTCCTAGTGGAAAAGAAATCAAAATGCCGACAAGGCCGATGCTCAGGCTAATGCGCCCGCCGTACACCAAGCGGCTAAACACATCGCGGGCATCATTATCGGTGCCAAGAAGATTGAGGTAAGGCTGAGTTCTATCGATGGCTGCTAGGTTTTCGCCAGCACTGTCATCGATGCTTTCATCAGCTGCCGGAATCCTATCGACTGGACTCTCTAGGGTCGTTTCAGCGGTAGGCAAAGGCACTACCCCGTAAAGATGACGATCCGCTGGAATGCCTCTAAATATCTGAAGGTTTCTAAGCGTAATTTCGCCATCAAACGAAAAGCTCGTGATAATCGGCAAGTTGAATTCAAACAGGTTGTATTCATTGCCCCTTACCCAAAACCGAATCGGTGCAGGGCGGCTGTAATCGACTATCAGCTCCTGAAGCCCCGTGTCTAGATCAATGGGCCCTTGAATAGTGGGGTACACATGCGGGCCGATGAACTGATTGGTTTCCTGGCTGCGCCAGTAGATTTGAGTAGGCGGTAGTAGAGAGCCGCTAGGCTGCTGGGCGATGGGATCGTACGGCGCTACGAAGTCTGCAAAAATCACCGCCACATAGAACAGTACAAGCACAATCAGCGCCATCTGCGCTAGGGGATTTTTTTTGAGCTTTTGCCACCAAGAGCGAGTTTCCATGGGCGCAGGTGAAGAGGTAAGGGGAGGAAAACCGAATAGTAAAGAATGAATATGTGGAGTTTAGAGTAGCAGCAATTTAGCCATCTGTACCGCTTGTCTGGGTCGTTGGACAGAGATTTAGGCGGAGATTAGACAGAGATTGGGAGAGAAATAGTGGGTAGCTTGATGATCTCTTGACGATCTGAGGTTTGTAAATCACTTGTGACGCTGCTGTGATTCTTTTGAAGGTGGATAACCCGATCTCACAATTAAAAATTTGTACGCAATAATAATAGAAATGTAAATTTTCCGTAACATCTTTTGTTGCAGATGGCTTTTTGCCGTCTATTTGCGGCTGATTACGACTGCTTTCTCAACTTAAATTAACCTGTGACCTATCAAGATACGCAAGGCTCAAGTACTCAGGGCCCCAAGAGCAATCAGGATAACTCGCTGACTCCCTCACTGCCGCTCAATTCGATTGCGGCTAAGCGATCGCCCACCAAAGCTAAAGGATCCGCCAAAAGATCCGCCAAACCTTGGGAAAAAGGGGCTGGCTGGCTCAGCGGCCCGAGAGGACTGTTAGTTGGATTAGGGCTCGGCCTGGGCTTAGCGCTGCTAGCGTCGCAGCTCATGTCGAGGGAGACAGCGCCGGGTGCCGATGCGCCGCCCACTGAGCAAGTAGCAAGTGCGAGCGTGACTGTGGTGCGATCGCAAACTGCCCCCGTTACGCAAACGCTGACAACCCAAGGCACCGTAGAAGCTTTTGATTTACTATCGGTTTCGCCGAGAGCTAGCGGCTTACAGATTCAAGCCGTCAATGTCCGCGATGGTGACTACGTGCAGGCCAATCAGGTGCTAGCCGTTTTAGATGACTCTGTGCTTCAAGCCGACATCGATCAAGCCGAGGCGCAAGTGGTCTCAGCCCAGGCGCAAGTAGCCCAGGCGCAAGCGCAGGCGGCCCAAGCACGAGCCGCTTCAGCAGAAGCGCAAGACAGCTTCAACCGCTACTCGACGCTGTTTAACAGAGGGGCCATTAGCGAAGAAGAAGTCAGTAGCCGCCGGACTGAGCTGACTACAGCGGAGCAAAGCGTAGGGGCAGCGCTAGCAGCCGTCGAAAGCGCCCAAGCTATCGTCAGCAGCCGTCAGGCAGACGTTGATCGCGCCGTTACTCGGCTACAGCAAACGCAAGTATTGGCCCCTACTAGCGGTGTGATTACCGAAAGAAGCGCCACGGTAGGTGATGTCGCCGCTGCCGGAACCCCGCTGTTCAAAATTATTAGCGGCGATCAGCTAGAGATTTCTGTGCAGGTGCCGCAAACTCAGCTTGCTCAGATCAATATTGGTACACCCGTTAGCATTACCTCTAGTTCAGATTCGGCCGTGAGATTACAAGGCAGCGTTCGCAGCATTGACCCCACGCTGAATGCGACCCGCGAGGCGACCATCAAAGTTGGCATTGCCGAAGATGGCACGGCAGCAGGCAGTCGCTCAGCTCAGCTGCGGCCTGGAATGTTTTTGACGGTGGATATTGTCACCGGTTCGCGTCAGGGCGTGGTCGTTCCGGCTGAAGCGGTGTTGCCTCAAGCGGATGGCAGATCTTTGGTGTACGTGCTCAATGCTGACAATACGGTGAGCGCTCAGCCGGTAGAGGTGGGCGATCGCATCTCCGGGCAAAACAGCGCCAACCAACTCGAAATTATCAGAGGCCTACAGGCTAATGTCCCCGTCATCGTCGAAGGCGCTAGCTACTTACAAGACGGCGATCAGGTCAACGTCGCCTCAGCACCCTTTGACTCAAGCTCCGCCGCACCCGCCGAACCTACCGCAGCCGCAACCGGTCAGTAAACCCCAGTAGCCCTATGTTTAATGTTTCCGCTTGGTCGATTAAGCGCCCTGTACCGACCATTGTGCTCTTTTTGGTACTCACCATCACCGGGCTCGTGGCCTTTACCCGCTTGGGCATTGACGCCAACCCGAATATCGACATTCCGGCTGTGCTGGTAGAAGTCCGGCAAACGGGTGCTGGCCCCGCAGAGCTAGAAACTCAAATCACCCAAAAAGTAGAAGATGCCGTAGCGGGCCTGGGCAACATCGACAATCTGGTCTCAACCGTAGAAGACGGATTTTCACGCACGGTCATTCAATTTGACCTAGGGGTCGATACTGAAAAAGTTACCAATGATGTGCGCAATGCCATTACCCGCATTCGCCAAGATCTCCCTCAATCCGCGCAAGAACCGACCGTGCGGCGGCTAGAATTTTCCGGTGGGCCAACGGTGATTTATACCGTCGGCTCCGCTCAACGCTCGGTTGAAGAGCTGAGCGATTTAGTGGATCGCGCTATTAGCCGTAAGCTACTGTCAGTGGATGGCGTGGCTAGCGTCAGCCGAGTGGGCGGCGTAGATCGAGAAATTCGAGTGGATCTCGATCCGCAGCAGCTCAATGCGTTAGGCATTACCGTCACGCAGGTGAATGATCAAATTCGCCAGTTTAATATCAATTTGCCGGGGGGTCGCAGCGATATTTCGGGCAGTGAGCAGGGCATTCGCACCCTCGGTAGTGCTGAGTCTGTAGAAGCGCTGCAAGCGTTTAATGTGGTGCTGCCAAATGGCAATACGGTGCCGCTTTCGAGCTTGGGTACGGTCGCCGATGACTTTGCCGAAATTCGCACCTCGGCCTATAGCGATCAGGCCCCGGTGGTGGGCTTTGAGGTCTATCGCAGTAATGGTGCGGTAGTCGTGAGCGTAGAGGATGGGATTAAACAGGCGATCGCTGAGCTAGACACCAGCCTGCCGGAAGACCTGACCTTTCAGCTCGTGTTTACCTTAGCAACAGACATTCGAGAGTCTTATCAAGCTTCGATTGACTCACTCATTCTCGGCTGCGTTTTGGCCATTATTGTGGTGGGCGTTTTTCTGCGCGACTGGCGCAGCACCTTCATTACCGCGATGGCGCTGCCGCTGTCGATTATTCCGACGTTCTTGGTCTTGCAGGCTCTGGGCTATACGCTCAACAGCATGTCTCTATTGGCGCTGACTCTAGCAGTCGGTAACCTCGTCGATGATGCCATTGTTGAGATTGAAAACGCTGAGCGCCACATTCAGATGGGCAAGTCCCCGTTTCAAGCAGCGCTCGATTCAACCGCTGAAGTTGGGCTAGCGGTGGTCACAACCACGGCGACGATTGTAGCGGTATTTTTACCCGTGGCCTTTATGGGCGGTATTCCGGGTCAGTTCTTTAAGCCTTTTGGCGTCACCGTGGCCGTTTCTACGATGTTTTCAACGGTCGTAGCGCGGTTGGTCACCCCGATGATGTCGGCTTACCTGCTCAAGCCCAAATCTGAAACCAGTGTAGACACCGCTGTGATCGCAGCCGATGGTCTGCGGGTGCCTCGGCTGCTGCTGCCCTATCACGGCTTACTCAATCAAGCGCTGAAACATCGGCTGCTGACGGTGGTGTTAGCCTTCGCGTTCTTCATCGGCAGCCTTTCACTGGCTCAATTTATCCCGACCGATCTTTTCGACTCCGGCAACACCGATTTGTCTACGGTGGGCATTTCGCTACCGCCTGGATCAACCTTGGCCAAAACCGAGCAGATCAGCGCCGAAGTCACTGATTTACTGCTGGCTAATCCAGCAACTGAGCGAGTGTTTGTGACCCAAACGCCCGCAGAAGCGACTGCCTATGTGCAGCTTAAGCCAAAAAATGAGCGCATTGAGCGCGCCGTCTTTGAGCAGGAGATTCGCCAACAGCTGCAAGCGATTCCGGGAACGCGGATTAGCTTTGTCAGCCAGGGGGCAGGCGGCGGCGGCAAGGGCATGGAGATTGTGCTCACCGGAGATAATCCTCAGTTGCTGAATCAGACTGCGCAAGATCTGACTCAGCAAATGCGCCAGGTGCCAGGACTGGTAGAAGTTAGTTCGACGGCGGCGCTGGTACAACCAGAGATATTGATTAGGCCCGATCCAGCGCGGGCGTCTGATTTGGGCGTTTCGGTCAGCAGCATTGCGCGCACGGCTTCGCTGGCGACCTTGGGCGATGCCGAGGCGAACTTGGCTGATTTTAATGTGGGCGATCGCCAAATCCCCATCCGAGTGCGCCTCAGCCCAGAGGCGACCAATGACTTGAGCACGCTGCAAAACCTAAGGGTGCCGAGTCAAGACGGTCAATTGGTGCCGCTAATTGCCGTGGCTGATATTGAATTTGGCAGTGGCCCCGCTCAAATTGATCGCTTTGATCGTTCGCGGCAGGTCACGGTCGGGGGTAATTTGCAGGGCATCACCTTGGGCCAAGCGATTGAGGCCGTGAATGCACTGCCCGCCTTGAGCAATCTGCCCGATGGCGTGCAGCAGCAGCCCACGGGCGATGCCGAAATTCAGCGAGACATTTTTGCCCGCTTTGGCATTGCTGTGGGCACCGCCATTATGATGATTTACGCGGTGCTGGTGCTGCTGTACAACGACTTTTTATATCCGCTAGCGGTGATGGTGGCTCTGCCTTTGTGCGTGGGCGGCGCGCTGATGGGCCTGTTGCTGACGCAGAAGCCTTTGGGTCTGTTTGCTCTGATTGGCATGGTGCTTTTAATTGGCCTTGTGACTAAAAACTCGATTTTGCTGGTTGACTATGCGCTGATGGCTATGAAAGAAGGCAAATCGCGACGGCAAGCGGTGATCGAAGCGGGCATTACTCGACTGCGCCCGATTTTGATGACTTCGATTTCTAC
>JBGTNW010000219.1:0-33818 GCA_041742865.1 Phormidesmis sp.
AAGATGAGGGCGCTGCTAGCCGATATCGGTGAGCTGATTACCGGTGAACTAGGAGATGAAGGGCCGATGGCGATCGCTGCCCCCAATGGTGCGAACACCCTCACTGAAATTGTGCTCCGACTCGAATCGGCGGGCATTCCATTGGCAGATATTTCACTGCGTCGCCCTAGCTTAGACGATGTGTTTTTTGCGTTAACCGGCCACACCACCTAACGCCCAGACTAACGCCCAGATTTAAGGTGCAGATCTAAAGTATAAAAGCACAGATGACGGAGCCCAACCCTGCGAAAAAGACCCCGCTGAAATCGGCTGAGCTGAGAGCTTGGAAAAAATTTGGGCGCGATCGCATGGCCTTATTAGGGGCGCTGATTTTGCTGCTGATTGCGCTGAGCGTCATGGTCGGCCCGCTGCTTTATGCAGCCTCTTACAGCACCATTGACTTTGCCAAAGCAACTGCTCCGCCGAGCTGGCAGCATCCTCTGGGCACCAATCCCCTCGGTCAAGATCAGCTCGCTAGACTTCTGATAGGCGGCAGAATTAGCCTTGCCGTTGGCATTGCGGCGATGCTGGTATCGATTGCTGTCGGCACGCTGGTTGGCAGCTTGGCTGGCTTTTGCGGAGGCGCGATTGATACGGGGTTAATGCGGCTGACGGATTTGTTTTTGTCTTTGCCGCAGCTGCCGCTATTGCTGCTGATCATTTATTTGTTTCGCGATGGGATACGGCGTTGGGTAGGCCCAGAAATGGGGATTTTTGGGCTGATGGTGGCGGTCATTGGGGCGCTGAGCTGGATGCCAACGGCAAGGCTCGTGCGGGCAGGCTTTTTGGCGGTGAAAGCGCAAAATTTTGTGCAGGCAGCGCGATCGCTCGGCGCGCATCCGCTGCGCATTGTCTGGCAGCACATATTACCGAATGTGATTGGCCCGGTGATTGTGGCTGCGACTTTGGGCGTGGGCAATGCGATTATTACCGAATCGACGCTGAGCTTTTTAGGGATTGGCTTTCCGCCCGATGTGCCGACCTGGGGCCGAATGCTATTTGAGGCTCAAAACTACATTGTCAGCGCGCCTTACCTCGTGATTTTTCCGGGGCTGGCCATTTTTTTGACGGTGCTGAGCGTTAACTATGTAGGCGATGGATTAAGAGATGCATTGGATGTGCGATCGCGCTGAAACCTGCTGTAGAGTTACTCACGCAAACTTCACTTTTATACCGGTTGGCTTTATCTCAAGTTTTTGCTGAGTTTGGAGTAAGCACCTTAAAAGAGCCTTTGCTCACCATCAGTCAGTGTTAATCCCCTAACGCCCGTAAAAACACTTAGGTAAAGCCACTTTACTAACTTTAAAGCATGTCGCTAAAGACGAATGATCACTGAGGTGTAACTACCCAGAATGGCATAGTATCGGGGCTAGGTTGTGCTCAGGGCACTTGGTCACTTTTTTGGGAGTTTTTGGCTTTTGAAGAAAGTGTTTTAGCAAGTCTCTAGCAGGCATCTGTCTGTGATCACTGGCTGGCAATTTTGTTTAGCTGTTCTTACAAATAGCTTTTTACAAATAGCTTTCAGACGGTTGCTTTCAGCAGGCGGTTAGGGGATACCTGTGGGTTCTTAAATCAATTTAGGTTTGTGTATTTTATCTTTGTTCACTTTACTTAAAGGCGTACTTTGAGATAGGTAAAGCAGCGATCAAAACACTTTAGGCGTGTGGTCAGCATGTGGTCAGTGAGCTTTGAATTTTAATGATGAATAAGTTGATGTCCAGACAGATCCGGTGTGTGAGTGTCTCTGTTGTTTTGGCTGTTGTTGCCAATCATGGACTGCCGAGGTTCATCGATAAAGCGCTGGCCGTAGAGCTGCCGCAGGTATCCAATCAGGCTTTGTCTATATCGGGCGCTAGTAACAGCGCCGCTGCCAGCAGCCTGAGCGATGTTTATGCCTTGGGCCCAGGCGATGCGGTAACCATTGAAATTTTTAATGTGCCTGAATACAGCGGACCGCAGCAGGTGCTAGCGGATGGCACGCTGAATTTACCGGTGGTGGGGCGAGTCAGTGTCAGTGGCCTCACCTTGCAACAAGCAGGCAATCGAATTTCGAGTGCTTACAGCCGCGAACTGCGCTATCCGCAAGTGACGGTAGGGCTGACGACGCCGAGGCCCCTGCGAGTGGCGATCGCGGGTGAAGTCAGCCGCCCTGGCCTTTACACCCTAATCCCTGAAAACAACGCTCAGTTCCCCACGATCGCCCAAGCCCTACAAACGGCAGGCGGGGTTACCCAAGCCGCTGATCTGCGTCGAGTACAGCTCCGCCGAGGGGCGGGCAATGGCCCCACTCAAACGATCATGCTCGATCTATGGGAATTGTTGAACAACGGCAACGTCCGGCAAGATTTAGCGCTAAGAGATGGCGATGCGATTGTCATTGGTGAAACGGCGACGGTCAATATTGCTGAAACCAATCAGCTATCGGCTTCTAACCTCGCGTCTAGTATCGATCAGGCCATGACCGTCGCGGTTGTGGGCGAAATTTTTAGGCCGGGCGCGTATGAGTTTGGTGCAGGCACCGGCACCGCTAACAGGGGCCGAACAACGGTCACTCAGGTGGTGCAAACGGCGGGTGGGATTAAGCCTTCGGCAGATATTCGCCGCATTCAGGTGCGCCGGATTACGCGCAGTGGCGCTGAGCAACTGATTGATCTCGATTTTTGGCAGCTACTGCAAGCGGGCGATCTCAGCCAAGATTTGGTATTGCAGCAGGGCGATACGGTGATTATTCCGGTGGCGAGTGAGAATACGCCCAGTGAAATTGCTCAACTGACGGCAGCAAATTTTTCACCCGGCACGGTCAATATCAACGTAGTGGGTGAAGTAGAGCGGCCCGGAACGCTGCAAGTTTCTCCTAATACCACGTTGAATCAGGCGGTGTTAGCCGCAGGCGGATTTAACAACCGGGCAACAGAAACGGTTGAACTGTTGCGCTTAAATCCGAATGGTACGGTGACTCAGCGTCAAGTAGAGGTTGATCTAGCGCAGGGAATTGACGAGGAGAGAAATCCACTGATTTTGAACAATGATGTGGTGGTGGTTGGGCGCAATGGCAGAGCGCGGTTTAACGATACGGTAGGGGGTATTTTGAGTCCGTTCTTGCAGATATTAGCGCCGTTACGACTGTTCTTTTGAGGGTTTTATGTTTGATGTTTCTGACCGCGTTCTGACGCTTGAATGGATTGATCCAGATTGTTTTTGTTAGCTGTTTAGCCCGTTAGCTGTGTAGTCTTTTAGCCGTGTTGCTGTGATCGCATGAAACCTTTTCAACCCTCTCCTGCTGCGTCTTCTGCCAATCATCTAAATGGCTCAAATGGCCAATCCAATGGTTCTAACGGCCCCATTAATTCTCAGCTTCAACCCGATCCCTCTCTGGTGCCCATTCCACCGACTGGCCCTTTTTTACCCCCAGAGACTAGCTCAATTTTAGAGTCGTGGCAGCGCTACGCCCAGCAAGAAGAAGATAACGATCTGCGCAATTTGCTGATGGTGGTGCGCCGCAGAGCCTGGGTAATTGCGGGCGTAGCGGCGATGGTGATGAGCGTTGTCACGGTGAGAACGTTAGGCGAAGCTGAAATCTTTAGAGGACAGTTTCGGATGCTGGTAGAGCCTGTCAATGCCGATCAGGACTTTTCAGAGCTGACTTCGGTGCTAGGCGATAGCAGGCTAGGCAGGTCTGGCTTGGACTATGAAACTCAAGTACAGGTGCTGCGCAGCCCAGAGCTGATTACGCCAGTGGCCGATCAGCTTCAGCTTCTATATCCTGACGTGAGCTACTTAACGCTGCTCCAAAACTTAAATATTACTCGCCTCGGTGAAACTAAGATCTTGGAAGTCAGTTACACCAGCGCGAGTGCTACCCAGGCTCAAGTCGTGCTCGATACGCTCTCTCAAGCCTACCTAGAATATTCTCTTGATGAGCGTCAGACTAACCTTCGGCAGGGCATCAATTTTATTGAAAAACAGCTGCCGACGCTGCAATTGCAGGTCGATAACATTCAAGCCAAGCTCGAAGATTTTCGCCGCCAGTACGGCTTTATTACGCCTGAGCTTCAGTCTTCTCAGCTGTCGGCAGCGCAATCGGATCTGATGACGCAGCGACTAGCGCTAGAGCGAGAGTTTTCTGCGGCAAGGCAAACCTACAGCAACTTGCAAGATTCTTCTGGTACTTTGGCGGCGCTAGAAGGTGCGCCCATTTATCAGCAGTTGCTGAGTGAATTGCGCAATGTAGAAACCAAGCTGGCCGAAGAGCTGACGCGCTTTAATCCTGATAGTTTGTCAATTCGGGTGCTGGAAGAGCAGCGAGCTAATATGCTGCCGCTGTTGCAGCAAGAGGCGCAGCGAGTGGTCGGCACGAAAGGGGCGATCGCCACTAACAATTTGCAGATATTGCAAGGCCAAGGAGAAACTCTAGCGGGCGCTGAACAGCAGGTGTCACAAGGATTAAGCCAGCTGCCAAGCTTGATCCGGATTTACACCGATTTGCAGCGAGAGCTTGAAGTGGCGACCGAGGCGCTGACTCGCTTTCGCGCTACGCAAGAAACGCTGACGATTGAAGCCGCCCAAACGGAAATTCCGTGGCAGCTGATAGAAGCGCCCATGCAGCCCACGCAGCCGATTTCACCGGATCTGCAGCGCAGTTTGCTCGTGGGGGCGATAGCTAGCCTGCTATTGGGCCTCGGGGCGGCGCTGCTGATGGAGAAGCTAGACAATGTGTACCACTCGGTCGATGAGCTAAAAGCAGGAACCAAGCTGCCGCTTTTAGGGACGCTGCCGTTTAATCGTGAGCTCAGCCAAAGAGATGGCGGCAAGGGTGGATTCGCGGCGCTAGCAGAGCGAGTGACTAGCTTCCGGTTGGGTAGTTCAGCTCAAGCAAGCGATTACGGCTACGGCGGCGACAGCGAATCGAGCTTTTTGGAAGCGCTGCGGGTGCTGCACACCAATGTTCGGATGCTGGGTTCAGACAAGCCCATTGGCTCTATTTTAGTCAGTTCGGCGCTGCCGGGAGATGGTAAATCGACGGTTTCGGCAAATCTGGCGCAAGTGGCGGCTGCCATGGGTCAGCGGGTGCTGGTCGTCGATGTAGACCTGCGCAAGCCCCAGGTACATGACCGATTAGAGGTCTCTAATCAGATCGGGCTCTCTAATTTGATTGCCGATGATGTCTCGCTTAAGTCAGTCATTCAGCAGGTTGAACCGGCTGGCAATTTGTTTGTGCTGACAGCTGGAAAAGTGCCGCCGGATCCGGCTAAGCTGCTGGCTTCTCATAAAATGCATCAGCTTATGGGCACGTTTGAGCGCTGCTTTGATTTGGTGATTTATGATGCGCCGCCGACGACAGGACTCGCGGATGTGAGCCTGATTGGTCAGCAAACCGATGGCCTGGTGCTAGTGACTCGCATGGGTAAAACGGATCGCACGGTGCTGAGTCAGACGATTGAAACGCTGAAGATGTCTAAAATTCCGGTATTGGGAATGGTGGCTAACGGGGTGAAATCACACGGCTTTGGGGGCTATCGGTATTACGCCTACGGCTATGGCTCGGCAGGTAGCCGCGAGCAGCGCCATCAGGCGGCTAATGAAACGGATGCTTCGGCTGAATCTAGCGCTGCGCGCACTCACGCTAACCATCATGGGCTTTTCTAAAAAGATCTCCAATTCGAGCTACGCGACTGAGCTAGCGATCGCCGATGCGCCGAGTGAAGCGGTTCCTTTTTCATTTATGGTGATCGGGGATACTGACGCTGGCGATCCTCGAAAAGCAGCGTCTGCCTCAGCGACTTCAGCTAAAAGCTTTAGTGAAGGCTTTGGTGAGCAAATCTTGCAACAGTCTGAAGGCAGTTGTTTTATGCTGCACACGGGCGATGTTACTTATCCTATCGGCAGCTACCAGCATTATTTCAATGGTTTTTTGAAGCCGTATCGGGCGCTGCTTTCTCATCTGCCGGCAAGGGCCGACTATGACGGTCGCGCGGTGGTGTTTAATCAAGCGCTATTGCCGGTTCCGGGCAATCATGATTATGCTGATTTGCCTAGGTGGGCGAGATGGCGACAGGGGATGCTCAGAGCGGTGTGCGATCGCTTACGACAATCTCTTAATTGGGATTTAGGCCACTATGGCGGCTATGGCGGTGAAGCCTACGCGAAAACGTTTTTAGATAATCTCACGGATCTGCCGGCTGACCGGCTAGCAGCGCATTTAGCCATGCACTATAGCTCCGTAACCAACTTGGTAACAAGCCCTGCGGCTCAAGATAATCCACTATCAGCCGCGCCCTGCCTCAGCTATCGGCCGGGGCAATTTACCCGCTTACCCAATCGGTATTATCACTTTCGCTACGGCGGGGTGGATTTTTTTGCGTTGGACTCGAATACCTGGAAAACATCTGCCGAGACAGCGGGTTTTGACCACGATCAGCTCGATTGGCTCGTGCAACAGCTGGTAGATTCTTGGCACCGACCAAGAACGGTAGGACGCATTATTTATTTACACCATTCGCCCTACACCACCGAAGAAAGCCGCTGGCAGCAAGCCGAAACGCTGTGGGTGCGACGGCATCTGCGGCAAGTATTGGCGCGAGTGGCGGCAGCGGTACAGCGCCCAGATCCCGAAAATTCTCCTTGGGTGGATCTGATCTTCAGTGGCCATGCTCACTGTTTGGAGCATTTGTACACGGCTGATACGGGCTACGCGGATGCTCATCTAAATTGGGTGGTTTGTGGCGGCAGTGGGGCAAATATTCGACGGCAGCGACCGGTTGATTCTAATGATATTTTGGAAAATATGAAGGCGAGCGGTTCGAGTCATGCTTTTGGCGCTCATGAGCGGCGCTATCCCAAAGTTGTTGCTCGTTCGCAGTGCTTTATCGGCAGTCATGGCCAAGGCCGAAAAAAACAGCGCTTTCACAGCTTTATTCGCGTGGATGTGCGGCCTCAGCAGCGACAAAAATTTACGGTTATTCCGTTTGCGGTGACGCAATCTAAAGCAGGGTTTTTGACCCATGCGATCGCACCTTTAAAAATATCAAACCCCCATCCAGAAACTCTCCTAAATACTCGACAGACTGTTAGGAATAGAGATGCAGACAGCGGTATCCCCTGATTATGAGCATACGGTTTTTACTGAAGAGGAATGTGACTAAAAACAATCGCTTATCGTTATACGCACTGTTGTTTTTGAGCCCGTTTTGGCAGGCTGAAAGCTGGCGACAGCAGAGCTTTGATAAAGTCTGGGTAAAGAGAAATAAACTTATCGAAATTTACTGATTAAGAGAAAATATTCTGTAGTATTTAGTCAGGTAATAGGCAGGTAATAGGTGAGTCACTAATCGTAGCGTGAATCTCTAAGCTCAAGTTTGAACGAGTTTGAAGTAGCGTTTCAATTTCATAAAATAAACTTCTTTTGCCTGCCGTTTGGGTGTGTCTGTTTTTAACTGTTATCTCAAAATGAGTCATTTCAAAACGAGTATCTAAAAATAGGCTGATGCAACGAAATAAGCATAAATCGCTTTAGTGTTTCTGGAAGGAGATATGGTGCTCGAACAGCCTTTGGCCCAGCCCGCTGGGATATTAGGAAAACGTCAGAAAATAGGCCGAGCCGCCGCAAGGGTTGAATCTTTGCGATTGCTGATTGTCACTCAGTTTTTTCCGCCGGATTTTGCGGCAACGGGTCAGCTGATTGAAGAACTGGTGCAGCAGTTGGGCCATCAAGATGTGAGCGTCAGAGTATTTACGGGCCAGCCCGGCTATGCTTTTGCCAAAGAATATGCGCCATCTGTAGAGCAGCGGGGCAATGTGTGGGTGCGGCGATCGCGCATGGCCCAGCTATTTCCGGGGCGCATTCGCGGTAAGGCCATCAATGGGCTGATGTACACCCTCAGAGCCATCCTGCATTTGCTGAGGCGAGCCTATCGCTACGATGTTGTGCTAGTCACCACTGCACCGCCTTTTTTGCCGGTTGTGGCCTACCTAAGCAATCTCCTTTTGGGCTTACCTTACGTCTGCCTGCTGTACGATTTGTACCCAGATATTGCGATTGAGCTGGATGTTGTTAAAGCGCATCACCCGATTGCCAAACTCTGGCGCTGGATTAACCGCCAGGTATGGCAGCGCTCTAGCGGCATTATTGTGCTCAGCGATTCGATGAAACAGCGAGTCGCCCAGAGCTGCCCAGCGGTAGCCGATAAGCTATCGGTGATTCATAGCTGGTCCAATCCAGGGCAAATTGTTCCGATCAAAAAAGCAGACAACTGGTTTGCCAAAAAGCATCAGCTGATCGATCCGTTTGTAGTGATGTATTCCGGTAACATGGGGCGTTGCCACGATGTCGATACGATTTTTGCAGCCGCTGAAAAGCTTTGTCATGAGCCCATTTTGTTTGTCTGCATTGGTGGCGGCGCTAAGCGTCAGCCGCTGATGGATAAAGTGGCCGCTGCCGGACTCAATAACTTTTTATTCTTGCCCTATCAAGAAAAAGCCGTGCTGCCCTATTCGCTCACCGCTTGCGATCTATCTTTGGTGAGTGTCGCCGCCGGGATGGAAAGCTTAGTTGCCCCTAGTAAGCTCTATCCGGCGATGGCGACAGGACGCCCTGTCGCCGCCGTTTGCCCACCAAATTCTTATTTGGGGCCATTGCTGAGCGCGGCTCGAAGCGGCGCTGCATTTGACAATGGCGAGGCAGCGGTGCTGGCTCAGTACATTCTTGATCTATTGCACAATCGAGACAAGGCCGAAGCGTTAGGAGCCGCTGGTAGAGAGTATGTGCAGAAAAATTTTACGCCTAGCGTAATTTCACAGCAGTATTTGCAGGTGCTACAGGTAGCTTCAAAGGTCAATGTGTAACAAAAAAACTTAGGATACTGAGAACATACGGTTGGTGAATAGGTAAAGCCACGGTTTAATAAGCGAGAAAAGTTGCTTTGGCCACCTCTGGTCATACTGATCTGGCCATACTGAACGCTAAGATTTTTCTCCACTTTCGCGACCAATTGCTGAATTGACAGGGCCGACCTTTGGGTTGTTTTTTATTAGGTGTGATTTTTGGAGGATTCAATGCAGACCCCAAAACGACGAAATCGCAAGCGATCTAAGCGGCGATCTATCTATTGCCCGAGACATGGTTGCTACATCGATAGCGTCAGTCAAAAGCACCGGCTGTATGCTGATAAGGCGGAGCATTTGCGCGATCGCGGTATGGGCCGCAAGGCTGCTGTAAGGGTGATAGCTAGCTACACCACAGTGCCGTTAGAAGGAGAGTGGTTAGAGGCTTTTTGGTGCGAGGAGTGCCAGCAAAATGAGTGGTATTGGGTGGTGAAGTCTCCGGAGAGTAACTACCTATTAAACAGAATTCCTGAAGATTTGTGGCAGCAGGCGCAGGGGGTGATTTTGGCGACTGGGAACCCGACGGTGAGTGAATTTACTCGGCGTCAGTCGCGGCGGATGAATTATTACGGTGTAAAAGATTTTGTAATGGTGTCGTAGGGTTGCAATAGCGCTCGGTAACGCTCTACTAAATTATTCTCAAGATGTCAGTAGGGGTTCGTTGGGTTTAGGGCAAAGACAGAATATTTCTAAATAGTGATTGTTACTCAATTGAGCGCGGGCTTTGATGGTCTTTTTAAGATCTCAGTCTCCTCAGACTTGGCCAAACATGGGGCCGGTTTTTGAGGGAGGCTTGTATCTTCAATTCGTTGGATATGGTAAGGCCGGTAGCTAGGTGGAGAGAATGGGTGTGGCAGAGACTGAGCGGATTGATAGGGAGCTGAAGACGAAATGGGCAGCGTTTCCGGTCGGTTTGTAGCATCCGGCTCTGGATTTTATTGAGTCTTTGAGTCAATGCTGATTGTGAGTATTGATGCCATTTTTGATGCCATTTTTGATGCCTGTCTTCAGCGTTAGCAATTAGGGAGTTTTTATGACAACGCAACCACCGGAGCTGATTATTGAGGCAGGACGAGCTGAGAAGCAGTATTGGAAGGATCTCTGGCGCTACCGGGAGTTGTTCTATACGCTGGCTTGGCGCGATATTTCGGTGCGCTATAAGCAGACGGTGATTGGGATTGCCTGGGCGCTGATTCGGCCATTTTTGACGATGGTGGTGTTTACGGTTGTGTTTGGCAATTTGGCGAAGCTGCCGTCGGAGGGGGTGCCGTATCCGATTTTGGTGTTTTCGGCGATGTTGCCGTGGCAGTTTTTTTCAAATTCTTTAAGCTCGGCGAGCGAGAGCTTGATCAGCAATGCCAATTTGATTTCTAAGGTATATTTTCCTCGGCTGGTGGTGCCAACGAGTGCGGTGGTGACCAGCTTTGTGGACTTTTTGATCTCGGGGATGATTTTGCTGGGGTTGATGATTTGGTATAACTTTGTGCCGAGCTGGCGGATTGTGACGCTGCCGCTGTTTGTGGCGATCGCGTTTGCGGCGTCGATGGGGGCGGGCCTGTGGCTGTGTTCTTTGAATGTGAAGTATCGGGATTTTCGCTATATTGTGCCGTTTGTGGTGCAGTTTGGCCTGTATATTTCGCCAGTGGGCTTTAGCAGTAGCATTGTGCCGGAGCGGTGGCGGCTACTGTATTCGCTGAATCCGATGGTGGGGGTGATCGATGGCTTTCGCTGGGCGATTTTGGGGAATGATTCGGCGATTTATTGGCCGGGTTTTTTGCTGTCGATGGGGTTGGTGTTGGTGATGTTGCTAACGGGGGTTCAGTATTTTCGGCGGGTGGAGCGGACGTTTGCGGATGTGATTTGATGAAGTGTGCAGTGGCCTGCATAGAGATTAAGATAGGAAAATGAAGATAGAAGGTTAAGATTGATTAGCCGCTCAGCTGCCTATGTATGAACCACCGTCTCCTTTACCGCCTGGGGAAACTCTGCCGACGATGTATGATCTTCCCAGTGAAGATCCGGGAGAGCCTGGTTTGCCTGACGAGTTTCATGAGTTTCAGCCGCAGTTACTGCGGGAAACGTGCAAACCGACGACCTATTTATCTGATCAGGTTTTCGTCGGTACCGATTTGAATCTTTACTACGATAGCCGTCATACCAGTTGGTATAAGCGTCCGGATTGGTTTTTGGTGCTGGGTGTAGAACGTGCCAAACAGCAAGATGATCTGCGCTGGAGCTATGTGGTATGGCAGGAAGGCGTTGATCCTTTTTTGGTAGTAGAGCTGCTATCGCCGGGAACTGAGGCGGATGATTTGGGGCAGATGTTGCGGGATGTGGACAAGCCACCGACGAAGTGGCAGGTGTATGAGCAGGTGCTTCGCGTCCCTTATTACGCGGTTTTTGACCGCTATGAAAATCTGTTTCAGCTTTTTCAGCTCGTGGGCACCCGCTACCAAGCGTTGGCCATTCCTGATCAAAGCTACTGGTTTGAGGAGTTGGCCCTGGAACTGGCTGTGTGGCGAGGGGAGTATGAAGGGGTGCAGGGACAATGGCTGCGCTGGCGAGACGGACGGGGGCATTGGGTGCCGACGGCGCAAGAGCAGGTAACGCAGGAACGGCAGCGAGCGGAACGGGCGCAACAGCAGACAGAGCAAGAACGGCAGCGGGCAGAGCGGTTGGCGGAGCGGTTGCGATCGCTAGGGGTTGATCCGGAAGCAGTTTAGGTGCGGAGCTCGAAGTTGAAGCTAAGCTATCCAAGATTTTGCGGTGGGCATTGAGCCGTTAGGGAACCGATGCTGAACCGATGCTGAACCGATGCTGAACGCGCTGATCGGCTGGCACAACGGCTAAGAGAATTGGGCGTAAAGCCAGACGAAGAATAAATTGAGATGTTTATTGCTTAGTTCCTTGAGGAGGGGAGGGAAGTGGGGAATGGGGAGTGGGGAGTTGGGTTGGTATGACTACTATAATTGGCGTATTGCGATTGTGGGGGAGTCGGGGATATATGAGCGGCATAACTATTCGGGATCTTGATAATCGGCTAACGGCTCGTCTGAAGGCGAGGGCTGTTCGGGGTGGGCGCTCTGTGGAAGAAGAGGCTCAGTTGATTTTGCAATGTGTTTTGGAGAAAGATGAGTCTACCAATCTTGCGTCGCTGGCGTCTTCGCTGTTTGGCGTAGATTGGGGGGTGGAACTAGAAGCGCATCCTACGGTTCGGATGCGTTCTGTGGATGGACTGGAAGATTGATTATCCTGGATACCAATGTTCTTTCTGAGATGATGCGACCTGTTCCTAATATTCAGGTTGTTCGTTGGTTGGAAATGGAACCTTTGATATCGTTAGCAACGACTAGCATTTCGATTGCAGAGATCCGCCTTAGAAATTGTGAACGACAGGGCCAATCAATGGAAGCATTCGATTGCATGATTGCGGCGATTACCCTCAGTCATGATGCTGTGCTGGCGACTCGAAATGTTTCTGATTTTGAGTTCTGTAATGTTCGGATACTGAATCCGTGGGATGAATAGGTTTTGGTTGTAAGCTGATGGGCGATCGCCTATGGCTCTTTTTTTGTAGGAGCGTTGAGGGATTCTTTGCAGGAGGCCGATCGCGCTTTTGGGTTGAGCGTGGGTGAGAGGCATGATGATCGGCTGAGCCTCTTTTTTGTGGGGGGATTGAGGGTGGGGTAAACTTGAGGAGTCAAGTGTCCTGTGCAGTTTATGAAAAAACTAGAGGCTTATCGCTTGACGCTAAATCAGCGGCAGGCGATGGAAGAAGTCAGACAAGTGCAGCGAGTGGCAAATGCGACTGAAGTGGCGAAGCAGGCTGCTACTTTGCTGAGGGGGAAATTTAAGGCGGAACGTGTTGTAGTTTTTGGCTCTCTGGTTCATGGTTATTGGTTTTCCCCAACCTCAGATATTGATCTAGCGGTTTGGGGATTAGATTCACTCACTCATTTAACGGCGGTTGCCCAGCTTCAAGATTTGGAACCGGAGTTCAAGGTTGATTTGGTGAGGATGGAGCGATGTCAGCCTGGGTTAAAACAGGTGATTTTGCAAGAAGGGCGATCGCTATGAGGCCGGCTTATCTGGCGATCTCGGGGCGAATTCGTCGAGAATTGGGGGAACTGGCTCAAGTCATGGAGCGCACTGAACGGATTTGGCAGCAAGGTTTTTCCAGTAGGGAAAATAGTGAAGATGATTACTATGTTGATGCCGTTGCTCTAAATCTTCATGGCTTTTATGCTGGAATCGAACGACTACTAGAAATAAATCATTGCAGAAGGGATCGATCAAACTAAACCATCGGGTTCTAACTGGCATCGAGATCTCTTGCATCAGTTAAGTGCTGAAATACCTAGCGTTAGACCTGCGGTGTTAAGTTCTGAATGCCGGGAGTTGTTAGATCGCTATCGAGGCTTTCGCCATGTTGTTCGCAATGTTTATACGTACAATCTTGATTCTGAGCAGATTGGCTTGCTGGTTCAGCATCTAAAACCTACAGCGGATCGGGTTTCTCAGGAGTTGATGGTATTTGCTGATTTTTTAGAACAAGTTGCAAGCTCTGATCAGTAGGGGCGTTGTTTCTCATTCGGATGAGCCAAGCTATCGTCGAGCAAGAGGGGCTTACCAAGCTTTGCGCGGTATATCGATGCCTACTGATGTGATTGTGATGACGAGGGATGAGGTGCGGCGCAAGCAAAGCGTTCGGAGTTCTTTAGTGAGTCAGGTGCTGCGGGAAGGGAAGCTTTTGTATGGAGCGTGAGAAGCGCTGTGAGGTAGGGCAGTGGGTTTTGAAGAGTCAGCGAGATTTGCTGGCGGGTAGGTTATTGATGGAGAGTGAGCAGTCGCTTTTGGATGTGGCTGTTTATCATTGCCAGCAATCTGTAGAAAAAGCCTTGAAGGGCTACCTAACCTATCACGATGTTATTTTTCAAAAGACTCATAATTTGAGTGTTTTGCATTGATCAATGCGTTCTTTTTTGTTCTGATTTTGAGAATTTTCGTGATGCTGCGGAAACGTTGACGCCTTATGCAACTGGCTTTCGATATCCACAGGATGTTTTTGAGCCACAGAAAGATGAGGCTGAGACAGCGGTGGAGATGGCGGATTTGGTGTTGGCGTTTGTTGTTGATCTGTTGCCGAATGATGTTTTGATGGCTTCTTCTCAAGATGCGATCATTTCAGAAGCTGTAGAAAACAGTTCAGACGCATAATCTAATTTTTGTTCAGTTAATACCCTCTAATTTTTTCTATGTCTGATACTGTTATTCGCGTTGAAAATTTAGGCAAGAAGTACGTTATTGGGCATCAGCAGGAGGGGGAGGGGGAGCGGTATACGGCGCTGCGGGATGTGGTGGCTAATGGTGTGAAGGGGATTGTGACTCAGTTTCGGCATCCGGGAAAGGTTCAGCGTTCGGATTCAGAAGAGTTTTGGGCGTTGAAGGATGTTTCGTTTGAGATTAAGCAAGGCGATCGCGTTGGGATCATTGGACATAACGGGGCGGGAAAGTCTACGCTGCTGAAGATTTTGAGCCGGATCACAGAGCCAACCAAGGGGCGAATTAATATTAAAGGTCGAGTAGCGAGTTTGTTGGAAGTAGGTACAGGGTTTCACGACGAACTCACTGGCCGGGAAAATATTTTCCTGAACGGCTCAATTATGGGGATGGGTAAATCCGAGATCAGGAAAAGATTCGATGAAATTGTTGATTTCGCTGAAGTTGAGCAATTTTTGGATACTCCTGTAAAAAAGTATTCATCGGGTATGAGAGTACGACTTGGTTTTGCAGTCGCTGCGCACCTGACTCCGGAAATATTGATTGTTGACGAGGTTTTAGCGGTCGGCGATGTTGCTTTTCAAAACAAGTGCCTGGGCAAGATGGAGGATGTCTCGCAAAAGGAGGGGCGTACTGTTCTTTTTGTTAGTCACAATATGTCCGTAGTAGAACAGCTTTGTAGTCGAGGGATTGTTTTAGAACGCGGAAATATCGTCCTTGATCAATCTATTGAAGATACAGTACAGCGCTATTTAGAATCTCATTGTAGCCAGCCCGACGCGCAGAAAGAAGCCAGAGTTTTTTCTGAGAAGCATCAGATGGGACTGCTGAAGCCAGAAATGAGATTAATCCCTAATGGAAAGCATTATGATTTGGAGCTGTCGGTTGTTGCCGAGTCGGGTCTAGAGCAAAAGGGTGTGGGCATATCAATTAATATAGCTACGCAGCAAGGGCAGAAAGTAGCCAGCATTGGACCTAGGTTGCATCGTAAAATGCTGCCTCCTTTTAAGGGAAAACTTCGATATTCTCTTAAGTTCTCTGAGATTGATCGCTCCTTAGCGGGGGGAACCTATTTAGTCTCTTTTCTGATTCTACGTCCTAAAATAGAACGGATAGCAGTGTTAGAAAATACAATCAAGTTTACGCTGCCTGCACAGATTATCTATCCTGATGGAGCCCCTTATACCTGCAAAGAATTTGGTTCAATCATTTTTAGACCAGACATTTTATTTGAAGCAGTGTGATTCTGAAGCTTGTAATCAACAACGACTAACAATGACTATTAAGAGAACGTATATAGTCTGTGCGACTCAAAGAAGTGGAAGTACTTTACTGTGTCATCTACTAACAAATACGAACAAAGTTGGATGCCCAAAGGAATATTTACTGCCTACTCACAATAGCAAAGTCTCTTTTGATGAAGATAACTATTTGCAATATGTTCGAGATAGTTTAGAAGCTCATGCTTCTGAAGAAGGCATAACTGGCGTTAAGATCATGGAAAATCATTTCTTAGAGTTTCTAGAGCATCTTCATAGGTGTAAAGGCTTGTCTAAAAGCTTGGATGTAAAGTCGGATCTTGACGCATTACGTGATGTCTTTCCTAATGTTAAATTTATCTTTGTTACTCGCGAAAACAAGCTCCGGCAGGCGGTATCGCTAGCTCGCGCTGAACAAAGCAATCAGTGGGAAAAACATTCTTCATCAGCTTTATATCTCACAAAACAAAGTCCAAAGCAAAGTGCAAAACAAAGACGGTTCTCTATCACTCCCTTCTACATTAGATCTGCAATAAAGCGTGCCGTAGAACGCGAAGATATTTGGAAAAAGTTTTTTCAGGAGAATTCGATTACCCCCTATACAGTTACTTATGAAGAGCTAATTGAGGCTCAAAGTTTACACACTCAAAGAATTTTAGAGTTTCTTGAAATTCCCGATGCGTTCAAGGTGGCTGTCGTTCCTTCCACTCTCAAGAAGCAAGCTGATCTTTATACAGAATTCTTAATTTTGTATTATCGAGTTTATTTTTTTCTGAACTATCTATTTCCTGAATCATTATGGAATGTCATGCGCCATATTAAAAATCACTATTTTTGCAAAATTTCTAGGGCTGAGTAATGTCTGTAACCCAAACTTATTTTATCTGTGCAACGATGCGGAGCGGAAGTAGCTTACTATGCAACATGCTCCAGAAGACTAACTGTGCAGGCAACCCAAAAGAGTTTCTTCGCGATCATCTAAGTAGTAACTCTATACTCAGTGATGAAGCGTACATGAATTTTATTCATCAGCAGTTAGTAACGAATGTTTCTACTAACGGCGTAACCGGTGTGAAGTTGATGAAGTGGAATTTTGACGCTTTGCTAAAGCGAATTCGTCCGGTTGGGCAGGTGATGTCAGACACGGAACTGTTGGAAAAAGTTTTCCCCAATGCGAAATTCATCTTGATTACAAGAAGAGATAAGTTAGCCCAATCAATATCTCTATGTCGGGCTGAAAAAACAAGAATGTGGAAGAAAGATGTTTCTGAAAAAAAGCAAAAAGCTTTCCCCTTCCCCAGAATCACAGATTTTCATATTAGTAGGAACCTTAGCCTTATAGAAGAATGGGAGAAGTCGTGGCATGATTTTTTTGATGCTAATTCGATTCCTGCTTATACTGTTGTTTATGAGGACATGGTATCTGATTACGAAGCGTGCCTTTCTAAGGTGCTGAATTTCTTGGAAGTTTTACCAGAAGATACTCGCAGTTTGGCTGTTGTTCCTGATCTTAAAAAGCAAGCTGATTTTTACAGTAGGTTTCTATCCACTAGGTATAAACTATTTATTGCCATAAACAATATTTTGCCTGAATCTATTCTTGACCTTCTTGCTTCTCTAAAACTTAGTCTCAGGCAGATTTTGTTGGGAAATTAATCTAACCTCATTGCTAAAGTGCAACATGACTACTACACGAGCCTTTAAACTAAACTATCACTATTCAATTCGCACTACTTTAACCACCGTATATAGAAATATCACTGCCTCTCAAAGGCGCTTCCCAGATTTTTTGGTGATTGGTGCCAATAAATGTGGAACAACCACTCTCTATAATTATCTTATAGAACATCCAAACATTAAAAGTGCTAGTAAGAAAGAAATACATTTTTTTGACAATCCTGGAAACTTTAGCAAAGGGGTAGGTTGGTATCGGGCTCAGTTTCCTATTAAAAGCTTGGTTTCGCCTAAAACAGAAAGCTTTATCACAGGTGAAGCTACTCCCGCATATCTATTTCATCCCATAGCGCCTCAGCGAGTGGCAAAGTATCTTCCCGATACGAAAATAATAGTGATGTTGCGGAACCCAGTTGATAGAGCCTATTCGCATTATCAAATGACTTGTAGAAATGGGAATGAGCTTCTAACATTTTCAGATGCTATCTCGAAGGAATCTGAGAGGATAGACTGGATCTTAAAAAAAATGGAGCAAGAAGCCAATTTTTATGATGTTGATTACGCCCGATATTCTTATCTAAGTCGAGGAATTTACGTTGATCAATTACAGCGTTGGACAGAACTGTTTGATCAAAAACAGATTTTAGTGTTGAAAAGCGAAGATTTTTTTAGTAAACCACAGGCTGCACTGGAAAAGACTATCAATTTTTTAGGGCTGTCGCAGTGGCAACCAGCACAAAGCAAAATTTCTCATGTTGGCGGTTACCAAACAAAAATGAATCCTGAAATAAAGCATCAACTCTATGATTTCTTTGCACCTCACAATCAAAGACTTTATGAGTTCTTAGGAACCAGCTTTAATTGGGAAGAGATGCGCTAGACGCTAAAGCTGAATAATGAAAATTGCATTGATTAGCTACGAATATCCTCCTGATACTGCTATTGGTGGAATTGCCACTTATGTATTTCAAATTGCTCAAGTATTGCATCGTAGAGGAAATCAAGTCGAGGTATTTTGTGCTAGCCCTTATCGTTCTGGTTCTCAAGAAGAAGGTGGAATGTGGGTTCATAGAGTGATTGTTGAGAAAAAATTAGATTTTTCGGAATCTATTGCTAGAGTTTTTGCTGCCCGACATCAAAGTATTCAGTTTGATGTCGTTGAAGGCCCCGAATTTCGGGCATGTGCTAGAGGTGCTGTTGCAAACAGTCCTGATATTCCTTTAGTTGTTAGGCTGCATACGCCTACTTTTTTAGTCAATAAAATTAATTTTGTTTCACTATCTTTTAGCGGTAAAGTTCGCTGGATTGTAGGTGCTTTACGACGGGGCGAAACACCTAAACCCTTTCCTCGTTGGAAGTATAATCCAGTTGACGATATCGAGCGGCTTCATACACTGGAGGCTGATGAAATTTCCACGCCTTCAAAATCACTGGGTGAACAGTTAATTGCAGATTGGGCTCTTCCAGAGGAAAGAGTTATCAACATCCCAAATCCTTATATTCCCTCTCAAGAGCTGTTGGATATTCCTATTGAGACTCATACCAGCGTTGTTACTTTTATTGGTAGATTAGAAGTTCGCAAGGGAGTTCTCGATCTTGCTAGAGCAATCCCCTCAATTCTTAAGCAGTGTCCGTCAGCCAAATTCCGATTTGTTGGGCCTGCGCTACCCTCGCCTGATCAAACCCTTAATATGCGTGAATATTTGGAGAAAAAACTAAGGCATCATCGAGAGTCTTTAGAATTTACTGGAGGGGTTTCTTCAGATATTATACCCGCACTGCTTGCTACAACGGATGTTTGTATTTTTCCTAGCCGATGGGAGAATTTCCCTAATGTGTGTTTAGAATCAATGGCAGCGGGCCGAGGTATTGTTGGTAGCAGTGCTGGCGGAATGGCTGAAATGCTGGATGGCGGAAAAGCAGGAAGGTTAGTGCCTCCCAATAACTCCAAAAAAATCTCACAGGCCGTTGTTGAGTTATTGAAAAACCCCGGATTGCGAATGCAAATTGGACAAGTAGCACGTGATCGAGTTTTGTCAGAATACAATTTTGAGCGGATTGGAGACTTGCAAGAAGCTAGCTATAAAAGAGCTATTAAACACAGGCATTTACTAGGTGCTAGATAATTTCGTCTATGTGTTTAGATGGGTCTATCAAGCACATACCTGTAGGTGATTTGATGACATCGAAAAAGATCGTGCATGACTTCCATTTGCCAGCTTACAGAAGCAAAACGGCCATCATTCTTTCTAGCTACAAAGTCATGTATTCTTTCTTGCAGAGGCAAGAAAAGCTTGAGCGAATATTCTGGAATAAGACAACCTTTCATTTAGCTGCTTTAAACAGAGCTATTGCATTTCCTAACACGCTTGTATTACTTAGAAATCCAGAGGCAAGGTTCATTTCTTACTTTAAAGATAAGTTTAGAAAAGAGCCTTTAAGAATGATAAGGGAAGGTCGTTTGCACCCTGAAAATCTTCAACATTGTCAGCGTTTATGGTTGAATCATGTTGGAGTACCTTTAGATGATGTGAGGTCATGTTGTTACGAATTAATTCGCACGTCTGCTGATTCTGTAGTTGATTGGCTTCCTACTGCTTATACAAAAGATTGTCATACGCTGCCTCAGATATATTCCTTTTATGCACAATGGCGTCGTTTTCGGATCAGGCTGAACGTAAAGCAAGCATTCCTGATTGATGAGATCAGAGAGCTAGAAGAATTTGGAAAATTGACCGAAATGGATGTATCTGTCAGAAATAATAGTACGCACGATGTAGTTGAGCCTGTTAAGCTTTCTCATGCCTCCTCTATGCTTCTGGCAAATTTATATGCGTGTGACCTTCAATTGATTAATTCCAGAAACCTATTCTAGAGTCAAGCTTTATTGTGTCATATTCCATTAGTCTCATTGTATGTACTCATAACCCACGAAGGGACAATTTAGCCAAGGTTCTTGAAGGCTTAAAACTGCAAGATTTTCCTTTGTGTGAGTGGGAGCTTCTACTTATTGATAATGCTAGTAGCAATATTTTGTCTTCAGAGATCGATTTAACTTGGCATCCTCATGCTCAGCATGTACGAGAAGACATTTTAGGTCTTACAGCTGCTCGTCTTCGTGGATTTAAAGAAGCTAGAGCAGATATCTTAGTATTTGTAGATGATGACAACGTATTATGTACAGATTTTTTATCTAACGTTTCTAAAATTGTTGTTCAACATCCTCAAATTGGTGCACTAGGAGGTAGAGTTCTACCTGATTTTGAAGTTGAGCCAGAGAAATGGATTCGTAAATTTGATAATGCTTTAGCTATTCGAGATTTTGGAAATATACCTCTATGTTGTGAGAGTTCTTCTTATACTGACAGGAGCCTTCAATATCCTTACTATGCTCCCATTGGTGCTGGTTTGGTTCTGCGTAAGCAGGCTGCTAACGTGTATATAGATGCGCTTAAAAAACAATCGAATCGGCTGTCTTTTGGTCGAAGTGGTAAACAGTTAACGTCTGGTGAAGATAACGATATTATCCTAACTGTACTTGAAAGTGGGTGGGGAGTGGGCTATTTCCCTCAGCTCCATTTGACTCATTTGATTTCAGCGGATAGAACAACTAAAGACTATTTAGCTAGACTTAACTATGCATCGTCACGTTCGTGGGTTCGGGTGCTAAATATTCATGGTATCCGGCCTTGGAAAAAAATATCTAGGTGGAGCGTTTTGCCAAGAAAGATTAAAGCATTTTTTACCTATCAGCCTTGGAAAAGTGATGAGGCATTTGTTCGATGGAAGGGAGCCTGTGGATTATTTGAAGGCTTGGCAACTCTATAACTTATTTTAATAATGATTTCTAACGTAGTTTCAAACGGTCGCGTTCAGAAAATTTATCAGCGGTTACGTTTGGGCAAAACGTTGTATCAGTTGTACTATAAGCCTAAAGGTCTATTGGAGAAAACGCTTCAGAGAGGGGTTATCAATAGTACTCTTGATAACTATGCAAAAAAGAAAATGGAATCAGCGGCTTACCAACTGCCTGCACTGGCGCTGCAACCACCTTACTATGATATTCACTTTCTTACAGGCGATCGCTTTTGGTATCAAACCGTTTTCTGCGCTTATTCACTGATCCAGCAGTCTAAGATTTCTCTACGCCCCGTTATTTACGACGACGGTACCCTCTTAAAGGTTTATCAGCAAGAAATTCTGCGTGTCTTTCCAAACGCCATCATTCATCTGAAAGCTGAGTTAGATACTCAAATAGAGTCTTATTTGCCATGGTCTAAGTTTCCCTGTTTGCGGGAGCGCCGAGAAAACTATCCTAACCTCCGAAAGCTAACCGACGTTCATATCGGTAGTGAGGGATGGAAGCTAGTTCTAGATTCAGACATGCTTTTTTTTAAGCGTCCAGATACGCTGTTGGACTGGCTGAAAAGCCCACAGAACCCTTGCCACATGGTAGATGTCGAAACTTCCTATGGTTACTCTATTCCTTTTATGGCTGATTTAGCTGCAGCGCCAATTGCAGAGCGGTTGAATGTAGGTATCTGTGGTCTAAACAGTAGTGACATTGATTGGGAAAAGCTTGAATACTGGTGCAAGGCTTTGATTGAGCGAGAGGGAACTCATTATTTTCAGGAGCAGGCGTTGGTAGCAATGCTGATGGCTGGGCAAACCTGTGTGGTTGCTGATGAGGCTGATTATGACGTGATGCCAGATAAGGATGAAATACTCGATCCAAGCGCTGTGCTACATCATTACGTATCGACTTCTAAGCCTTGGTATTTTCGACATGCATGGAAGCAGGTTACTAAAGGCAATTAGTAACCTGCTCTTAAAGCTATTTAGAAAGAAAATAGAAAAAATGTTTACGAGTTTACGTTAAAAGTACAGTTGTGAAGATTTCAAAAATAAACTCCTAACAAAGGCAATGAAAGTATGTCAGAACAACATAACTGGGTAATATAATTAACGAATGCGCTACCAATCTCGGTACTTTCTCTATTTTGATTCTTTCTTTTTCATCTAGACTATTTCTGAACTCTTGTGGTTCTTCATAAAGTCACAATGGCTTGCCTTGAAAAGCTAATCCAGAATCTCTCTCATCCAATTAAAACCTATATAGGAGTGTTACTAAATGGCTTTATTAAAGGTCAATTCTAATCAGATAAACTTTCTTTTCGATACAACAGTCGTAGATGCAATCCGGCTTGGTCTCGCAGTAGACACATTTTCCACTTCCGAGTCTGGTGGTATTTTTGATAGTATTGTAGCTACCAACCGTGAGCCATCTACCATTACCTATCAAGGAACTAACAGCATTAGTCTTACAGGTGGTTTTGGAGGGAAAAAGATCCTTACAACAGGTATTGGAAACGATACCATTAGATCTCAAAACACTAGCAGCGTCAAAGCTAATTTTGATATACTCACTGGTGGCGCTGGCAATGATACTTATATTCTCAGATCCATCTTCGCAACGATTATCGAGGATGCAAATGGAGGGATTGATACAGTACGAACTGGCATTAAGGCTGGTCAAACCTTTTTTATTCCTGACAATGTGGAGAATGTGTTCCTAGAAGGGAGTGAAAATGCCAATGTTACCGGTAGCGCAGTAGACAATGAGATTACTGGTAATGACGGAGACAATGTAATTAGAGGCTTAGATGGAAATGACATCATTTTCGGTCGTGGTGGTGCAGATACGATACTAGGAGGTAACGGGAATGACTATTTAAATGGTGGAATGGGTGATGATATCCTGGATGGTGGGAATGGCGATGATATTTTAGAGGGCGGTCTCGGAGACGATTTACTGCTTGGTCGGGCTGGAAATGATACCTTGAGGGGCGGAGACGGCAACGACAGGCTCGAAGGATTTTCTGGAAATGATATCCTAGAAGGGGGAGCAGGTGACGACGTATTGATTGGTACTAACGTCCTTAGAACTACAGATATAGATACCCTCACAGGGGGGAGTGGAAACGATAGCTTTGTGTTGGGCAATTCGACCGGAACCTTTTATCAAAATTCTGGCTTTGCTAAAATCAAAGACTTCGAGGTAGGTGATAAGATTCTTGTTAGTGGCAGCATCGGAAATTACACTATCAATTCACTCGGCGGGAATCTCTTCTCGATAACAACGGCAACTTCTTTCTCCCCGAACGATCTGATTGCGGAAGTTGAAACTGTTGGTGGTGCAACGGTGACGTTGACCTCGATTTAATTACTGCTGGTACACCATCTGTAAGCTGGTTACCTCACCTTAAACTTTATCCATGTCTAGACGTGCAGTTTTTCTAGTAGAGGAACTCAAGGCTTCAATTTGGATATGGTTTAGCTAGCGCCTGATTTGGCATTCCTGAATATCCCTGAAGAAATGGAAAGCATTCTTGCCTCCTATCTCTTTAGGGGTATTTACTTTTTAGGAATTGATTATACTTGTCATCACGTATGTTAAAAAAAAGATTTAAAGAAAGAGTTAAAACTAAAGCTCTAGAACATTTTCATCAGACGCAAAATTGGTTGCTAACTCATAATTATCTAAAAAGCCAAAAGAACTATAAAAAATTTTTGATAGTTTGCAATATTCGTACGGGCTCAACATTGTTGAGCTCTATGTTGTCTAGCCATCCTCAAGCGGTTTGTTTCTTTGAACTGTTTCATCGTCACTTAGAGTCAGTTTCTTTCTCTGTTCCTGGATATCAGAGAAAGGCTACAGAGCCCGAGACTGTAGCTTTGAGAAACAGCGATCCTGTTGGGTTTTTGAAATCAGAAATCTATAAGCCTTATAGATTAGGAACCAAAGCTGTTGGATTTAAGCTCTTATATCCCCAAGGTAGGCGTGGAAATCCTTGGTGGAATAGTTCGGAATTTGACCGTTGGTGGGAAAAGGTAGGATATGAGCCGGACTGGAATCGCGCCAAATCTGACCTGTGGGAATATTTGAAGAATGATAAAAGTATTTCGATTATTCATCTCAAGCGAGAAAACTTGCTACGCAGTAAGGTCTCGGCAATGACTGCTCAAATCACTGGCGAGTGGGGTGTGGGTGCAACGGGCGGATTTTCTAATATGACTACAAAGCCTCAGCTAATCTTAGATTTTGATGAGTGCTTGCAGGATTTTGAAGCACATCGGCGCATGGAGAGCGAGGCTGATGTGCTTTTTCGCGATCACAAAAAGTTAGATATGACCTACGAATATCTAACTTCATGCCCTGACGATGCCGGTACAAAAATACAAAAATTTCTAGGCTTAGAACCAAGACAATTAAGTACTAAAACTAAGAAGCAATCAAGTCGAAACTTGTCCGAGATAGTTGCTAATTACGATCAGCTGAAACAAAGGTTTCGTTCTACTGATTGGCATTATTTATTCGATGATTAGTATGGTTTCGATGCCTTTTAACCCACTCGTTTCTATTTTAATTCCTTGCTATAACTCGGCTTCTTGGATCGCTGAGACTCTAGAGTCAGCACTCGCACAAACCTATTCAAAAACAGAGATTATTATCGTTGATGATGGCTCGACCGACGCAACTTTTGAGATCGCAAAACAGTATGCTCGCTCAAATCTTAAAGTAATTCATCAAGAAAATAAAGGCCAATGTGCTGCTGAGAACCGTGCTATCAGGGAAGCTCAAGGCAATTTTATTCAATATCTGGATGCAGATGACTTACTTGCACCAGATAAAATAGAGCGGCAGATTGCGCTCCTTGGTGCTGATGAAACTGAGTATATCTCTTCTTGTGAGTGGGCTAGATTTTATGAATCCCCTGAAGGTGCTACTTTTAAGTACCAACCTCTGTGGCAAGACTTACAGCCTATCGATTGGCTAGTGTGCGCCTGGGAAAATCATCTAATGATGCATGGCGCTGCATGGCTCATCCCTAGGCAGATTATCGAGAAGGCTGGCCCGTGGGATGAAAGGCTTTCATTGATCAATGATTTTGACTATTTTTCCCGTATTTTACTTGCTAGCAGAGGTATCAAGTTTTGCCTAGGCGCAAGGACTTATTATCGCTCAGGTAATAAGTCTAGTTTAAGTGCCAATATTTCAAAGCAAGCAAGACAATCTCAGTTTCTTTCACTGTGTTTGGGAACAGCTACCCTACTGAATGTTGAAAACAGCTCTCAAACTCGCCGTACCTGTGCAGATGTTTTTCAACGGTTCATCTATGAGGCTTATCCAGATGTCCCAGAACTCAGGCATCAAGCAAGGGCGAAGGTGCGGGAGTTAGGGGGGACTAAACTTAAGGCTGCTGGAGGACCCTTTTTTAATGTAGTGGCAGCGATTACCGGCTGGAAAGTTGCCAAACGCATTCAGTTATTGCTTTACCACTACGGCTATGGCCAAATAGCCTTGGGTAGAAGACTAATATCTTAGCCTCGAATCATTTGAACAGCGAGATTGCCCTCTGTCCCATCACCTCTACCTCTGTCCGATCCCATCGCCACGACCCCATAGCGCTTACAAACACCAGAACGCGCCGTGTGTAAGCGATCGCATCATCAACTTTTTGAGGGGATGTATCGCGGAAAAATTTACTGATATACTTGCATATCATAAAAATTGAAAGCACATCAGTAAATCGCAAATCGGTCGTTCGGGAAACTCTTTAGCCTTAAGAATTCCAAAATATATCGTAGATGCGCTATCGCTATCGGTCAATGACGAAGTTGATTGCTCTATTGAGAATGGACAGCTCGTGGTGAAACCGTCTAGAAAGTTTCCCAAATACACGCTTTCGCAACTCCCTAGTCAAGAGTTAGAGCCAGAATCAGAGATTGTTTGGGGGAAACCCATGGGTAACGAAGAATAGTAGATTACATTCCTCGCTATGGCGACTTTATTGGGCTAAACTTTGACCCGCAATCGGGACATGAACGAATGGAAAAACGTCCTGCGCTAGTAGTGAGTCAAACCACTAAACCTGTCGCGAAATAACAAAAATAATGGCTGAAATTATTGATGTGGATTGCTTTCAGCTAAATTCCGAACTTTGTTTCACAACAGGTCTACCATCCTGAACACTTCCTTGCCCAGAAGCTCGTTTGAAACGCCAGTTGGCAACAAAAGCTAGCTAATTTTTATATGACTCTAACAAAACATGTAGATCGCAAAATCACGACTACAGCACTAAAATCTACTCTCCTAGCCCATCCGGCTCCTACACCCTTCGTCCAGCAAGTAGGCCGTGCGCTTTACGAAGCCGATGCCTTGAGAATGTTCGCCACAACGTTGATGGATGATGCGAATGCCCCGTGGCAGAAGTTAGCTTCTAATACGGCTCAGTATTTAGGTGTTGACTTAGCTAAACAAATCTCTCGCCGAGCCATTACAGAATTTCCTCAGTCCATAGCAATCGATTATCCGTGGGCAGAGGTTGGCCGCATTCTGCTCTCCAAAATTGATAAAGACAAACGTCCAACTGATATGTTCTTTCATTGGGCGCGCGATCGCTTTGATGCTTGGGTAGCCAAAAACATGCTTGATGATTGCCAAGTCGTTTATAGCTATGAATACACTTGTCTCAAAACTTTTCAAACTGCCCAAGAAAGAGGGATTGCCCGCATCTACGATGTTCCCTCTCCAGAACATGATTTTGTCGAGAACCTGCTCGAAGCAGAATTTGATCAATTTCCAGAAATCCAAACCCCCTATCGCCAGTACTGCCGAGCAAAACAAGACAAGCGAACTGCCTACCGTCATCAAGAATTGAAGCTTGCCGATCTGGTGATTGCCAATTCAGAATTCACAAAAAAGTCTTATGTGGCGTCAGGTGTGTCAGCCGAGAAAATTTGGGTAGTGCCCTATGGTGCTCCTCCAGTTGATGAGGCTGCCTTAAAAGCTTCTACCCAAAAGGTGGGTTCTCAGACTCAGTTTCTTTGGGCCGGTACTTTTAGCGTGCGTAAAGGTGCCCATTATCTCTTGCAGGCATGGCAGCAGTTAAATCCTGGCAAAGCGGCACAGTTGAGCGTGCTAGGAGCCATGGGCTTACCAGAATTTTTACTCAACTCCGTCCCAGATTCTATTTCCCTATCCGGTACCGTTCCTCGTTCCGAACTATATTCCATTTATCAAAACTCAGATGTTTTGGTTTTTCCTACCCTCTGCGATGGGTTTGGTATGGTTGTCACCGAAGCTTTTGCCCAAGGCTTACCGGTGATCACCACTGATCAAGCTGGTGCTGCGGATTTAGTTCAACATGGTGTCAATGGTTTGATTGTCCCTGCGGGAGATGTCGATGCGCTAGCCGAAGCTATGGATTGGTGCATTACCCATCCTCATGAATTGCAAGCTATGCGGCGAGCGGCAATGAAAGCTGCTGCACGTTGGCAATGGTCTGATTATCGAGCCCTATTAACGTGCAGTATTCATGAAGGATTGCAGCAAGCAGGATACCCACTTTTATGATGACTCCGTTATCCTCCTGCCAGCCCATTGCCCGCCAGTCTATTCCTTCTAATCTCGCTTCTTGCTCTCCACGAGTTTGTTTGGTGAGTCCTGGCCATGTTGCGTCAAATCCTCGCCTAGTTAAAGAGGCTGATGCACTTGCTGAGGCAGGTTATCAAGTCCGTGTTGTGGCTGGGGACTATATGGCAGCGGTACGTCCTTTGGATGACAGCCTACTTGCCCATGCCGCTTGGCACTGGGAGCTGATTGATTTGGGCTCTCGCGTAGGCTACAAGATGCGGCGCATTCGCCAAGAACTGGCTAAACAATGCGTCAGAACAGGACTGTTATCTTTGCCTTTAGCGACTTGGGCACATAGCCCGATGAGCCTACGCCTGGCGCAGGCAGCTGCCGCAGAACCCGCTGATCTTTACATTGCTCATTGCTTGGCAGCACTACCCGCTGCTGCCCATGCCGCTCGTATCCATCAGGCAAAGTTGGGGTTTGATGCTGAAGATTTCCATGTGGGAGAGCTTGCAGACACCCCCGAAAATCAAACTGAAATAGCTATTCGAGACTACTTAGAACGCACTTTGCTACCGCAGTGCGATCATCTGACGTCCGCCTCTCCAGGTATTTCTGCTGCCTATGCTAAGCGCTATGGGGTCAAAATGACACCCCTTTTGAATGTGTTTTGCCAGGATGATGCCGATGAAAGGATGCCTACTTTACATAGACGAGATTGTATTTCTGATACGTCTACGGTTCCTTCGCTATATTGGTTTTCTCAAACGATTGGACCAGGGCGCGGTCTAGAAGCAATAATCCGGGCCATTGGCAAGATGAAGAATCCTGTTCATTTATCTCTAAGAGGGTTAATCTCGGATGAGTACCGTAACCAGTTGTATGAATTGGCTCAAGCCGAAGGTGTAAAACATCAATTATTTCTTTTGCCTTCTGCTCCGCCAAATGAGATGGTTCGCTTGGCCGCAGCTCATGATATTGGCTTATCGCTGGAGCTAAAGACGCCTTTGAATCGGGATATTTGCTTGACTAATAAGGTGTTTACCTATTTATCTGCGGGTTTGCCAGTAATATTGAGTTGCACTACAGCGCAAATAGAGCTTGCCAAAAATCTTGGCGATGCCGCAATATTGGTGAATTTGGATAGACCCGGTGAGATTGCGATCGCGCTGGATAACTTTTTCTCTGAATCAGATAAACTAATTCACTCAAGGGCAGTAGCTAGAGAACTAGGGCGATCACAGTACCATTGGAATATTGAACGAAAAAAGTTTTTAGAATCTGTTGAAGTTACTTTGAATCATTAAAACTATGAAATCTAGAATAGTCGATCTGCTAGGACAAAAAAGATGAGCTTGAATCATTTTGTTGGCTCTAGGTTGAACATATTTAAGCACTCTATCTTAAGTTCTCCAATATTTCCTCTAACTCGCTATTTTCCTAGAGGAGATAGTTGGTTATATGATGCTCAAAGATTTGCAAATACTAGAGAATTTAAAGTTGTTTTAGATGTTGGAGCGAATATAGGGCAGACAGCGTGGAGTCTGACAAGGTATTGCAAGAGCGCTGATATTTACTGCTTTGAGCCTGTCAGAAACTCATTTGATAAACTCTATGAGTCTTATAGCCAGCATCAAAATGTAATCTGTATCAATAAGGCTCTAGGAAGTTGCGCGGGAGAAGCTATAGTTGAGCTACACTCAAACTCTGAGCTCAATACCCTGGTCACTAATCAGCCTCGTAAGCAGGATCTGACAGGCGAATCAGAACGGATAGCGATGGATACTATAGACACGTTTTGTGATGAACATAAAATCACCTCGATTGATTTGCTGAAGATGGATGTTCAAGGGTGGGAGTTAGAAGTCCTCAAGGGTTCTAACCAGATGATTTCAGCCAATAAAGTGCATTTTATTTATGCTGAAGTCGGCTTTAGAAAAGATGCTTCTGATATGCAATACTTTGAAGAATTAAACGAGTTCATGCAAAATAATGAATACTTTTTGTGTGGCTTTTATGATGGATTTAGATGGGGCGAAGACAAGCAATTTTTAGGCTTTTCTAATGCTCTCTACATGAATCCAAGTTTTAAGCAGACCTAGAGAAAGTCTTGAAGTTTTTCACATGAAGCTATGAAAATTCTCATAACCGCTGATCCGGAGCTTCCTGTTCCACCAACCCTCTACGGTGGTATCGAACGCATCATCGACCTTCTCATCACGGGCCTCCAAGCTAAAGGCCACATAGTCGCCCTCGTCGCTCATCCAGACTCCACCAGCACCGCCGATCAATTCTTTCCCTGGCCCGGTCGCCAATCTCAAAATCCCCTTGATACCTTTCGCAATGCTGTTGAGCTTTGGTCTATTGTTCGACAATTTCAACCCGACCTGCTCCACAGCTTCTCTCGTATTGCCTATCTTACCCCTTTGCTCCACTCCTCTCTGCCAAAGGTAATGTCCTATCAGCGAGAGCCCAATGCGCGGACCACTCGCTGGGCAGCAGCGCTAGCAGACCAATCTTTAACCTTTACCGGCTGTAGCGACTACATCTGCCGCCAAGGTCGCCCCAATGGAGGGACGTGGCAGCCGATTCACAACTGTGTTGTGCTAGACAAGTTTACGTTTCAGCCTCAAGTTTCGGCAGATGCGCCGCTGGTTTTCCTAAGTCGGTTAGAGCGAATTAAAGGGGTTCATAGTGCGATTAAGATTGCGATTAAAACAGGTCGCCGCCTCATAATTGCTGGAAACCGAGTGAACACCCCTGAAGGAGAAGCTTATTGGCAAAATGAAATTTTGCCTCATTTAGATCAAAACGGCATCGAATACATTGGGCCTGTAGATGATATCCAGAAAAACAAACTGCTAGGCCAAGCTGTGGCCATGCTGGTGCCCATAGAGTGGAAAGAGCCCTTCGGCATCGTCTTCGCCGAAGCCTTAGCGTGCGGCACCCCTGTTATTTCTTGCCCAACCGGAGCCCTTCCCGAAATCATTCGCCATCGCACCGACGGCTTCCTCGTTACAGATATCGATTCTGCCTGCGAGGCCGTACACAATCTCAACCAAATCAATCGACAGACCTGCCGCCAACGCGCCGAACAGCATTTCTCTGCCAAAGTTATCGTTGAACAATACGAAGCCCTCTATCGTTCCTTACTCTCTCAAAAATCTGCAAAATCAACTGCTTACGCCCGAATTACCTGAACGGTGCGATCGCTCTGTGTCCTCATCCATCAAGCGATCGCTAGCCGTCAGCGCCTTCGCCAAAGGCGACAGCCTGTAGTGCGTCCCTAGTTTACAAAAGCCAGCCGGATTAAACCAACGAGCTTTCCCTATCTCCCCATCTCCCCATCTCCCAGTGCCCCACCGCCTTCTCATCATCAGTCCCCACTTCCCCCCAATCAATGCCGCCGACCACCAGCGCGTCCGAATGTCGCTGCCCTACTTTCAACAGTTCGGTTGGGAACCCACTGTGCTCACCGTCGATCCTCATTACATCCACGGCGTCTACGATCCTCTGCTGACCCAGACAGTTCCAAAAGAAACCAACATCATTTCAACCCCTGCACTCCCTATCCAACTAACCCAACGATTTGGCCTAGGAACGCTGGGCTGGCGGGCACTCCCCTACATCGCCAAAGCAGGCCATCAGCTCCTCACAGGTCAGCATTTTGATCTGATCTATTTCTCTACAACCGCTTTTCCTATACTCTCTTTGGCGGCACCTTGGTACAAAAAGTTTCGTATTCCCTACGTGATTGACTTTCAAGACCCCTGGCTGAGCGATTACCATAAACAAAACAACACCACGCCCCCCGGCGGGCGGCTAAAGTATCGACTTAATCAGCGCTTTGCCCAGTGGCAAGAGCCCAAAGCGCTCCGTCAGGTAAGCCATGTGATTAGCGTGTCACCCAACTATCCAAAGGTGTTGGGATTTCGCTACCCTTGGCTAAACCCAGAACAGTGCAGCGAACTCCCCTTCGGCGCGCCAACAGCAGACTTCGACCTACTGCCTTCTTTGTCAGTCAAGCAAACAATCTTTGATCCCAAAGACGGGTTTCGGCATTGGGTCTATGTCGGCAGAGGCGGCGCAGATATGTCAGTTGCTTTGAGGCTTCTTTTCTCCCAAATTCGGCAGCTACGTCAAGACTCTAATTCGCCATGGAAGCCCACCAAGCTTCACTTCGTAGGAACCAGCTACGCACCGACAGGCCAAGCCCAAGAAACGATTAAACCCATTGCTGAGGAGTTTGGTATGGCCGACATCATTGACGAACAAACGCAGCGCATTCCCTACTTCGAGGCAATCAAGGTTCTAGCTGACAGTGATGGCATATTGCTCATTGGATCAGATGATCCTAGCTATACAGCGTCTAAGCTTTACCCTTGTATTCTGGCACGCAAACCTATTTTGGCCGTATTCCACGAGCAGAGTTCAGTGGTAAATGTTTTACAGCAATGCCATGCGGGTAAAGCCATCACATTCAGGGGATCAGTCCATTGCGATCGCACCTTATCAGCCATGGAAGCGGGCATTAAGTGGCTGCTATCACTGCCGCCAGACTATACTCCCGACACAAATTGGCCTGCTTTTGAGCCCTACACAGCCCAAGAGATGACCCGCAAGCAATGCGACGTGTTTGATCGCTGCATCGCTCAAAACCCTGTGAACAAGGTATGACTAATCAACTTTTTTTAAGAAAAAAGAAAACCGGCAACCTCGAAAAAGTCTTTTGGGTTTTGGCAGCAGTCCTATCGATGTATGTGCTGTTTGCTCAGACTGAGACATTTTATTTGAACCTAATGTGCGCCGCCATCATCGCGGTAGCTTTGCTGCCATCCTACCTCTGGTGTACAGGCAAAGCCTTGGGGATGCCAATTTTCCCCATGTTTGCGCTCACCTTTATTTGGACGTATGCGCTGCCGCTGATTTCTAATAATCCAAATGTACTGACTTACTCAGTAAGCCAAAGACTATTCGCGGGTACTACAACGCTGAGCTTCTTACTGGTAGGTAGCGTAGTTTGGTTTCGCTTTGTCAAAACAGCGCCGTTACCCTCACGCAGCTATCGCTCACTAACCGGTTCTAAAGGTAATATAATTTTCTTTCTTGCCCTGATCATTAGCGTATTTTTTAATATAGCTAGCATTGGGGGATGGCTGGCCCTTTTATCGCTGAACAGCGGCGCTTTTTCGCTACTGCGAAATACTGTCGTTGCGTTTACGGCGCTGTCTTCTTTTGTTTTAACCTACCGGATGGGTAAAGAAGAACTCACCGAAAAACAGTCAAAGGCAGTCGTTCTGTTACTAGCTGCCTTTATGATTAGCAGCACCCTTAGTTTTTTACTCATTACTTCGGCTACTGTTTTTCTGAGTTCAATAGCTGCATTCGTCATTGGTAGGCGCAAGGTTCCGATTGCGCTGCTGCTATCCGTAGTGCTCTGTTTTTCTTTTCTTCATGCAGGCAAAGCAGAAATAAGAGGGCGCTATTGGGGAACCTATGGACAGTCTAGCTATATTCAGCTCTGGCAGTACCCCGCTGTATATGGCGAGTGGATTAATAGCTCTCTTCGTGAACTCAACTTAGGGGGGGTAAAAGACAGCTACGCTTCAGGCAAAGGACAAAGCTTCAGCGATCGCGCCAGTATTATACACATGATGCTGCTTTCCCAAAGCCTCAGCCCTCATACAGTTCCTTTTCTCAAGGGTTACACCTACCAGATTTTGCCAGAAATGCTGGTTCCCAGATTTTTATACGCGGCTAAACCTTGGAGTCATGAGGGCACTTTTCGGCTAAACATACACTATGGCCGTCAGACTAGAGAAGCAACTCGTAAAACGACGATTGCCTGGGGGTTACTCGCAGAAGCATACGCTAACTTTGGCTATGGAGGCTGTATCGGTTTGGCCGTGATGATGGGTTCTCTCTACGGTTGGGTCGGCCGTTGTAGCATTAATGCGCCCATTCTCTCTTTGCAATCTCTAATCGCTGTGCTTTTAATCACCTATGCCATTCAGTCCGAATGGACAGCAGGCGTGTATGTTGCAGCGCTGAGTCAGCACGGTGTCGTGATCGCAACCATAGCCCTATTTTTAATGAAAGAGCGTCCTAACGAGCAGTTTGCTGCACAGCACTATGCCAAAAAAATGCGCAGAGTCCTTAGATGAAGAAATTAGCAGTTATCTCATCTCACCCCATTCAATACTACGCCCCCTGGTTTCGGTATCTCTCCAGCGAAACGAATGAAACTAATATTGATCTCAAAGTTT
>JBGTNW010000220.1:0-18689 GCA_041742865.1 Phormidesmis sp.
AAGACTCTTTTAACACTTTTAACATCGGCTATTAGCGTTGGCTAAGCTCAGCTAAGTTCGCCTAAATTCGGCAGTTTGGAGGAATAAATACCCCGTGGAAACCACCCTCGGTTTAGAGATTATTGAAGTTGTAGAACAAGCGGCGATCGCGTCTGCTCGTTGGATGGGCAAAGGCGAGAAAGATATCGCCGACGAAGTGGCCGTGGAAGCCATGCGCGAACGTATGAACAAAATTCATATGCGCGGCAGAATCGTGATTGGAGAAGGTGAGCGCGACGATGCCCCCATGCTCTACATCGGTGAAGAGGTGGGCATTTGCACCCAGCCCAACGCTGAAGAGGTTTGCACACTCGATGAACTGATCGAAATCGACATTGCCGTTGATCCCTGCGAAGGCACAAACCTCTGCGCTTACGGTCAGCCCGGCTCAATGGCCGTTTTAGCGATTTCTGAAAAAGGCGGCCTGTTTGCAGCGCCCGACTTTTACATGAACAAGCTCGCAGCGCCACCCGCCGCCAAAGGTAAAGTCGACATCAGCAAATCACCCGCTGAAAACCTGAAGATTTTGGCTGAATGCCTAGATCGCGCAGTTGACGAGCTAGTGGTGATCGTCATGAAGCGCGAACGTCACGACGGCCTGATCAAAGAGATTCGAGAGGCGGGTGCCCGCGTTCGCCTAATCAGCGACGGCGACGTTTCTGCCGCGATCTCCTGTGGCTTTGAAGGCACTAACGTCCACGCGCTGATGGGCATTGGGGCAGCCCCTGAAGGTGTGATTTCGGCAGCGGCGATGCGCTGTTTGGGCGGTCACTTCCAAGGTCAGCTGATTTACGATCCGGCCATTGTCAAAACTGGCCTGATTGGTGAAAGCAAAGAAGCCAACTTAGAGCGCTTAGCCTCGATGGGCATTACCGATCCTGACAAAATTTACACTGCTGAAGAACTCGCCTGCGGCGAAAACGTTTTGTTTGCAGGCTGTGGTATCACTCCCGGCACCTTAATGAACGGTGTTCGGTTCTTCAATGGCGGCTACCGTACTCAGAGCTTGGTAATCTCTAGCCAGTCTCAAACGGCCCGCTTTGTCGATACCGTCCATATGTCCGGTAAGCCCAAGCGTGTGAACTTGGTGTAAGCACCTGTCGGCAGATTCGGTTAAAAATCGATCAAAAAATGTAAAAGGCGTTAGGCACTTAGCCTGCGCCTTTTTTATGTCGAAACTAGACTGCCTATCCCGAAATTTATTGAGCGTTTCCTAAAATAGAGTTTTGTTGAGTTTCCTTGAGATGGCCCTCAGTTGTTTAATACTTTAAAGGGAGTGGGCATTGCTCACTTTCTCTGTTGGCTCCCTCTATTAATAGAAGCATTAATAGATAGCGTTCGCAGATAAGCTTGTAGATACAAAGCTTGTAGACACAATAGAACATCCTTCATAACAGACGCCTAGGAAGCAACCATGAATATTGCGGTCATTGGGCTCAGTCATCAGACTGCGCCAGTTGAGATTCGAGAAAAGCTGAGCATTCCTTCTGCTCAAGTCGCTGATGCCATCGCTGATCTCGGTCATTCACCCTGTATTGAAGAAGTTTCTATCTTAAGCACCTGCAACCGCCTAGAAATTCATATCGTCACCACCGAAACCGAATCAGGTGTCCGCGACGTGATGCGCTTTCTCTCTGAGCACAGCGGCCTTGCGCTTGGCAGCTTGCGGCCTCACTTGTTTGTGCTGCTTCAGCAGGACGCGGTGATGCACCTGATGCGGGTTGCGGCGGGGCTCGATAGCTTGGTGCTAGGGGAGGGCCAAATTCTCTCGCAAGTCAAGCACGCGCTCAGCCTATCGCAGCAGCACAATGGCGTTGGTCGCATTCTCAATCGGCTGCTCAAAGATGCGATCAAAGCCGGTAAGCGGGTGCGTACAGAAACCAATCTGGGCACGGGTGCAGTTTCGATTAGCTCAGCGGCCGCAGAGCTGGCTCTAATGAAAGTCGAGTGCTTTGAAAACTGTCATATTGCAATTTTGGGCGCGGGTAAGATGGCCCGCCTATTGGTACAGCACTTAATCTCCAAGCGGGCGAATAAAATTACCTTGCTCAATCGAACAATTGAGCGAGCCAATGAACTAGCCGCTCAGTTTGGCGATGTCGATATTCAAACCGGCACCCTAGATGGCATGTTGGAGGCAGTGGGTTCAGCGCACGTCGTCTTTACCTGCACGTCTTCGGTAGAGCCGATTTTGCATCGGCACAACTTAGAGCCTGTCTGTAGAGGGCAAAAGCTGATGGTGTTTGATATTGCCGTACCGCGTAACGTACATAGCAATATCAGCGAGCTCGCGTCGGTGTTTGCTTTTAATGTCGATGATCTTAAGGCGGTGGTGGCGCAAAACCAAGAGAGCCGCCGGCAAATGGCCATGGAGGCCGAGGCCCTGCTTGACGAAGAGGTTGAAGAATTTATGGATTGGCTCAGATCGCTCGAGACTGTCCCGACCATCAGCAGCCTGCGCAGCAAAGTTGAAACTATTCGCACCCAAGAGCTAGAAAAAGCGATGTCGCGCTTAGGATCAGAATTTTCTGAAAAGCATCGCGGCGTTGTTGAAGCGCTGACTCGCGGTATTGTGAATAAAATTTTGCACGACCCGATGACGCAACTGCGCGCTCAAAGGGACATGGACGCACGCGATCAGGCAATGGCGACCCTGCAAGTATTGTTTAACTTAGAAACCGCTGCGCGGCAGGAAGAGATGAGCAGTCTTAATTGATTCAATCCGTCAATTTGGCCTGTTGATGGCTGAAGATGCCGCGATCTAGAGACCCGTTATCGGCCGCGTTATCGGCCACTGTAGGGAACGGCCTATGCTTTGGGTGTTTTTAGGGACAGATTGGCTATGTTAGCGCATAGCCAATTTTGTTTGATAATCACTCCTTATGGCCAAGGCTTTAGGCGTTGGCAAGCGCTCCTATGCTGTCACGATTACGTCGCTGGATTAACCGTTTTTTTAACAAGTCTCGCAAAATCAATCATGAGCCGATTAACAAGCTCAGTTTGATCGTCATTATCATTGTGGACTTGTTTATTTTATTCAATGTGTTTACGGGGTTAGAAGATATCAGCTACTGGCCGCTTGGCCCTGATTCTGCCTATCCTTGTCATGGTGAATGGCAGGCGTATCGCAATAGCACTGTCGAAGACAAAGACTATGATATTTTGGCGCGATCGCTCACCACCGATCCCACCAGTTTTCGGCAGACCTATACGCAGAGCGCTCAAGGGCGCTTAGGGGACGTCTCTGAAATCTGCTTGCAGTACGAGCAGATAAACAATGCGGTGAATTCGGTGGGCAATCGGGCAATCGCTCAAACCATCAATGACACCCAAGCCGAAATAAACTCCTTCCAAGCCCAAAACAACAGCATTCGTCAGCAGTACGATTCAACTTTATTAGAAGAGATCGCGGGTCAACCTCAATCGCAGTCAATCAACAGCATTCAAGCTTCTCAAGCCAGGGCTGAAATTGAGCAAAATGAGCAGGCGATCGCTCAACGACAACAGACCCTAGCTAGTTTCAAAACAGAGCTGACTGAAGCCCCCGAGAGCCAGCCCTTTTTAGCGCTGCTCGCTGACGATGCCCAATTCAGCGCCACTGATCAAGGCTACCGCCGAGCCAGTTTCTGGTATCCCAGCATTCAGCTATTCTTTCAAGGGTTGTTTTTGCTCCCGTTGATAGCACTTGCTTTAGCCGTTCATCGGTTTTCGCAGCGCCGAGGCTACGGCTATGTTGCCCTGATTAGCTGGCACCTGCTCGCAATTTTTCTGATCCCTTTGATCTGGAAGATCTTTGAATTTTTTCAAGTTGGCTTTTTATTACAGTGGCTCGCTAACCTGATCGCAGTGCTCTTTGGGGGTCTGCGTTTCTTGTGGAGCTACGTTCAAATTTTGCTGATTCCGGTAATCGGCTTCGGCATCATCAAATTCTGTCAAAAGTTTGTTTTTAACACTCGCTTGCAGGCTGCAAACCGCATACAGCAAATGCGCTGCGTCAACTGCGCCAAAAGAATCCGGAAACACGATATTCACTGCCCGCACTGTAGCTACGCTCAGTATCACGACTGCGCCAACTGCCACAATCTCACCTATCAGCATTTGCCACACTGCAAGCACTGCGGTGTTAGTCAACCTTTAGATCTGTAGGTGCGGCTTCTTCTTCTGATTAGATTAAGGTCTTTTTTGTCTGCCGCCTGTTTTAACGCCTGCCTGTAGGTAGAAGCCAAAGCCGTAGCCACAGGTTATATCTGTGGCTGACAAGTTTCGACAAGATTAAAGAACAGACCAAAGAGAATTTTTAAAGCCTATGGACGCCATCCGCACAATCCTGCAATCCAACAAAGCAACGCTGCGCAGTATGCTAGCGATTTTTATGATAGTTGCCGGGGTTTTTCACTTTGTAACGCCAGCGCCTTTCATCAAAATCGTGCCTGATTTCTTGCCTTTTCCCGCAGCGCTGGTCTACATTAGCGGCGTTTTTGAGATTGTATTGGGCGCGGGGTTATTTTTCCCGCCGACAAGGCAGCTGGCTAGCTGGGGATTGGTCGCTCTATTGATTGCGGTGTATCCGGCTAACCTCAATATGGCTTTTAACCATATCAAGCTCTCTGGCATCCCTGATAGCTGGTGGCTGCATGGCATTCGGCTACCGTTTCAGTTTGTGCTGATTGCTTGGGCCGCTTGGGCTGGGCGATCAAATCCACCACAGCGTGAATCCACAACGTAAATTCACGCTGTGACCGACTGTACCAAGGTGTATCCTCATAATCATCCCCAAAGGTCACTCTAACTGTGCGTAAATTCTCCATCGCCCCAGCCCTTATTCGATTGACAGCCTGCTGTTTGTTGCTGCTCTCATCCTTAGGCTGCGCGGTAAGTGCTGCAACGCCGACCGATGGCCCCTATCGCTACATTTCTCCTAGCTCAGACGGCATTGGCAAGATCTACTATGGCCGCGAAATTGCTAATGTTATGGGCTATCAGGGCGCAAATTGGCTCACTCGCCCTAGCCGTGCTACTGAAGAACGCTCAGATATGGCGGTCGATGCGCTGATGTTAAAGCCTGATGATGTCGTGGCTGATATTGGCGCAGGGCTGGGCTACATTAGCTTTCAGCTAGCAGACTGGGTGAAAGAGGGCAAAGTAATTGCGGTAGATGTGCAGCCGGAAATGCTGGCGCTGTTGGCCGCAGAGCGCGATCGCTATCACCTCAACAATATCGAAACTGTCCTCAGCACAGAATCAGATCCCCACCTGCCGGATGAAAGTATTGACATGGCCGTGATGTTTGATGCGTACCACGAATTCGCCTACCCCGCTGAAATGATGGCTGGCATTGTCCGCGCCTTAAAACCCGGTGGGCAGGTCGTCCTCGCTGAGTACCGCGCCGAAAATCCGCTAGTGCTGATTAAGAAGCACCATAAAATGAGCCAAAAGCAGGTCAAAAAAGAACTCACCGCCGCCGGTTTGACGTGGGTCAAAACCGATAATCGACTGCCGCAACAGCATTTGATGTTTTTTGAAAAATCAGCCTGACCGCAGAATTTAGCCCCTGTCGGCAGAGGCATTTCGCCTTTTGCCATCTCGCTGCAATCGAGTCGCCGTCGTTGCCTAGTCCTAGCGCGATTTAATTTTGACTTAATCTTTGAGTAATTGGGGAAAATCCCAGGGCTGTGACATTTGCCCGTCTGTGTGCTCACCGATAGCGGCCGGCAAATCGCTGTAGTGAGCACCCATCCCGTATCCCACACCCGCCACAATTCCTAGTACAACCGGCAACCAGATCGAAGCTAGATAATTATTCATATCCCTAAAAAGTCTTGATACTACTTTTTGACACTACTAAACTTCCCAAAGTAATCGGCCCATTTCTGTCGCTACTTTAACGATTTTTGCTCAACTTGTGGCCTTTGTGCGGCTGATGCATAGGGTCGATGCAGTTATTAAGCGGTGGAGCTCAGCTAAATTCAATTGAAAAACAAAAGCGCCTCCCTCGATCAACTCTGGGAAGCGCTTTTGAAAATAAATTATGCCAAATTACACCGAACCTTACATCTGGTCATCCTGCTCTAGATTGAACAAAAACGGGATGCCGCCACCCGTGTTATCGCCCATCACCAATACCCGTGGCATCTGTGCGCCGCCTTCTTTCCAAGCTTCGATAGCCTCTTTTTGCAGCACCAGTTTACCGCCTTGAGCCTTGAGTGTATCTGCAATTAATCGCTGCGCTTCCGCTCGGCCCTTGGCTCGGTTGATTTCTGCTAACGCCTCCTGCTCAGCTTCCTGCGCGACATACACCGCCCGCTGTGCCCGCTGTTCAGCAATTTGCTTTTCCTCTACCGCCCGCGAAAACTCTGGCGAAAAGGTCAAATCCACTACGCTCGTATCCAAAACATTAATCCCGTACTTTTCTAGCCGGATTGCCAAAGCATCATCAAAGTCTTCTTTGAGTAACGCTCGCTGCGTAATGGCTTGCTCTACCGTTCGCCGTGCGGCAGCAACTTTAAAAGACTCTTGAGTCTGAGGAGCAATAATTTTAGAGACGATATTTGAGAGCGAACCCTGCTTACGGCGAATATCGACCATTTTCTCCGGTGCTAGGCGAAAGTTAATCGCAAACCGCGCCTTGAGATTCTGTAAGTCTTTAGTTGAGCTTTCGGCAGGGACTTCAAACTTTTGTACCGTGATGTCGTACATGTCTACGTAAGACACAAACGGCGGCTTGAGGTGAATGCCCTCTAGCAGCACACCATCTTGAGCTTTGCCCAATACGCTCAAGACCCCCGCCTGCCCAGGATTGATAATCACAAAACTGCTAGCCAGCACAATGGCAATGACGGTTGCTATGGCAGCAACAATGACCGGCTGACTATTTCCTTTAGTCACACTCAATACAAAACTCCTTATATATAGAGGTATTTTTTGAGAAGTATTTTTCCCCAGTACAGCCTAACGCTATAAAGTTCGCCCAGACGCAAACTCAGATACAAACCCAGACGCCTGTAGTCAACGCCTGTAGTCAACGCCGTTCAATCAGTCGGGATGCCGAGTAATTCGCCATCGCCTGCGACGACTTCTCCCATTAGATAGGCGCTAAGACCTGCCTCGGCGAACTGCGCACAGGCTGCGTCTGTCTGGGACGGCGGCACAATTACCACAAAGCCAATGCCCATATTAAAGGTATTGAACATATCTACTAGGCTGATTTGGCCGGCTGCGCGAATCCAGTTGAATATGGGCAAAATCGGCCAGCTATCCGCTATCAACTGAATCGATTGACCTTTTCCTAAGCAGCGCGGCAAATTTTCGGGTAGCCCACCGCCCGTAATATGTGCCATGCCATGGATCTCTAAACCAGCAGCCAGCGCGGCCAAAATCGGCTTTACATAGAGCTGTGTCGGCGTCAGCAGTACCTCACCTAAAGACGCTGAGCCTAGCACTTCTGGCTTTTCGCTCCAGTCGTATCCGCTCACTCGTCCGGCTTCGCGTGGATTTCTTGGCCCTTCGGCGATGACCTTACGCACCAAGCTAAAGCCATTGCTGTGAATGCCGCTGCTCGCGAGACCGATGAGGCGATCGCCCACAACTACCCGCGAACCGTCCAGCATCTGATCTTTTTCGACAATGCCCACACAAAAACCCGCCAAATCATACTCTCCAGGCCCATAGAATCCAGGCATTTCAGCCGTTTCACCGCCCAGCAGGGAGCAGCCAGACTCGGCACAGCCTTGAGCAACGCCTGCCACCACATCAGCCAACTGTTCCGGTGCAAGCTTTCCAGTGGCTAAATAATCCAAAAAAAACAGCGGCTCAGCGCCCAGAGTCAGCACGTCATTCACACACATGGCCACTAGATCAATTCCTACCGTGTCGTGTCGGTTGAGCATTTGCGCCAGCTTGAGCTTCGTCCCCACCCCATCTGTGCCTGAGACTAATACTGGCTTTCGATAGCCACTAGGCACCTCGAAACAGCCGCCAAATCCCCCCAAAGTTCCTAGCACTTCTGGCCTTCTCGTTCCGTCAACCATGCCTCGAATCCGATCAACAAAGGCCCGCCCCGCCTCTACATCTACCCCGGCCTGCCGATAATCCATAACTCCACATATCCTCAAAAAACGTCGATGTGATCAATCCATACCTAGATCTACCGTAAATCTGACGCTCACTCTGACAATAGATTTTGCGAAAATTCGGCAAAATTAGCGCTGATTTAGGGGGCAATAGTAGCCAACTATCATCCCAATACCTCCCCATCAAAGTAGCCAAAGCAGCAGTAGAATTACTCAAAAATATGTCTATGGTTGCATAGTCCAATAAATACTATTCCTTTGGAGGCATAAAAAAACAGTTCTGATTGATTAGTTATCTAGAACACACCGCCAAAGAGTCATAAGTATCGCGGCAGGACTATGTGACAGTTTGCCAACCGGCAAAGCCTTCACATTTCGTTATTTCATGGTTTTTATGAAGTTACTGTGAAGTTTCTTTTAGGGGGGTTGTCTCGCAAATCCTCTGATCTTGGCTTGGATCTGTTCGTGTAGATTGACGTTGTTCCATTCAATTTGACGGTTGAGGTTTTAGCGCTGCGATAAAGCAGCAGTTCACCAACAAAGGTTAAGACCAAAAGTCAATACCTGAGCTGTTGCGATGTAGCCGATTATGTTGCTTTTTAACGATTCGATTAAAAAACAGTTCACCACCAGTTTGGCAGCAGCCGTTCTGCTGTCAGCAGCCAGTGCTTCTTTAGCCAATGCTCAAATCCCCACTCAAATCCCCAGTAGTGCGCTCAATGCCAATAGCGTGCTCAATGATGCCCTCGGCATTTCTGCTGATACACAAGCTTCATCTTCCAGCGAAGCGCTTTCTGCCAACGCCATAGCTGCTAACCCTCCAGCCTCAAATAGTGCGGACGATGGCTCATCTACTCGCAGCGCTCTGTCGGCTGTCAGTAAAGACATTCTGGTCTATGCTCACAGCATTGACGGTCGCCAAGCCGCTACGCTTTACGTCAAAAACATCCCGGTGCTCACCTTCATCGGCACCGAAGTCAGCAGCCTTTCTAACCGCAGTGATACCGTCGCGCTAGCCGCTAGCCGCACTGATCTTTCTCTTCAAACCGGTTCGGTGCGCTCAGATGCTCTTTTGAGGGCTGCTCAAGACAATGACCCTGTATCAAGAGCTACTGCTCTAGGCGCTCAGCTCAGCGCCGCAGACCTCAGCGCTGAAGACCTTTCAGTTCGTTGGAATGAAGCCACTGAAGGCTTTACCGTTACCTTGGCAGAGAGCGATCTGGTCGCTTTAGACAGCCGTACAATTTTGGCGGATACGACCCAAAATCCGGCTGAAGATGCACTGCAAGTCACCAATCGGCTCAGGCGGTTGATTGGAAGCGCGACGCCCATCACCGAAATTGAGGGGATGCCCGAGCCAGTTGTCGAGGTTGCGCCTGTACAGACGATTGCAATCGTTTCTAGCACCGTGGGAAGTGCTTCTTGGTATGGCCCCGGCTTTAATGGCAGAATGAGCGCCAGTGGTGAGGTCTTTAATCAAAACGCGCTCACAGCGGCTCATCGCACGTTGCCCTTTGGCACTCGAGTGCTGGTGACAAACCTTTCTAATGGCCGTCAGGTAACAGTGCGAATTAATGACCGTGGCCCTTATTCGGGTAATAGAGTGATCGATTTATCCGCTGGCGCTGCGGCTGAAATTGGCCTCACAAGCGCCGGTGTCGGCAGAGTTCAGCTAGATATTCTGGCTAACTGATAGAGAATTGCTGGGCCAATGTGACTGATGGCAATTCATGGCATCAGTCACTGGATTTGTACCGTGCGTTCAGAGGCAACCTGTACGTAGCAGCAAATCAAGCAACTAGCGGTGTATGAGTGCATTTCCACACCGTCAGCATTCGGATTGAGTGGCCCTTCTTCGTGAAGGGCTTTTTTTTGCCCTTTTTTAAGATTCTTTTTCAGACTTTGGCGATCGCTGCTGACCTTTACGAATGCCGCCAAACGGATGTCGCATAGGGCAGACTGCGCTAGATTTATGCAGGTCCAGCGAGTGCAGTCTATCTAGCACTCACTAAACTTCTCGCTTATTCCAACTGATCCCCCCTGATCCCATTGACTACCTTTTATAAGGAGAGCGTTGTGCAGTTGCTCAACACCGTCACCGAGTTGCGTCACTACCTCAGTCACGCTCTGAGCCAGCGTCGCGGGCAAACCGTTGGCTTAGTGCCGACTATGGGGGCACTTCATGCCGGACATTTGAGCTTAATTGCGCGATCGCGCCAAATCAATGACATCGTGGTTGTCAGCATTTTTGTCAATCCGCTGCAATTTGGCCCGAATGAAGATTTTGATCGCTACCCCCGCGCTGAGCAAGCGGATCGAGCCCTCTGTGAATCGGCTGGGGTAGACGTTTTATTTATGCCATCGTCACTAGCGTTGTACGGCAGCGCTCTGCCAGATTTTTCGATGCTCACTCAGGTGGTGCCGCCGCCCTCGATGACCGATACGCTCTGTGGTCGCTCCCGGCCGGGGCATTTTCAGGGGGTGGCAACGGTGGTCACTAAGCTGCTGAATATCGTGCGGCCTACCCATGCTTTTTTTGGCCAAAAGGATGCTCAGCAGGTTGCTATTCTCAAGCGGCTCAGGCAAGATCTTAATCTGCCGGGTGAGATTATGGTTTGCCCGATTGTACGTGAGCCTAGCGGTCTGGCGATGAGTTCTCGCAATCGCTATCTCAGCGCCTTACAGCGGCAGCAGGCGACTGCGCTCTACCGCAGCTTACAGGCCGCTCAAGCGGCCTTCCAACGGGGTTTGCGATCGCAAAGCGCACTATTACAAGCGGCTCACGAGGTTCTACAGACGGAATCTGCGGTAACTTTAGACTATCTAGCACTGGTTCATCCTGATACACTAGAACCTTTGCAAGTAATAGATACTGTAGGCATGATGGCGATCGCAGCATACATCGGCAAAACCGATACTTCCGCTTCAGAACAATCCAACTCCACTCGGCTCCTAGATAACCTTGTGCTGGAATCTGCCAAGGCGGTGAGTCCACGCAAACCCATTATTGCCATTGACGGCCCCGCCGGATCTGGCAAATCTACCGTCGCTCGTCAAATAGCGCATCAGCTCGGGCTGCTTTACCTCGACACGGGCGCTATGTACCGGGCGCTGACTTGGTTTGCCCTTCAGCATCAGGTAGCGGTAGAAGATGAAAGCGCGATCGCCTCTCTTTTGCCCGAGTGCCAAATCCAGCTGATTGCTAGCATTGAAAACGATCAGCCGCTGCCGCCCAAAGTGCTTGTGAACGGGCAAGACGTAACAGAGGCTATTCGCACCGATGCGGTGACTAGCCAGGTGAGTGCGATCGCCGCTCATGCCAGCGTTCGCACTCACTTAGTTCAGCAGCAGCAGCAGTACGGTGTGCGGGGCGGGGTCGTTGCCGATGGCCGCGATGTTGGCACGCAGGTGTTTCCGGATGCCGAACTCAAAATTTATCTCACGGCTTCGGTTCAAGAACGGGCGCAGCGCCGCTACCGCGATTTAGCGATCGCTCAACAGCCGCTACCCGATCTGATGACGCTAACGCAGGCGATCGCCGAGCGCGACCATAAAGACACTCATCGCAGGGTCTCACCATTACGCAAGGCCGCCGATGCCCTAGAGATTGTCACAGACGATTTCACCGCTAAGCAAGTTATCGAGAAAATTACCGGTCTCTATCGACAGCTGACAGCTTAATGAGCGATCTTTCTTCTATTCCAGATGCTGCGCTAGGGTCTTTGTCACTCTCTATCTCAGCGCAAAAAGCAGCCCAGCGCCGAGCGCTGCTGAAGGCTCGTCAAAAAATGCCAGAGCGGATTTTACAGGAAAAGTCAGCTCGGATCTGCGGACATTTGCAGCGCTGGCCGAGGTTTTCCCAATCCCGGCTGACGTTAGCTTACTGTAGCTTTCGAGGCGAACCCGATTTATCAGCGTTGCTTCAGCAGCAAAGAAGCTGGGGATTGCCCCGCTGTGAAGGTAAAGCGCTGATCTGGCATCGCTGGTATCCGACTTGCGATTGGCCACTGCGACCTGGCACCTACGGCATTACCGAACCGGATCCCGCCTCACCTTTGGTCGATCCCTCCCGAGTTGAGGTGATTCTAGTTCCTTGCTTAGCCTGTGATGTCAATGGCTTTCGGCTAGGCTACGGCGGCGGCTTTTACGACCGAATGCTAAAGCAGCCTGAGTGGGCCAATAAAATTACCCTAGGCATTGTGTTTGAATACGCCCGGTTACCCCAAGTTCCTCGCGATCCTTGGGATATCCCGCTCAGTGGGATTTGCACTGAAAGTGGGCTGTTTTGGGTGAATACTGCCCTCGGTGAATCAGAAGATTAACGACATGATCGACAGCGCAGCCCACCGCGAAAGTAATCAGCCTAAGCAATGGTGTGCCTAACTTCCCACCTACTGCCACAGCTTGATCCCGCCGACTAATCCCAACACATTAGACACCACGATTACATTGTCAGGCAGGACTACCTCAATCTGCTTAACTTCGCCACCGCCGATGTAGAGCCGGTCGTAGTTAAAGCCGCGCGACAAGGCATCAATGGCTTTGAGTAACCTAGTGTTCCAGATTTGGGGGCCAACTTTTTTGAGGGCGGCGCGGCCTAGCTGCTCTTCGTAAGTTTCGCCTTTGCGAAAGCGCTGATGGCCAAATTCTAAGTTGGCGACTAAGTGGCCATCGGTAAAGAGCGCTGTGCCAAAGCCGGTGCCCAAGGTGATCACCATTTCGACCCCTTTTCCAGAGACCGCACCCATGCCCTGTAAGTCGGCGTCATTGGCGACTCGGACGGGTTTGCCTAAACTAGCGCCCAACACCTTGGCTAAATCAAATCCCTCCCACTCAGGGTGCAGATTCACAGCTGTATAGATGACGCCTTGGCGCACGACGCCTGGAAAGCCGACCGAAATGCGATCAAAGTCATGCCCAGCACTCAATTTTCCCGCAGCCAATTGCTCAACGACGGCAAGGACGGCTTCAGGGGTTGCAGATTCCGGGGTTTTGACGCGATCGCGCTCACTCAAAGGCAACCCTTGCTCGTCTAGCACCAGCGCCTTAATGCCGCTACCCCCAATGTCTATTGCCAGCGTTTTTACTGCCGTATCTATCACCGCTGCATCTGTCACCGCCGCATCTCCAATTTGATCATCAAAAGCCCGCATACTATTGTTATTCTCACAAAACACCTCAAGACTCTAATCGCTCTGAGGGCTTAACCCCACAAAATCATAAATTTCTTGAAAAACATTTGCCCAACCAGCGGCCAAAGAGGCCAAAATCGCCTCGCCTTTGGCCGCACTCGCGACGGTAGCATCACCCACTACGCCACTCACACTCAAATCCTCCATTACCCAAGCTATGGGCAAGCGGCCCTCTAAGCTCAGCAGGCTACCGACTGGGAAATCAGTCGGAAACTCGCGGACAGCTTGGCTCATATCGACTTGATTAGGTAATAGCTTTAGCATCACACTGGTTTCTACATCGCCCGCATGAATGCCTTGGTCATATTCCACTGCCCCCACCACCTCAGCCGCACAGTGCGGCGCACCCCATACAAACAGCGGAAACACCATAAAATCACCCCACCGCTGCCGCAGATCGCGGGCCACAATTTCTAGTACCTGCGGCTGGCCGCCATGCCCATTTACCAGCACCAGCTTCCGAAACCCTGACTGATAGAGGCTTTCGGCCATGTCGGTGAGCACCGCTATCAGGGTCTGCGCACTCAGCGCAATCGTACCGGGAAACCGGCTGTGTTCATTCGATTTCCCGTAGTAAAGTGGCGGTAAAGCGTAGGCCAACACAGCGTTATCTAATTGAGCGAGCGCCTGTCCGACCACTGCCGTGGCGATCACTGCGTCTACTCCTAAAGGCAAGTGCGGCCCGTGCTGCTCAATTGCGCCGATTGGCTGAATGATTAAAGTATTTAGCTTATTTTCCAGATTTTTTACTTGCGGCCAAGTAAGATACGGGAAAAATCGCTCAGGTGGAATGTAACCGTGCATAAACCTAGACGAATGCTGTAGAGATGAGTGACTTAATGAGCAACTTAGCACTGCTAGAATTTGCTAAATCATTTATTCACTGAAACACCCATCAATAATTTTAGGCTTCTAAAACGAGTAAATCGCGGGAATGTAGCAAGCCGGTTGATTATCTGTCCTTTACTAAGGTAAAGAATTCATTTCCTGGGCTTACAGTTGACTCGAACTGCTGCTAAGTAGGTCTACGCGAAATCGGCAGGTATCTTAGATGCCAGCAATTCCCTAGACAATACCTATTTACGGATCTTAATTTATTGACTACCTTAAAGCTCAGAGACTCCATTTTCTCTATCCCACCCTTTCTTCATTATTAAATGAGAAATTAAATGAGAAAAAAGTTATAAAAAGCTTTGTAAGGTTTGCTGTATTTTGGCTGACAGCGTTCTCTAATTAAATAAATTAAAGCAACTGCCTCAGCGCTATTTTGTTTCCATACCTCTTATGCAGTCCCTGTCTTAAATGAAAAACACTGCCTGTCTTCTAGGCTTTCTGAAAAATTGCTCGTTGGGCGCTGTTGCCCTAGTTATTCCAGCCATCACCACGGGGGTGATTGCGCCTGCTGCTGAACCTGCGATCGCATCCGACCTTCAGAGTAGCTTCCAAAACAGCCCTAAAATGGTGCTAGACGAAGCCTGGCAGCTAGTGTACCAAGAGTATATAGATGCCAACTTCAACCGGGTCGATTGGCTAGGCGTGCGGCAAGCGCTGCTCAGCGGCGAATATGCCACCCCTGAAGCGGCTTACAGCGAACTTAGAAGCGCTCTGCGCAGACTAGAAGATCCCTACACCCGATTTCTCAATCCGGCCCAATATGCGGCGCTGACGGAGCAAACGTCAGGTGAGGTTTCAGGTTTGGGCATTCGGCTGCAAAAGGTCGAGCAAAACCTGGTTATCTCCAGCGTTTTAGAAAATTCTCCCGCCAAGCAGGCAGGGCTTAACCCAGGCGATGCGATTTTGATCATTGACGGTCGCTCTAGTCGAAACTTGAGTGTTGAACAGGCTTCTCAACTGATTCGAGGCGATCGCGGCAGTCAAATTACCATGATCGTGCGCCGTCCTAACGGGCGTGAAGAAACCCTGATTCTGACCCGAGATCTGGTATCAGTGCCGATCGTTACCTTTGAATTACAGCGACAAAACGGTATCAAAGTTGGCTACATTCGTCTAGATGAATTTAGCGCTCATGCGGCTGAGCAAATGCAGGTAGCCATCAATACGCTCACTACGCAGGGCGCTGAAGCCTTTGTCATGGATTTACGCGGTAATCCCGGCGGACTCTTGCAGGCTGGTATCGACATTAGCCGGATGTGGTTGTCTAGAGGCAGCATTGTAAGCACCGTTGATAGATCTGGCAACAGCGACGACATTACGGCCAACCGCACCGCCATTTCCGACCTACCCCTAGCGGTTTTGGTCAATGGACAGTCGGCGAGTTCTAGCGAGATTGTCACGGGCGCTTTAGCAGATAATGGCCGCGCTATTGTGGTCGGCGATCCTACCTTTGGCAAAGCATTGGTGCAGAGTCTGCACGGCCTTTCTGATGGTTCGGGCCTAGCGGTAACCGTTGCGCATTACTACACCCCCAATGGGACTGATCTCAGCCGCCGAGGGATTACGCCCGATGTTAGCGTCAGCCTCACCCAACAGCAGCGCCGACAGCTAGAGAACAATCCCGCCCTACGAGGCACCAGCGCCGATCCTCAGTTTGTGGGGGCAGTCACTGCTATCGAAAGCCAAGTAATAGCTCGCCGCGAAGGCCACTCACCCGTGGTAACCACGCCCGGTGCTCATCCCCAAATTCCAAATCAGCTCGGACTGAATGAATCTGAGCTGTAAGGTTTGCAAAGCAACGCTTTGCTTCCTCTCCTTAGAACCCGTTAATAACAGGGCTTTGTTGCACAAATATTCTGAAAGCCTTGTAAATCAAGGAAATATCAATAGCTGAATTTAATGAGAATTACCATAGGGCAAGGCTTTGACGATATTCATGCAACAAAGCCGTTCTCTTCTAGACATAATTCGCAGAGTGGTTGGCGACTGTAGATATCATCTCCGAGGAGGGTAACGGCTTGTCCTACAAACTGTTTCGCGTGCGCTGTGAGCCAACGCTTGGCTGCTTGCTGCTCACAATCTTGCTTGTCATGCCCATCTTGAGATCGAATAAACTCGGGGGCTAAGGAAATCACTTCCGGTTTGTCGGGGGCCACTATCACAGGCAAAATCGCCTGATGAAAATAGCTGATACTGCCATCTTTATGCTGCCGATTCGAGCAACCAGCGCAATGGATTTTATCTGAACTAAAGTAGTTCGTCCCGTCTAAACTCACTAAGATATCCTTCTCTAAGACCGCATAGGCTTTAAGGTAGCCACAGCTCGATAGCAGATAATAGATCACGGCAAACAAAGGCAACAGCACCACGGGACTCATGCGGTCTAAAATGTTGCCGATTTGGTTGTTGCTGGCGATGGAGCCTACCCCCAATAGCGTTTGTACATTATCTTTGCCTTGGCTCGTTTGCACTTGGCGTTGATACTCCAGAAAAGAGCTACTTTGCATGAAAAAAAGTGAAAAGGCGCTCAATACGACGTCTTTGAGGGAATAGGTCGTATTGTTGCTCGGCTTTCGCGGGTCCTGAAGCGTTTCTATCAGCCGGTGAAACTCAGATAAAAGGTCGCTAAACGCAAGGCTGATATTGAGACCCTCCATATCCAATTCCTCTGACTTGCACGGCGGTAAGGTCTATTACTCACATCCTCATTAGCTGTCTACGGCTACATTTTTGAAATTATGATTGCTGTTCGATCACTGGCAGGTACTGCCTACCAAATTCACTCCCTGCCTACGTTTTTGTTATCGCACCCAAGTGAATGATTTCAGAATCAGCGCCAGCAACGCTAGATGACCTGGATAGAAGCCGTAAAACCAGCGAGCCTGATAGCCACGCTGTCCGTTGAACGTCATAAACAGTAGCGGCACGACGATAGTTGGGAGCTGAAACGGTCCAGCGAAGCCTGCCCAAATCAAGTGAAACCCGACCCAGACCAACCACCAGAGAAGATTGAGACGAAAATAGCGAATTAGCAGTACCAGAATGATGCCGTAGCTGCCATAGGTGATGTTCAAGATCTCAGCCATGAGCGCTGCTGATACTCCCACGGGCAGCATCAACGCTGGTTGCTGCCGCACTACTCTCAAACACACCAAGCCTAAGAGCAGCTGAAACAGAATATTTAGCTGCTGCGTGCCAAAGGTAATCTGATAGATCGGCTGAGAGATGAGCCCGAGCAGCCCGAGCCGTAGTCCGTAGCGCCAGATATCTTTGGTGTGCACTTCGCCCTGTACTAACAGCCATATAAATAGTGGAAAGCTGACCCGCCCAATCGCCCGCAGCCAATCCAGGTCGGGGTAAAACAGCACGCCGATATGATCCACCACCATGGTAAGTGCAGCAATGAGCTTGAGGTGATAGCTGGTGAGTCCAGTCATAGCGCAGGGTAGCATTGATGGAAGCGGAGACTGTTGTTTGACAGCTAGGCGTTCAGAGGCCATCTTATGCTATGTATCGCCACGTGGAGCGCCCCAAGCTATCAGCTGCGACTCGCTGCGCCCGACGGCTCAACGCCATGCAAACGAGTCAGGCTGACATCTGGATTCTCACAGAAACCCATACATCGATTTCACCGGACTCCGACTTTACCTCCACCAGCACTCAGACAGCAGATCGCGCTCATAAGCCGGGGAAAGCTGGGTGACGATCTGGTCTGGCTTTCCTATAGAATCTGTGGCCCCAACCTCAGACCCCTGCCGTGCGATCTCGGTGCGGGTGATACCAGAAGGCAGGCGATCACTCATCGTCTACGGTGCGGTGATACGGCGGTGGCAAGAGGTTCCAGCGGCAGGTGGTACGGCCTTTTCCAGCTGCGCTGAGTGCGCAGTGTGCTGACTGCTATCTCTTCAATGGAAGAATCCAGACTGTGACTTCATTATATTAACTGTTTGGGTGGTGCTATTTCGTAAAGGATGAAGAATAATCGCCATTTTTAGGAGTCCTATTAGGTAATGGCCCCCACAATCAAGCTTTTTTCTCTGTATCAATGCACCACCGGAAATTGGGTGGGCTTAGCAAGACTTGACCGGGCTCGATTTGCACAATGCGCATAGTCTACACGGCAGGGAATTGCTCAGTACAAGCGAACAAATCTCAGCCAGAAAGCATTGACGGATTCGCTGACGAGGACTACCGCACGAATAAGCAATTATACTGACACGGCTGCAGAGAATGGTTTTGTTAACAAAAGTAAATGTAATGTTATAATTTTTAACATAACGTTGTACTTGATGAGATCACTATGGATATTCGTAAGGAATTGCCCCTTGAACAGCAGTTTGAGCTTCAGGTCTTTGAGAATCGAGTTCAGACCCTCTCCCAGGAAGATGCCCATGTACTACTGGTGCAACTTAAGGAAGCTATGCTTTACCAGACCACGACTTTTCGGGATATTTTGAAAGAAGCATGGGGCATTGGCAAAGGTATAGACGTTGTT
>JBGTNW010000221.1:0-11253 GCA_041742865.1 Phormidesmis sp.
GAGGCAAATACACCAGCCGCGCGCCAGATTTGGTTAGTCGCTGGCCACTGTCAATCGGTTCGAGGCCGCCCATCATCTTCAGCAGGGTAGATTTGCCTGAGCCATTGACCCCGATTACACCGACCTTATCGTCCGGTTCAATGCTAAAAGAACCGTCGCGCAGCACTTCTTTGATGCCGAAGTCTTTATTGACAGATTGAAAAGTAATCAGGCTCATAGGGGCAATGGCGAAGCCTTCCAAAGCAATCGCAGCAAACAGTAAATCTAGACAGCAAATCTCTGCACACCTATAGTACCGAAGTCCTTAAAGAATTAGGCATCAATCAGGCAACCTAAAGCATGAAACTGATCCCATTTATCCATAAAATTCATAGCTGCCCCTCTCTAAAATGCTATAAGTGTTAAGACTTCTAAAGATTTTTTTGTTATGGATGTCATTTCATAACGGACGATCTTTTACTCGATTTCTTTACGGAGTGTTGACTTTTGACTGCTACGACAGAAAGGTTTGTTGCTGCTAAGCCCGTGCCAACCGAGGCAACCTTGCAGCTGATGGAAATTGTGAGGAGTATTCCCAAAGCCTACTTTGAAAAAGATGCCGTTAAGGCTTGGAAGCAGGTGGCGATTAGCCTATCGGCAGCGATCATTGGCTACTGCGGGATCATCTTTTTACCCGCGTTTTTACTGCCCCTGACCTGGCTCTTTACCGGCACCGCGCTCACGGGCTTTTTTGTAATTGGTCATGATGCAGGCCATCGTTCATTTGCCAAACGTCGCTGGGTGAATGATCTCGTGGGCCACATTGCGTTTTTGCCGCTGATCTATCCCTTCCATCCTTGGCGTATTCTGCACGATCATCACCACCTACACACCAATAAAATGGATGTAGACAATGCTTGGTACCCCTGGTACGCCGAAGATTTTGCCCGCTCTCACCCGATTTTTCAAGAGCTGTACAAAGTCGTTCGGGGCTATTTTTGGTGGGTGGGCTCGATTGGCCACTGGGCAATACTGCACTTTGACTTGCGGAACTTTAAAGAACGCGATCGCGCCAAAGTCATTTTCTCGATTGCGATCATTGCAGTCTTCGCCGCTATTTTCTTCCCCGTACTGATCGCTACTACTGGCTTTTGGGGTCTGATCAAATTTTGGCTCATGCCCTGGATGGTCTATCACTTTTGGATGAGCACGTTCACTATCGTGCACCACACCATCCCCGAAATTTCCTTTCAGCCTGCTGAGCTGTGGAATGCCGGAGAAGCTCAGTTAGCCGGGACCGTGCACTGCACCTACCCCCGCTGGATTGAAATTCTCTGCCACGACATTAACGTGCATGTACCGCATCACGTTTCGACAGGGATTCCGTCTTACCATCTGCGTCAGGCCCACCAAAGTCTAAAAGAAAATTGGGGTGAGCATATCGTTGAGCGTCAGTTCAACTGGGCTTTGATGAAATCGATTGCCACCGAGTGCCATCTGTATCATCCTGACAAGGCTTACCAGTCTTTCCGCGAAGCTGGCTTCTAACCCATTCAATCCCAACCTCGTGGGGTTGAGTTAAACCGAAAGAGCCTACCGTATAGAGACCTTGAGTCCGATGCGGTAGGCTCTTTTGATCTCTAGGGCTGCCTCTAAGCGTAGGTCTTAACCGGCTGGAAACGCCCAATTTTAAATAGGCTAGTATCGTGCCCCGTGCTGCCCTCCAGCGCTAGATCCGACAGCATTTTGCCAATTAGGGTAGTGAACTTAAAGCCATGCCCCGAAAAGCCTGCACCGATCACAACTTGAGGAAACTCAGGATGGTGATCAACAACAAAGTCTTTGTCAGGCGTCACGGTGTAGAGACAGCGGCGAGTACTAATCAGCGGGCCAGCCGCACCGGGAATATACTCGCGGGCAAAATCACGGATTGTTTTTGTCCACTGTTCACTAGGGGTGTAATCGACATCCTCTGGACTGTTTACCGTATTCCATCCATAAAAAGTCGTGATTTTTACGCCAATGTTAGGATCTTCGTGCGGGATGCCGTAGGGCATTTCGCCATAGCTGCCGTTCATGTGGGCAAAAAAGACCGGGAATTTGCTGGGTTCAAAGTCGGCGGCCATTTTGGGCTGATAAAAGCCTAGCTGACAAGGCATAATTTTGAGCGGCAGGTCAATGCCTTGCTGAGCCAGCAGCCCTTGGGCCCAACTGCCCGCTGTGAGAATGAGGCGATCGCTCGTAAAGGTCTCTTTTGCCGTTGTTACCGTCACCCCGCTCTGACTCGGAACCACGCTCAGAACCGGCGTTTGATCCATCACGGTTGCCCCGCGCGCTTGCGCTAACCTCACATGGGCTAACACACACCGAGAGGCCCGCAACAGCCCTGAATCGGCATGAAACAGCCCCGCCATCCCGTCTTTTAGGGCAAACTGCGGATAGCGGGCAGCAATGTCTGCTCGGCTGAGCGCTTCATAGTCCAGATCAGCGCTATCCATACTGGTCTTTAGCGCCTGAAAAGTGCTCGTATCCGGAAAACCAAAGTCTAGCCCGCCCGTTTGGACATAAAGCGTTTCTCTCGCTTCGGCCTGTAGCGCCCGCCAAAGCGGATAGGCTGCCCGCATCAAATCGATGTAGATAGGGTTGTCGTAGGTGTAGCGAATCACGCGGGAATGGCCGTAAGAGCTGCCCTTTTGGTGATCGAGTTCAAACTGCTCTAGCAGCAGCACCCGCTGCCTCGCTTTACTGAGGTAGTAAGCCGCTGCACTGCCGACACCCCCGGCTCCGATGACAATCGCCTCAAAATGTTGCGCCATAGGTTTATCTACAGGTCTATCTGATGCGGTTTATCTGCTATCGGATGCGGACTTGGCCCTACGGCTTTTCCTTGCCGACAGGCCGACGCTTTTTCTTCAGCGTTGGGCTACCAATTGAGCCGGTGCGACGGCGGCGCTTGGCCGGACGCCCTTCGCGCCAGTTGTCCTCATCTTTGATGGGGCCGACGCTAGAGATATTTAAAGGATGGCCCAAAACAGAGACGCGCTGAAGAATGTCAAAGGTTTCTTTAGGAATACCGACCGGCAGATCGACCGTGCTATGGTCGTCATTAACGGTGATTTTGCCGATAAAGCGATTGGCTAGGCCGGTTTCATTAGCGATCGCCCCGACGATATGACCGGGCTTAACGCTGTGGTTATGGCCCACTTCCACTCGAAACCGCTCCATCCCGGGGCCATTGTTATGACTACTCGAATCGCGATCGCGATCGCCCCGTTCTCGGTGCGGTGCCTGCTGCTCTTCTAATAGCAGCGGCTCATCGCCTTGCAGCAAATTAGCCAGTGCGCCTGCAATTTCTATGGCCGGGATATTATGCTCTTGCTCATACTGCTCCAAAATTCGCACGAAAAATTCTGAATTTTCTTCCGCTAGGGTGTCGGTAATCCGCTGCTGAAAGCGAGCAATTCGCTGATTGTTGACCGTTTCAGTAGAAGGCATTTCCATCCGCTCAATCGGCTGCTTGGTAGAGCGCTCCAAAGCCGTGAGCAACCGCTTTTCACGCGGCGTGACAAACAAAATTGCCTCACCCGCTCGACCGGCTCGGCCGGTGCGACCGATGCGGTGCACATAAGCTTCGGGATCGTAGGGCATATCGTAATTAATCACATGGCTAATGCGATCTACATCGAGCCCACGAGCCGCCACGTCTGTGGCCACCAAAATATCTAACGCGCCTTTTTTCAACCGGTCTACGGTGCGCTCCCGCTGGCTTTGGGGCACATCGCCACTCAGCGGCGCGGCATTGTAGCCTCTAGCCTCTAGCTTTTCAGACAGCTCCACCGTCGCGACTTTGGTTCGCACAAACACAATCATGCCGTCAAAGGCTTCGACTTCGAGAATGCGGGTGAGCGCATCTAGCTTGTGATAGCCGCTGACAGACCAAAAGCGTTGACGAATGGTGTCGGCAGTTTTGGATTTGGTTTTAATCGAGATTTCGGCAGGGTTGTCAAGGTGGCGCTGAGCGATTTTGCGAATGACTTGGGGCATCGTAGCCGAGAACAGGGCAATTTGTCGCTCCGGTGGCGTTTGATCAATCACCCATTCCACATCGTCAATAAAGCCCATGCGCAGCATTTCATCGGCTTCATCGAGCACTAAATATTTAAGATGTTTCAGATCTAGAGTGCCGCGTTTGATGTGATCAATCACTCGACCCGGCGTGCCGACAACGACATGAGCCGCGCGCCGAAGCTGCTTGAGCTGAATTTGGTAGCTTTGGCCGCCGTAAATTGGCAGCACATGAAAGTCGTCAATATATTTGCCATAGCTTTGAAAGGCTTCGGCCACTTGCAGCGCCAGCTCACGAGTCGGTGCGAGTACCAGCGCTTGGGGCCGGTTATTGGCAGTATCGATGTGAGAGAGGATAGGCAGCGCAAAAGCGGCGGTTTTACCGGTGCCGGTTTGGGCTTGGCCAATGATGTCGCGGCCTTCGATGAGGGGCGGAATAGTTTGGGCTTGAATGGGGGTGGGGCTTTCGTAGCCAGCGTCGTTAAGGGCTCTTAAAACGGGTTCGGTAAGCGCGAGATCTTGGAAGGACAGAACGGATGCGGACATTAAAATTCACCTAGAGGATCTGAGGTGCAGAGAGAGTAAGCTCAAGAGTTGCTTGGGTTTGCAAAAAGTGCGGATGCAGCAGTAGCGATATCCAGCGATCCAATTCAGGGGGCCAACCAATCAGAAGCTAACTCAGAGGCGGGCGGTGACCTGTGGACGGGTGTGTGATCGCACTTAATGCAAGGTGCACTGAGCGGGGAGCGGCGGCCTATGAATCAGGCAGATAAAATAATCGGAGATGGGTTTATGTCCCATCGACGGGTTGCTCACAGGCTATAAGCATACCGTTAGATCGCTCAGATAAACCATTGCACTCGTGACGGGTGTATTTTAGCTAATGCTTTTTGGCACTAATTCTAAGAAATTCTCAAAAACTTTAAGCAAAGATAAGGAAATGAACCCCTAAATTTGGCTAATAAAATCACAGGTGATAGCAGGACTGGACTTATTGGTATTACCTTTAGATAATCTGCTGGCTCTTCCTCCACTCTTCTTCAAGCTCACTGATCTTCAAATTCACGGGGTGTCAAATAGCTCCAAATAGCTCAAAGACAGAGCGAATTATTTTCTTCATGTACGCCTCTTCTAAAAACTCTTCTATTTTCTCATACACTTCATTAAATTTAAGATGCTCCGACAAGTCAATCTCTTCATTCTTTGATTGTTCTCATGAGCCGCTCAGCTAGCTATTTTCATAGGCTTTGTCGCCTCCAGCTAGACTGATCGCTATCTTAAAAGCCTTTCCGGGTGTAGCGCTAAAATCTATTGCGATCTGTAGAACATTTCGCTAAGGTTGTCAGCCTAGCCCCCTATCAAGCGCAGTTTTGCTATGTCTGAGCGTCCTTACGATATTGTTCTTTATGGTGCTAGCGGGTTTGTTGGCAAACAGACGGTGCGATATTTTGCCAGCTACGCCGCTTCTCATCCAGTGAAATGGGCGATCGCAGGACGCAACCGCCAAAAGTTAGCAGCAGTTCTAGACGAGGTGGGCGAGGCTGTCGATGTGCTGGTCGCCGATAGCCAAGACCAGCTAGCAATTGATGCCATTGTGGCTCAAACGCGGGTCATCCTCACCACCGCTGGCCCCTTTGCCCTGTACGGCGATGCCCTAGTCGATGCCTGTGTCCGATTCAAAACGCATTACGTCGATATTACCGGCGAAACGCCTTGGATTAAGACGCTGATTGATCGTCACCACACTCAAGCAGCGCTCGATAGCACCCGCATCATTCCGAGCTGTGGCTTTGATTCTGTTCCATCCGACCTCGGCACTTACTGGCTCGTTCGTCACTTGCAACAAGCGTTGAATATACCCTGCAAACAAGTTAACGCTTACTTTCAAGCAACTGGCGGCTTCAATGGTGGCACCCTAGCCTCTGCTTTCAATCTCTACGATTCACCAGAAGCAGCGCTAGGAAATGACCCCTTCTTGCTTAATCCACCCCAAAATCGCACTCAATCTGCAATCAGTGACGCCAAAGGAGAAACGGCTTCGCAACGTAACCGTGACCCTCAAATCCCCTCTTTCAATCCAGAACTCAACACCTGGGTTGCCCCCTTTTTTATGGGGCCGATCAACACCCGAATTGTCCGTCGCAGCGCTGCTCTTTATGAGCAGTGGCAGGCATCCTATGGCCCCGGTTTTACCTACCAGGAGTATCTCAAGTTTGATGGGCCGATGGCAGGGCTCAAAGCGACCGGCGTGACCGCAGGACTTGCTCTGGTTACAGGCGTTCTACGACAGCCGCAGATGCGATCGCTGTTGCAACCAATCTTGCCCCAACCGGGCAGCGGGCCGTCTGAGCAAACGATGAACGAGGGCTTTTTCTCTTGTGAATTAGTCGCGACTGCGACGGATGGCCGCCAAGTGAGCGGAATCATCTGCGATCAGGGTGACCCTGGCAACCGAGCGACCGTCAAATTTGTCTGTGAATCTGCCTTAGCGCTGGCGTTTCAAATAGATGAGCTGCCAGGGGAACAAGTGAGGGGCGGCATTCTCACGCCTGCGACTGGGCTGGGTCATGTATTGGTAGAACGACTACGCCACGCTGGAATGACTTGGAAGATAAACCCGTAAGCCGACAGAGAAAATTAAACGTTATGTCCGACTGCGATTTCCATCCTGCCGGGATATGGAAATTAGGATAGATTCTATATTTTGGCTAACTGTAACCCTGTGTGTTTGCTCACAAGGGTTCACTCGCTAGCTAGGTAGAGTTGCCTGTAGGGTTTGAGGCTGATTGAGCGCGCCCAAACGCTTAAGCCTAAATTCATAGAGAAATAAGCACATCCACTGTTCTGTCATGGCTCTGTTGCTTTCTCAAATGCTCTTTCAAAAACAAAGCTCACAATACCACAGCTCAATCTTCGAGCGTGAACCCTCATCTTCGCCAAGAGTACATCAGCAACAGCCAGCCATCACAACTAGCTGCGCATGACGTAGCCGACGCCTCGAACTGTTTGAATCAGGCGGCTTTCCTGCGCAGATTCTAGCTTGATGCGCAGATAGCGAATGTAGACTTCAATAATGTTGGAATCGCCCATAAAGTCGTAGCCCCAGACTTCTTCGAGAATGCGATCGCGCGTTAGCACCTGCTTAGGATGCGAGATTAGATAATCGAGCAAATCAAACTCTTTGGCTGTGAGTTCGATAGGGCGATCGCCTCTTTTCACTTCACGGGTTTTACGGCTCAAGCTCAAATCGGCAAACTGAAACACATCCGGATCTTCTAGCTGATTGCGCCGCAGATGGGCCCTGATTCGCGCCAACAGCTCTTCAATGCTAAAAGGCTTTACTACATAGTCATCAGCGCCCGCATCCAGGCCAGCAACGCGATCTTCAATGCCATCTTTAGCAGTGAGCAAAATCACGGGCATCATCGCCCCGGTTGCCCGCAGGCGGCGACACACTTCTACGCCGCTGAGCCCCGGCATCATCCAGTCGAGCAAAATCAAATCGGGTTCACCGTCGCGCGCGGCCATCAGCCCGCTAAGACCATCGTTAGCAACGGTGACTTTGTAGCCCTCATAGCCCAGCTCTAGCTGCACAAATTTAGCCAGTTTTTCTTCATCTTCAACCACTAAAATGTGCGCGATTTCTTCAGACATCAGCAAAGCCTCTAATCAAACTTGTTAGGTCAAACTTGTTAGGTCAAATTTGTCATGCTTAAACTTGTTAGGCTCAAACCTGCCTTGCTCCAACCGGCAAGCTAACCGTAAACAAACTGCCTTCTCCTAATTTAGACTGAACCTTTAGCGTACCGTTCATTCCTTCCACCAGCGTTTTAACAATTGATAAGCCCAAGCCTGTGCCACCGGTCGCGCGGGAGCGATCCTCATCGACTCGGTAAAAAGGCGCAAATATTTTATTGAGATCGGCCAAAGGAATGCCCCGCCCTTGGTCTTTGACTTCGATGTAGGCGCGATCATCGATCTGAGTTAGCGAAACGTGAATTGGCTTATCTTCAACTGAATACTTTAGAGCGTTGTCCATTAAATTGATTAGCACTTGCTTGAGGCGGTGGCGATCCACGGTCGCTTCGACCGGGGTGAGACTAGCATGAATGCGATCGCTCCTATACTGACTCATCTCCAGCACCTCTTGCACCACCACATGCAGCGGCTCCCGGCTGAACTGAAAGCGAAAATGCCCGCCATCGGCGCGGGCCAAATCCAGCAGATCTTGCAGCAGGCGAATGGTTCTATCGGCTTCTTCAGCCGCAATTTCTAAGCCTTCTCGCTGGGAATCGCTGAGGTTTTGACTGCGGCGCAGCGTACTTTGCAAGTAGCCATGCACCAGCGTTAGCGGCGTGCGCAGCTCGTGTGAGACATCGCTGACAAACTGCCGCTGCTGATCCCAAGCCGCCGACAGCCGAGAGATCATCATATTGCAGGCTTGCGCTAACTCCTGGACTTCGGTTGGGGCGCGATCAAACTCTAGGCGGGTATCTGCCAGGTTGTCGGCAGAGACATTGGCCGCCAGGCTATTCATTTTACGAATGGGCTGTAGGGCATGGCCGATATAAAAAGAAGTCGCGATCGCCCCCACCCCAATCGCTAGCAGACTAGAAAGCGCTAGTGTGCGCGTAATTCGCGCCAGACTGTTTTGATCTTCAGTAATATCGTCTACTACATACAGTTCGCCCACCAGCTGCCCGTCAATTTCTAAAGGGCTAGAGCACACCACCAATTGACGCGACTGCAATTGGATTACCGCCAGCGCTTCGTCCATGCTTTGCGCGACTCTCATTAGCTCCGTAGCAAAACCATTTACCTGCCACGATCCCATCGAAAGCGTATTTGACTGCGCTAGCAGATCGCCGGACAGTGAACTCACCCAAATCGCCACATCTGGCTGCTCGCGATAGTCAATCGCCATCGCCATCGCCTTTTGCACAGCCATGGTCTTTTCGTAAAGGTCAATGTCGTCGCCGAGTCGAGACGCGACTATCAGCGCATTAGCCTTATGACTCTCAACTAAAAGCTGCCGCATCCGCCAATTGATCCACCCGGTAAAGGCACCGATACCCAAAGTCGAGGTCAGCACCATCCCCACCGTAATCCGGAACTGAATGGAATAAGGATCGACCACAAGTTTCATGAAAGGCACTTTAGAGTAAATAGGCAAGAGAGGCCAGCCAACTAGTAAAAAACGAAATATCTATAGCTACTACCGCTGCTGATTGAGCCGCTAAACCCTCTCCAAGTGGAACCCTTGGGTTACTCTCGCCAGAAAAAGCAAAGATTCAGATGGGGGCAAGGCTTAGGGTTCTGAGACACTTCCAAGATAAGCGATCACCCTTAGAGGACGCTGATAAATTTAGAGGATGCTGATAACTCCCTCAGGATTTGCTGAGGAATTGACTGAGCATATTTCTGACAACTCTAATCAAAAACTCAGTCTTTTTGCGAGTCAATCGCTATTAATAGAAAGTATTAAACCTTACGAGCAATCGGCGACGAACCCCTCTAAGCTTGTGAAATTATCTTTAATAGTGTTTTGAGTGTCTATGGTTTCATCTCCTCGGCTTGCACCTTCCTCTTCCCCATCCCAAGTAATTCCTTTTCACCAAGCTTTAACCGGCGCATTAGACGGCGCTTTGAGCAAAGCGACCGTCAGCGTCTTGCAAATTAATTTGGGTCGGCGCTGTAATTTGGCCTGTCGTCATTGCCATGTCGAGGCAAGTCCGCAGCGTACTGAAGAGCTTTCACCAGAAGTTTGTCAACAGCTTTTAACCGTAATTGATCGATTTGATCAGGTCAAAACTGTGGATCTCACTGGCGGAGCCCCAGAGATGAACTACGGGTTTCGCCTCTTGGTTGAAGCGGCAAGAGCCAAAGGTAAAGAGGTAATTGTGCGCTCTAACTTGACCATATTTTTTGAGCCTGGGTATGAAGATTTGCCGGAGTATTTTGCTCAACATCAGCTTCACGTAGTGGCTTCTTTGCCTTGCTATTTAGAAAACAATGTCGATGCGATGCGCGGCAAGGGGGTCTACAGCGACTCGGTGCAGGCGATTAAGATTCTCAATGCGTTTGGCTATGGCACCGATCCTAATCTACAGCTCGATTTGGTGTACAACCCGCCGGTGCCGACGTCAGCGGCGTTTTCTTTAACGCCCGATCAGGTCAAGCTCCAAAAGGATTATCAAGCCTATCTGAACGAACACTTTGAAATTAAATTCAACAATCTTTTCACGATTACTAATCTGCCGATTGGGCGCACTAAGTTTCATTTACAGCAGCGTCAGTTAGAGCAGCCTTACCTAATGTTTTTGGCTGCGCACCACAATCCCACCACCGTTGATCGCCTGATGTGTCGCAGTCAGCTCTCGATTGATTATTTGGGCCAAGTGTATGACTGTGACTTTAACCAAATGGAGGGGGTGCTAGCGCGATCACCCGATGGTCAACCGCTCACCGTCAAAAAGCTGCTAGCGGCCAATACGCTCGATGCGATTGAGCAGGTCGCCACGCGCCCCTACTGTTACGGCTGCACGGCGGGCAGTGGCTCTAGCTGCGGCGGTTCGCTGCTGTAGCACACCTGCAAACTGCCAAGCGTGCTGTTGATCAAATTTCATCTCTCAACTCCTCGCTAGGAACAACGTTATGGTTTTTCTCAGTCGCTTTGTCCCGTTGCGTTACGCTAAGGCTTTCCGCCGTTTGGAGAAGCTTATGCTGTTTTTTGTGCTCAGTGCGCTTTTGCTCACAGCAGGCCCTGCGTTCGCCCAGTCGGCAGCGGAATCTGCTTCCGGCCCGCTGGCGATTTTTGCTCAACTGCAGCAGCAGCTTGTGAACTTGGTAGAGTGGATTAACGGGTTGGGCGCGATCGCACCGGTTGTTTTTATCCTGGTTTACATCGCCATTACTGTCGCTTTTCTTCCGGCCTCGGTGGTCACGCTGGGGGCCGGCTTTGTGTTCGGCGTCGTCAAAGGCTCGATTTTGGTCTTCATTGGCGCGATGCTAGGGGCAACGGCAGCTTTTCTGATTGGGCGCTTTGTCGCGCGCGATTGGATTGCCCACAAGGTGTCGGGCAATTCGTTTTTTAATGCCTTAGACAATGCGATCGCCGAAGAAGGGCTAAAGCTAATCTTTTTAATCCGCCTCTCTCCGGCCTTCCCGTTCAACTTGCTCAACTATGCGCTCGGCCTGACCAAAGTTTCG
>JBGTNW010000222.1:0-6180 GCA_041742865.1 Phormidesmis sp.
CTGTATCGTGCTTCCCGGCGGGCGCGATGATAAGGAGAACCCCAAACCCATAGCCAGCGAGACGGAAATACAATACCGCCGATATTTTCAATCCAATCGCGATCGCCTCGCAAGTGATAGATATGATCGGCAACATCAAAGCCCTCATTGCCGTTAAAGACACCGCCAAAGGAAATGACTGTGATGTCGGCATTTAGCCATTGCTTGAGGTAGGGAGACGTGCCTAAGGCGACTTGAGCGCCGCCACTGTTGCCCATTAAAATGAGTCGGAGGGGGGCTTCAGCCGACACCGGAATATCCTGCTGAGCTTCCATGCGTTCCACAATGGTCAGGGCGATCGCTGGATTGTAGATGCGCCCGTAGCGGTTATCAGCCGAAAGCGCCATGCGCCAGACATTGCGAGTCTCTAGCAGAAAATCTGTGAGTTCAGACCATCCATTGGCCTGCTCACTGATATCTCGTAAAGCCTCAAAAACCTGCTGTCCACTGACATCCTCATTGGCAGCTGAGTAAGGAAATACATCTCTCACGATGACGCACTGAGGCTGATCTTGATTTAACTGATCTAAAAACGCCGTTTCACCCTCCGATAGCTCACCTGCGGCTACATCGCCAACGCCCGTGAGAAAGACGATGTAGCAGGTTTTAGCGTCTTCTTCGAGATTAGAACCGTTCTCCAGAGAGATTTTGAGCTTCTGACTCTGACGCGCTATTTTTTCCTCTCCTTGATCTAGCCACCAGCCTAATGTGCCGACGGGAGCAGTACTTCCCCAGAGTAAGATTACAAAGCCGACAAACAGTAAAAGTTTAAAGCTGCCGGCTTGCAGCCAGGAAAGTAATTTCTCCATGAATCGATATTATAGAACTCAATAGTCTCAAAGCTTTTATAAAAGTCTACCAGCCAGCAATCCCCAATGAAGTCTTCTAGCCAAGGAATGGTTTATGGTGAGTCGTCCCCGTTCACACAATAAAATCGGCAAAACCTTTTGGCGGGCCTTGCTGCTGAATGCCGAAGTATATGCAGAAGCTTTCCGAAGTTCTAAACTCAAGCGAACAGCTCAGATATTGGTTGGCACAGCAGCATTCTCTCACGCTGTGGGTAGTGGCATAATTTTGCTGACTTACAATACCTCCTTGGGGCTTCAAGCTCTAACATTTCTGGCGAATAGCTTGAGTATTGTGGTGGGATATTACATTTGGACGGTGACGATTTGGCAAATTGGAGCCTGGTTACAAGTGCCCATGCCTCCCTACAAGCGTCTGCTAAATCCCATTGGGTTGGCCTATGCTCCTCAAGTCTTCAATATTTTTACTGTTGTGCCACTTTTAGGACGACCTATCGAAATCGGGCTAGCGCTATGGAGCCTAGTGGCGGCAACCGTGGCGCTGCACAAGGGGCTTGAGATTAAGCTGGGTAAGGCGATCGCGATTTGCACCGTAGGTTGGGTAGTTGTACAGGTGGCAATTGGAGTGATTCAAGTGGAGATTCAAAGTTTTTTAGAATAGTTCCGATAAGCCTACGCAGCGATCGATCGCCTAGCCTGCATACTTTCTTGAAGCTCCCCATCGAGATGATCGTCTAATATCCTCTGATAAAGACAAGTTGCGATCGCACCAGATCTAGCCAAGTCGCTCTACAGTTGTTGTTCTCGGATCGATGATTTTTTTGCCGATACCAGGGAAGTGAATGGCGAGACAAATCTTGTTGCCTGCACCAAAAATATGGGTGACTTTGCCTGCGCCAAAGGCTTTGTGATTGACCGATGCACCGACGCTCCAATCATCTTCATGAGTGCCGGGGGCGTTGAGATTGGGTTGAGGGTTTTTGAGGTTGGCTTTGCGGGTAGTAGTGGTCCATCTATCCGGGAGGGCGCTCGGAACGGTGGTCATAATATAGTCGCGGGGCAGTTCACTGAGGAAAATAGAAGGCGTAGAAACTTCTCGCATGTTGCCGTAGGTGCGGCGTTCACGAGCATGAGAGAGAAACAACCGATCTTGAGCGCGAGTGATGCCCACGTAGCAAAGGCGGCGTTCTTCTTCGATAGCAGCGGCATCTTCGAGTGAGCGAAAGCTGGGAAATAAACCTTGTTCTAACCCGACCAAAAAGACCACCGGAAACTCCAAACCCTTGGAGGCATGAAGCGTCATCAGGGTGACTTGATTGGTTTCATCGCTGTTGTTTTCGTTGTCGGAGTTGAGGGCAGCATTGGCCAAAAAAGTTGCTAGCGTAGCATCTTCATTTTCTTCTTCAAATTGCACGACGCCGCGATAGAGTTCTTCAACGTTTTCAAGACGGTTGTCGTCTTCGGTTTCTTTACTTTTAAGATCGGCAAGGTAGCCAGTGCTTTCCAACACCTCTTGCACTATCTCAGAAGGAGAGGCTGTTTCTACGCGCTCTTGCCAACTGCTGACCATTCTCGAAAAGGCGATCGCTCGCTTACTCGCCCGACCTGCTAGCGTCTTTAAAGACGTTTCATCTTTAATAATGTCCCACAGCGGCACTTCCAATTCGGCGGCGGCTTTGTCCAAATTATCGAGTGTTGTTTTACCAATGCCGCGCCGAGGGACATTGATGATTCGTTTGAGACTCACGCTATCAGCAGGATTCACCGCCAGCCGCAGATAAGCCAACACATCTTTAATTTCGCGGCGCTCATAAAATCGCAGGCCGCCGACTATTTTGTACGGAATTCCAAAGCGCGTGAGCACTTCTTCCATCGCCCGCGACTGAATGTTGGTACGATAGAGAACAGCAAAATCTTTCCAGTTTAAATCAGGATTTTTAAGCTCTAGGTTACGAATTTGGCCAATCACGTATTCGGCTTCCATCGCTTCATTATCGGCCCGATGACAAAAAATCGCATCGCCAGCACCGCGGGTTGCTCGCAACACTTTTTCGATCCGCTCAGTGTTGTTTTCAATCAGATGGTTGGCAACATCGAGAATGTTAGAAGTAGAGCGATAATTCTCTTCTAGTTTAACGAGCGTTTCAGTATCGTCGTCGGTTTTGCCATCGCCAAACTCCGTTTGAAAGCCCATGAGAATCGTAAAGTCAGCAGCGCGAAAAGAATAAATGCTCTGATCGGCGTCACCCACAACAAACACAGAGCGATTTTGCCAGTCTTCAAATTTTTGGTTGCCTTGGCCGTTGGTGGCCAGAAGCTGAATTAAATCGTACTGAGTGCGGTTAGTGTCTTGATATTCATCGACGAGGACGTGGCGAAAGCGACGGTGCCAATAGTCTAAAACCTGCGTGTTTTGTCGAAATAGCTGAACAGGTAGCCGGATCAGATCGTCAAAGTCGAGGGCATTGTTGGCAGAAAGCCCTTTTTGATAGTAGCGGTAGACCTCAGCGATCGCTCTCCCTTTAAACGTCTGATTCGCCGCTTCATACTCATTCGGATCGAGCCCTTGGTTTTTGGCATTGCTAATTGCAAAGCGCACTGAGCGCGGATTGAACTTACGATCATCGAGATTCATTTGACCAATGACAATGCTTTTGACCAAGCTTTGGGCATCAGACTCATCAAAAATCGAGAAATTTCGCGTCCAGCTTTGGCCATCCGGGCTTTGATACTTTTCAATGTCGAAGCGTAGAATACGTGAGCAAAGCGAGTGAAACGTGCCCACCCAAAGCTCTTTGAGAAAGTTTTTGTAGACGTAAGCGCGAAGCTGCACCTGTTCGTACTCAGGGAGCAAATGCAGCGGCTTGCTGTGCCTCGATAGCGCCTCTTGCTCAGCAAAGAGCCGCTCAATCCGCTCTTTCATCTCACGGGCCGCTTTATTGGTAAAGGTCACAGCCAAAATGTTGCTCGGATCGACTCGACGGTTGAGAATGAGATTGGCAATCCGCGCGGTAAGCGCCCGAGTTTTGCCTGAGCCAGCCCCAGCAACTACCAGCAAAGGCCCACAAAAGTGCTCAACGGCTTGACGCTGTGAGGGATTGAGCTGACTAATAAAATCTGCGGTAGTCACCATAAGAACTGAATAACTGAAAGAATAGAGCTAAAAAAGAATAGAGCTAAATAAGGATAGCGCTGAATAAAGATAGGGCTGGAAAGCAGAAAACGAATAAAACGGTGGCGATTGAACCTACTTAGTATGGCACTTGATACCGAAGCCGACCGATTGAAATTCTTAAGTTAACAGCGCTCATCCCAATAATATTCATTCTATGCCTGCGCTTGTGCGCCTAAACGGGTGCTTCTGAGCTTGTACTTCTGAACTGGTGATACTGATGGCTTTATCGGATGATCTGCCCTTGATTGGGCCGCCAGCGATCACTCACCCCATCTACCTTCGCCATCACCATTGGATGAGTCGAGCCCTAGCACTCGCCCACGCAGCCGGGCAAGCAGGCGAAGTGCCGGTTGCCGCCATTGTGGTCGGATCTGACAACCAACTCGTTGCCCAAGCCGTCAATCGCAAAGAGCGAGACGCTGATCCGACTGCCCACGCTGAGGTGCTGGCTTTGCGCGCAGCCGGTCAGCACCTCGGCAACTGGCACTTAAACGACTGCACGCTGTATGTCACCCTAGAACCCTGCATGATGTGCGCCGGGGCAATTGTGCAGTCGCGATTAGGTGAATTGGTGTACGGCGCAGATGATCCAAAAGTCGGTGCGATTCGCTCGGTGCTTAACTTACCAGATGGCCCCTGTTCCAATCATCGGCTGCCCGTGACCGGAGGAATTCTAGAGGAGCCTTGTCGGACGCTGTTGCAGCGGTGGTTTCAGCAGCGGCGGTGAGATGACGCGGTGAGATAGCTAGAAAGTGCCTACTCAGTTAGGAGGCTGAGCTTTAAAGAGATCCCTACGACTTTGCCCAAGCACCCAGATCAGGCAATTATTGATGTAGCAAATGTAACGGGAGCTGGGTGGCTAGTTCTCAGTACGGCCTGACAATTACAAGCGGTTATCAGAGCAGCAGTTTTGAGCGGTAGGCTACAAACCAAAGGCAAAAGTGTCATTTCAGACAGCTGTAGACGCCAAGACTCCCTTATGGTTATCTCTACTGCTGTAATTAACCATGTGATCTAAAGTGTCTATAGGACTCCGTGGTTCTATTTGACACCTCAAACCTTTTATTTAAAAGTGCATTTATCTCATTAGCTATGCTCCTAAATCCTCCTGCTAACATGGCATTTCCGGCCGATTCGTCACCTGATTCATCGCCCGATCATCCGGATCACTGGGCGCATCATCGCTGTCCGGCAATGCGATCGCGCCTATCTCCCTGGCTGACACCGTTGATGTATTTTCTAGGCGGGAAAGTGGTGCTGCCTGCTTATTTCAGCCGGATTGAAGTCATTGGTCAAGAAAATATTCCGAGGCAAGGGCCGGTCATTCTCGCGCCCACTCATCAATCCTACTGGGATTCACTGCTAATCGGCTTAGTTGGCAAACGCTCAGGCCGATATCTGCGGTTTATGGTGACAGCGGATGAATGCTTGGGCGTTCAAGGCTGGTTTATTAAAAGGTTGGGCGGTTTTCCGGTGCATGTTCGCAAGCCTTCAGTTAAAACGCTGCGGCACGGCATCCAGCTTTTGCAGGCGAAAGAAATGCTGGTGATTTACCCAGAAGGCAATATTTTTCGCGATCGCATCCATCCTCTCAAGCCCGGTCTAGCTCGCATTGCCCTCAGAGCCGAGCAAAGCCGCCCTCATCTAAACACCAAAATTGTCCCGATCAGCCTGGAATACAGCGATCAATATCCTCGCTGGCGCAGCACGGTAACGGTTCGCATTGGTACGTCGATGTCGGTATCACACTACAAAGCAGGCGCTTGTAAAGAGCAATCTCAAAAGCTGACCGCAGATCTTCAAGCTGAGCTGCTAGCGCTGGCTTCACCTCGATCCAGATCGGCGGAATAACTCTAAAAAGGCCATAGGAGAGCAAAGCCTTCTCAATGAATCGCAGGTAATTTTATAGATAGGATAGAGGCAAAATAAAAGGCCAGTCACGACCGCAATTCAGATGCCTAAGATCAAGTCCCATCCCTTCAGTTGACCCACCTGTTCCGGCACATGATCGATCACTTGCAGTCGCCAGCGGCCTTTGACCTCGGTGTTGAGCAAGCGGCGCAAAGCGGGCGTGCTCACTAGCGAATAGGTTCTTTGCAGGCGCGTTTGACGGCCCAACGTGCGGCCCTGAATCAGTACCGAGTCGCCTTTGGGGCCATG
>JBGTNW010000223.1:0-11724 GCA_041742865.1 Phormidesmis sp.
CTGCAAGATAATGGTCGCGCTCAGCTGGTGGGCGAAACAACCTTCGGCAAAGGCTTGATTCAATCGCTGTTTGATCTGCCTAATGGGGCTGGGCTAGCGGTAACGATCGCAAAATATGAAACGCCTAATCACAATGACATCAATAAGCTAGGCATCTCACCGGATCAAACGGTGGTGGCTTCAACCGAGCAGCGCCAGCAGTTTGGCTCAGCTGAAGATGCGCAGTATGAGGCAGCAGTTTCGCTGCTAGCGCAGTCATTTGCCACGGCGCAGCGGTAGCGGTATGTCGCTGAGTAGTTCGGAGCTAACGGCCAAATCGAGTCAACCGGCTAAAACACGTACTTACCACGATCCGCTGCACGGGGCCATTACGCTCAATAGCGCTGATCCAATTGAAGCGCTGCTGACTGAGCTGATTGAAACCGCAGCTTTTCAGCGGTTGCGGCGGATCCGTCAGCTAGGGCCAGCAAGTCTGACCTTTCACGGGGCCGAAACCTCTCGCTTTACGCATTCTTTAGGCGTAATGGCGGTAGCCCGGCGGGCGTTTGATCGCCTAGCAGGGCGGCATGAGGTGCTGCGATCGCACCGAGCCACCGTTCTGTGCGCTGCCCTCCTACATGACATCGGCCACGGCCCCTTTAGCCACACTGCCGAAGAAGTCTTTGGCTCACACCATGAGCAGTGGACAATGGCGATTGTCGAAAATGCGCCTGAAGTGCGGCATTTATTAGATAGCTTTGCGCCTGATCTGTGGCAGTTGATCGCTCAAGTTTATGCCCACAGCCATGCGGTGCCCTGTGTATGGCAGCTTGTATCCAGTCAGCTAGACTGCGATCGTATCGACTACCTCATGCGAGACAGCTACTTTACCGGCGCTTCCTACGGACAGCTCGATCTAGATCGGATTTTGCTAGCGCTAGATTATGACCCCCTTACTCAGCAGCTAGTAGTCGAGCAAAAGGGGCTTTCGGCGATTGAGCACTATCTGATCGTGCGTTCTTTTATGTACGCTCAAATCTACAACCACCCCAAGAATTTATCGGCAACTTGGATTTTGGAGCAGGTCTTTATTCGCGCCCGTGAGCTGCTGAGTCGAGGGCAGCTAGAAGCCGATTTGACGGTCACGACTTGGCTAATGGAGCCAATGACACAGTTGCCTTTAGCGCGATATTTGGAAGGCGACGATATCGTCTTTACTTACCACGTTCAGCGTTGGCAGCATCACTTAGATTCGGTTTTGGCTGATTTTTGTCAACGATATCTGAACCGCCGATTGTTAAAAGCACTCGAGGTGACCCAAGCGACACCTGCTGAACGAGAAAGCTTGCTCAATCATGTCCGGCAGCAGCTTGCCGATGAAGGCGTAGAAGCACACCGATACAGCGGGCTGCGGCATACCTGGAGCAAGGGCTACAGCGTCTATCAGCGAGGCATCAAAATCAAAACGCAGCAAGGACTCAAAGATATTAATCAGCTCTCGCCAATGGTACAAACGCTCTCTCAGCCTGCTCAGCGCACTTGGCTAATCTACCCGCCTGAGGCAACCGTGAGCATGTGCTCACTGCCCGCTATTCACAGCACCGGTTGAGCGGCGGCTAAAGTCTGCCAATCCAGCCCTTGCAACTTCTCGTAGGCTTGAGAAATCTTTTTTTCGCCGCGTAAAAAGCCGGTGCTAGCGCCAGGGCAAATGCTGCTGAGGGTGTCAGGGCTAAAATCAGTCAGAAGCTGTTGGCTATAGCGCAGCTGACGAGGCCAATGGAACGTTTTCGATAGCCGCAGCGGCGCTGGAGTGCCTTCACGATTCGGGAGCAAATGCCGACCTGTAAACAGCACACCGCCGTAAAGGCTGTGGTAAAGACAAGCCGATCCAGGAGAGTGGCCTGCGTTCCAAAATACTCGGCTAGCAGGCGAGAGCCGACGGTCATGGTGAAAGCACTCAGTTGTCACTGTCGGCAGCAAATAGGCTTCTTGCTCTTGAATTAGCACCTGAGCGCCAAAAGTTTGCTGGAAAGCAGGGACTTGAGCCATACCGCCCCGATGGGTGATGAACAGGGTCTTAACACCTCCTTTGTTAGCAATGAAGCGCTGAGAGTCGCTCGTGAATGCAGGGCAATCGATCAAAATGTTGGCACTTTGGCCGCTAGGATCTCGTTCCAGAACGAGGTAAGCCGTCCCACCGAGGGTTTCACGGTTAGGTGCAAAAGCGAAGATAGTCTCAAAAACAGGTTGGGGCGCTTTGGGCATAGCTAACAAAGGTCAAAAATGAACGGGTAATGCAGAAAGAGTGGGGTGACTGACCTACAATGACAAATGCGCGGACAAATGCGCCAACCCGTAAAAAAGTGCGCGCTGCGATTGCAGCCATGTGCTCAACTTAGTTCTCAACTTAAGTTTAGGTGGTGGTGATTACATTAACCGCTGCTTTTATCCGCTTCAAAAGATAGGCGAACGGTTCATGCCTCCTGCATTATTAACTGTATTACTAACGCTACTGTTAGGACTAGTGACCTACTGGGTAATTAGCCGGAGCTTTACCCATGTGACTACAACCCCCGTGTGGATGCTGTGGCTGGTGATGATGACGCCCGTGTTGGTGCTAACTGCGTGGATGCTAGTCAGAGGAGAAGAACCGCCGCCACCCGGATTGATCTACGCTCTGCTAATTATTTGCCCGCTGCTATATGCCGGAATGACTTTGATGGGAGCGGCTTCTGCTAAAGCTAGGAAAGCCCAGCGAGATGCCCAAAGAGAGAATCCCAAAGAGAACTCAACAACTGAGGCAGAAGAAAATATTAGGCCGAGCAAACCTGTGCAAGCACCGGCTAAACCGATTACGAGAGATGAAGAAACGCTGTTGCAGCGGTGCTTTCCCTGGTCAATTTACTATTTGCAAGATATCGAATACCGGCCCCAGGCCATGATCTGCAAGGGTAAACTTAAGACTTCTCCGACGGAAGCTTACCAGGCTGTACAAAAAAATGTAGAGAGCAGTTTTGGCGATCGCTTTCTCCTCCTTTTTCAAGAAGGCCTAAACGGAACGCCTTTTTTTGCGCTAGTACCGAATCCACAGGCGAAGCGAACCTTAGAAGAGGCAGCAATTTCTCCCCCGGCAGAGGCTACTCATCGCCGCTCCAATAGCCCTGCCCAAGTGTTGGCCGAGGCCAAAGCCCAGCGTCTGCGTCGGCTAAATGAAACACCCCTGACGCGGCCGGGACTTGCCATTGCGCTAGCCGTGACAACCTTAATCACAACGACGTTAGCAGGCGTGGCCTTTACCGGTGGGATTGAAGACCCGCAGGCGCTCAGAGCCGATCCGACCCTACTTAGCCGAGGCTTTGCTTATGGCCTGTCGCTGATGCTGATTTTGGGCGTACATGAGACAGGGCACTATTTGGCGACTCGCTACCATCGGCTCAAGGCAACACTGCCTTACTTTATTCCGGTGCCGTTCTTTTTAGGAACGTTTGGGGCGTTTATTCAGATGCGATCGCCCATACCTAACCGCCGCGCACTCTTCGATGTTGGCATTTCAGGGCCGTTAGCAGGCTTGGTAATGAGTTTGCCATTTTTACTGTGGGGGCTAGCCCATTCGAGCGTGGTACCGTTAGTCGAGCAAACGCCGCTGTTTAATTTTGAAGCGCTCGATCCGAGTCGCTCTATCATCTTGCTGCTAATCGCAAAGCTAGCGCTAGGCGCAAGCCTACAAGCAGATAGTGCCTTGCAGCTGCATCCAGTGGCGATATCGGGCTGCTTGGGGCTAATTGTCACTGCTTTGAATCTGATGCCGGTAGGGCAGCTAGACGGCGGCCATATCATCCACGCCATGTACGGGCAAAGAACTGCTGCGATTGTGAGTCAAGTGGCACGGCTATTGATGTGGGTGATTGCGCTGATTTACAGTGAGTTTTTGCTGTGGGCGATTTTGCTACTGTTTATTCCCTCAGCCGAACCCGCGCTCGATGATGTCAGCGAACTGAATGGATCTAGAGACTTTTTGGGCTTATTGGCTTTGGCCCTGTTGGTATTGATTATTTTGCCAGCGCCTGCTGCACTGCGGCAGTTACTGATGTAGCGTGGCAGTGTATTTGGCAGTATTCACTAGATAGCTTCGAGTTAGCGGCTTGTTTTAGAGGGAAATCGGTCATGTCTCAAGATGTAACTCAGTGGGTAGCGGAAGTGCGATCGCTTCAGCAGCAGGTGAGTGAATTGCAGCGATCGCGCGATCAGGCTTATGCCAGCGCTGACAACCTACGCCAAATGTACGAAGCCGAAGCGCAGCAGCGTCGCCGAGACAATGCCAGCTACAGTCAAAAAATTGAGCAGTTGCAGCAGGCTCTAGCCGATGCTCAATTGCCGTCAGCGGCCCCCTCAATCCAGCCAAATACCGAGACTGATGCACTTCAAACTTCGCCCGCAAGCCGCAATCAGAGCGTGCAGTTGCAAACCCAGCTAATCAGTGCAAACAAACAGTGCGAAGCGCTTAAAGCCCAGCTTGAAGCTGAGAAAAATGAGCATAAACGAACCCGCGAGAGTCTGACTGCTGCCCTCGGTGATGCCGTAGATTTACTCGCCAAGGAGCGCCTGCAATATCATCCATAACCTAACCCACAGCGTCCAATTCACGGTGTCCTCATCGGGTGCTCCCTGAGTCGCTAATTGAGTCGCTAATTGAGTTGTTAGATTAGTTCATCTAGCCAAAATCCCATAGCTCTAGCCAAGCACTCAGCAGATTGACAATTGCCAAATTGCCACAAATAACCAGCGAAAAGAACCCGCCTGTCCGCTAGTATCAAGTTTCTTCGCTTAGCCATCTAACTATCTAAGGTACAATGCCATAGACTTCAGCTAAGTATAAGTTACTAGATGAACTGCTAAGTGTTTTTGCTTTTCTCGCGATTTAGCCCTAGCCTATCCGAACAGCACTAAAGCGGTACTGATAAGAGCACGGGTAAGAGCACAGATCAAAAATGAACCAAAAGCAAAGCCATGTATCGGTTGTGACATCCAATCCCAGTAGGATTCTGATGGCTAAAAATAAAGTGACCCTACACAATGTCTCAGGAAAAGATAGCTTAAAACGAGATCCCCGGATCTCGATAGCGTCTTGTAGCAGCGTGATCGCTAGTTGACTGTCTGAATTTTATTTTGATTCGTGTGTTGTGAGTTAAGTTTGTGAGTAATTCAATGCCTTTATCTACTCCGGTGCGTCCATCTTCTACCTCTACAGCGGCTGTAGTCATTGACAGCAATTGCAAACAACCTACGGGTAACGATGCCAAAGTCTGTTGGATTGAGGTAAAGCAGTATCCTTACCAGCCCGATCATCAAGTCGAGTTGCTGCACTTACAAGCCGAAGCAGACGCGCTGTTAATTAAGCTACAAGCCACTGGACAAAAGCAACTAGCGCAACAATCTGCCAGTCTGAGTTCCCCTCTTAATTAGCACTAAAGAATTGGGTTAGGATTTATACATAATCTAAAACCGTTTTTTATGGGTGAGTCAAGTCCAGAAAGCAGTGATCCGGTAATATCAGCCAGACCATCAGGCTCCGATATGGCCGGGCGAGCGTTAAGTTACGAGCAAGTTTATCGATGTCCGGCCTGTGGAAAAGGGGAATTGAGGGCGGTCTCGTTAATGGATGTTTTTGCCTGCAACTTTTGCCGCCACCTGTTCACCGCCAATTTACAAACTCAGGCTGTGCAGCTAGCCGACAGCTTACAGCCGATGGCTTGGATCTGGAACGGACGCCGTTGGCGCGCCGCCTATCAAGCCGACACCACAGCCGCTCTACTCTGGATCTTTGCTAGCGTTTTAACCTTGACGCCTGTAACCTTAATAGCGCTTTCCAACTATGTTTTTCCACCATTAGAAGATTCGCACTTTCCGACCGTCTGGATTGGGCTGACGCTGGGTAGTCATGCGCTGATCTCTGCTTGGCTACTGGCCGAATATCATCAGTGGCCGTGGTACATTGCTAGCGGCATTCGCTGGCAGCGCTTTTGGGAGCATCTGCTGGAAGCCAGTTAATTGGGCCGGTTAATTGGGCCGATGAATGAATCTCGAATGGGCCGCGCTGCGCGTTAAGATAAATTGTCTAGGCCCAACTTTTCAAGCTTTGGTCAAGGCTATCCACTTTTTCGGCACAACCCTTGGGTGTAGAACTTCGTAGCTACGTATATCTCGATAATCTCCAGGCTCAGAACGCGGCTTACATTGGCACTGTTTCCATTGGGTTCCTACCACTTCCTGGCGATGCCTCACTCTGGATTGAAGTCTCTCCCGGCATTGAGATCAACCGCATTACGGATGTAGCGCTTAAATCGGCCGTTGTGCGTCCCGGTGTGCAGGTTGTTGAGCGACTGTACGGAGTGCTTGAAATTCACGGTAGCCAGGGTGAAGTTAAGGCCGCAGGCCGCGCCATTTTAGACTACCTGGGAATGCGCCGCAGCGATTCACTCAAGCCTGAATTGATGTCTAGCCAAGTGATTCGCAACCTCGATCCGCACCATGTACAGCTGATTAACCGCACCCGCCGAGGCCAGATGATAACCGCAGGTCAAACGCTGTATGTGATGGAATGTCAGCCCGCTGCCTATGCTGCTTTTGCCGCAAATGAAGCTGAAAAGTCAGCCTTTATCAACATTTTGCAGATCTCGGCAGTCGGCAGCTTTGGAAGGCTTTATCTGGGCGGAGCAGAGCGCGATATTTTAGCAGCGGCGCGCGCCGTTGAAGAGACCATGCTCTCGCTGCCGGGTCGCATTGATGACGACAACGACCCGGATGAGTAAGGTCTGACACAAGGGGCCGAGATTTGATAGAGCGAGATCCTAAATGTGGCGTTTCTTGGGGCATTGGCTCGGCAAGTTGCGCCAGATTTAGGGCACTTATTTGAGTCAGATTCATTCAGCGAAACTATCAACACGCTCTACAATTATTTGATATTGGCACTCAATATGAATGTTTGAATATTGAATGCTTAATCTCTGGTGTTAGCCGCCTTCAGACCTTGCTATGAGCAGTCCTCGCATTCATCCCGACACGATTGATGACGTTCGTCAGCGGGCTGATATTGTCGATATCATCTCCGAACAGGTCGTGCTCAAAAAGCAGGGCAAGGATTTTGTCGGCCTGTGCCCTTTTCACGATGATAAGTCACCTAGTTTTAGCGTTAGCCCCACTAAGCAGTTTTATTACTGTTTTAGCTGTGGAGCCGGGGGCAATGCCTTTAAATTTTTGATGGAGCTGAATCAGCGCTCTTTTGCTGACGTCGTAATGGATCTGGCCCATCGCTATCAGGTACCGGTCAAAACCAGCGAACCCGCTCAGCAGCAGGAGCTTCAGCGAAAGCTAACGCTGCGTGAGCAGCTTTATGAAATCGTCGCAGTCACGGCTAAGTTTTATGAGCACGCGCTGTATCAGCCTGATGGTCAGCAGGCCCTAAAGTATTTGCAAGAGCAGCGCCAGCTCTCGGGTGAAACTATTAAGCATTTCATGTTAGGCTACGCGCCGCAGGGCTGGCAGACGCTTTACGGCTATTTGGTAGAGCAAAAGCATTACCCAGTTCAGCTAGTCGAGCAGGCGGGATTGATTGTGCCGCGTAAAGAAGGCAGCGGCTATTACGACCGATTTCGCGATCGTCTGATGATCCCCATCCATGACGCCCAAAACCGGCTGATTGGCTTTGGCGGTCGTACCCTAGAATCCGAGACTCAGCCCAAATACCTCAACTCGCCTGAAACTGAGCTATTTGATAAGGGCAAAACCCTATATGGACTCGATAAAGCGAAAGCGGCGATCGCTCAGCAAGATCGCGCCATTGTTGTCGAAGGCTACTTCGATGTCATTGCTTTGCACGCCGCCGGAATTACGTGCTGTGTCGCCGCTTTGGGCACCGCGCTTAACGCTAGCCAAGTCAAACAGCTTTTGCGCTACACCGAATCCAAACAGATTATTTTCAACTTTGATGCCGATGCCGCTGGAGTCAAAGCCGCCGAACGCGGCATTGGAGAAGTTTCTGATATGGCTTATCGCGGCGATGTTCAGCTGCGCATTCTCACGATTCCTGACGGCAAAGATGCCGACGACTATCTGCGCCTTCATACCGCCACAGACTACCTAGATCTGGCTAATAGTGCGCCGCTGTGGCTGGACTGGCAAATCAATCAGCTTTTGAGCGATCTCGATCTCAAGCAGGCCGACCAGTTTCAGCAAGCTTCTCAAGCGGTCGTGACGCTACTTAGCGATATTGCCAACGCCGACACTCGCACCCACTACATCCGCTATTGCTCAGAAATTTTCAGCCAAGGGGATGGTCGCATTGTTCCCTTACTGGCCGAAAATCTCCTCGCCCAGGTGCGCCGTAAGCGCCGCAGTCCCGGCAACCCATCAGGCAACAAATCGGCAGGCAGCAAACCCCACGATGTCCAAATTCTTAACCGCAGCTTTCTAGAAGAAGCCGAAGCCGCCCTGCTACGCATTTTCATTCACAGCCCTGAGCATCGACTGGCCATTATTGAAGGGCTGGAAACTCGAGATCTGGGCTTCAATTTTACTCACCACCGGGCACTTTGGCGGACGCTCACTGAAATCGGTGCAATTGAGCAACAAGCTGAGCAGCAAGCTGATTCGCAATTACCCCAGCCCACGCTGCTTGAAACTTTGCGCAATTTTTCTGCCGAGTCCACCGGCCCGCTCTCTCAGGTGCATCATCTGCTGTACCTCGAAGAAAAAACCCGTTTAGATGTGCTCAGAGAACCGTTGGTCATCCGCGCAGCGATCGCCGGCCTTGAAAAAAACATGTGCGAAAAACGCTATCGTCTCCTGCTAAATCTTTGGTCAGACAGCGATTTTTCGAGCTCTCCCGAGCAGCACAGCCAGTATCAGAAGAAAATTATTGCCGAAAAAAACCGTATTGCCCAACTCGAAAAAGAACGCAGCGTCGATTTTGCCGATCTAGCTAGCGTCCCTTGGGTGAAGGCATAGGGGCAGTCTAAATTGCACTCTTAAGCGCAACTTCTGTCATGGCAACCCCTCATTCTCAAGATTTGGCTCAAGATTTGGCTCAAAATTTGGCTCAAGATGCAGCCCCGGAGATGGCCCAAGATTTAGGCAAATACGGTGAACAGTTGGTCAGTCAATGGCTGCTGAAAAAAAACTGTGTTGTGCTCGAGCGCCGCTGGCACAGCCGCTTTGGTGAAATTGATCTGATTGCTCAGGGCTATAGTGGCCAAGGCCAGCTCAGATGTAAAATGCTGGCTTTTGTTGAAGTTAAAACTCGTAGTCAAGGGAATTGGGATGCGGACGGGCTGCTGTCAGTTACCCGCGCTAAACAAAAAAAGCTGCGCACCACGGCCCGCTACTTTTTAGTGCGCCATCCTCACCTGTCTGAACTGCCCTGCCGGTTTGATATTGCCTTAGTTTGCTGTCAGGCTCATCCACCGGCTGATCGTCTCAGCTTACAAGTGCCCCACAGCCAGCGCTATCTCAGCTTGCAAAGCTATATTCAAGATGCTTTCTAAAGCCTTTAGAAAAACGCTATGCCAGCGTTTCAGGGCAATAGCCTAGTCCTGTGACAAACTGCTCACGAAATTCTTCAATCTCACGGCGATCAGGCTTGCCATGAGAAACCACTGCAATTTGATAGCGCCGCATTACATCTACTGCCGATTGACCCATTTCTAAGCCCCATAGCGCCATCCTGACCTGAATTCCAGGCTCGTAGGCAGTACCCACTTCGTTCAAGAAGGCTAGAAAATTCATCTGAGCTGACTGGCTGACGCTTTCATGCAGCTTCACCTTAACAATCCAGCCATTGAGCTGATGAATGACCGTTGTAAATTCTAGGGACAGTTGGGTGGCACATAACAATCGTTCGACAACCCGTAAGGTCAGACTCGCATTCGTCAGGTAGTAGATGTATTCCATCGTCTAAAGTGGGTGGGTGCTACAGTCTAATAATTTTGATTGAACGACGCACTAGCACAGTTGCTATGTCATGCTATGTCAGGGCAAAAAAACAAATACTGAATGCAATAAAGGCAAAAAGTGCCGATTTTAACAAAAGCTTCGCTTCAGCATCCCCAACCTTTGCCGTCGGCTAACTTGCTGGTTGTCTGCTAGTTGTTTCTGAGCTTGAACTTAGGCTCCTGATTAGTCTGACTAATTAGTCTGATATCAAATTTTCTAAAATCTCTAGCTTTATTATGGCGCAGTGTTCCTCAGAATCTTCACCTTTAAAGTTAAATAACGGATTAAATGATTGACTGAGAGATCGCCACCGACCTTCTAGCCCATCTACCTTCTAGCCCACCTACCTTCTACCATGAAGTCTGATTTGTCCCCTAGTGACTTCCAGCTCGCGGCTTACCACTATGATTTACCCGCAGCTTTTATTGCCCAAACACCACTGACACCGAGAGATAGCGCCAAACTGCTTGTTGTCGATAGTCAGATGACGCATCAGCATCGTCATTTTAGAGATTTAGCCGATCTGCTTCTCCCCGGGGATCTTTTAGTCATTAATAATACGCGAGTGATTCCGGCGAGACTAATAGGCCAAAAACCTAGCGGTGCTAACGTCGAAGTTTTACTGATAGAACCCCTTGCGGATGATCGCTGGCTGGCTTTAGTCAAACCCGGTCGGCGGCTTCAGCCCGGTAGCCAAATTACCTTCGGCCCCCCCAAAAATCCGGTAATGACCGCTTTAGTTGAAGCGCGTGATGAGCAGAGCAAAGGGCGAATTTTGCGCTTTATTGTGCATGGCGATGCGCACAGCCATAAAAATAGCAAACTAGAGACCGGTTTTGAGCCTACCTCCCCTACCGTTGAGGATCTCATTTATCAGCTTGGTCAAGTGCCGCTGCCGCCTTACATTACTAATTCTGAATCTTTGCCTGAGCAGTACCAGACTATCTTTGCTGAGCGCCAAGGAGCGATCGCGGCCCCTACTGCTGGACTTCACTTCACCGAACGTCTTTTAAGCCAACTCGCCAGTCAAGGTATCAGCACGGCCGAAATCACGCTACATGTAGGCATTGGCACTTTTCGCCCAGTAGAAGCTAGTGATATTGAATCGCACCAAATGCACCAAGAGCGCATCGAAGTACCGGCTGCTACCGTCGAAAAAATTAAGCAAACCAAAGCTAACGGCGGTCGAGTGATTGCTGTCGGCACCACCTCTACACGCGCTCTAGAAGGCAGCGCAGCTATCTGCGGCGAACTACAACCCTATCAAGGCAAAACCGAACTCTTTATCTATCCCGGCTATCAGTGGCAGGTGATTGATGGTTTAATTACCAACTTTCATTTGCCTGGGTCTAGCTTACTCATGATGGTCAGCGCTTTGATCGGTCGTCAGCGGCTGATGTCGCTATATGAAGAAGCCAAAGCGCAACAATACCGCTTTTATTCCTTCGGCGATGCCATGCTCATTTTGCCAGAAGCAACTATAGAACCGTCATGATGAGCGAAATATTTCCATAAAAAAAGCGCTTCCCCGAAGGAAAGCGCTTTTTTTATGAATTTGGGTCAGAACGCTAGGCGTCTAGCCCAAGGATTCACCGCAGTTACTCAATCTAAGTCTCTAGACCTAAGTCTCTAAACCCAGAAGAACTAGGCGTTGATAGAAGGTGCGCTCAAAGCAACCGGAGCCGCTTCACCCGCAGCCAAATCAAGCGGGAAGTTGTGAGCATTGCGCTCGTGCATCACTTCCATACCCAAATTGGC
>JBGTNW010000224.1:0-14040 GCA_041742865.1 Phormidesmis sp.
GCCGAAAGCTTGTAGCATCCGTTCGCTGTGATCGCGAGAAAGGCTCGGTTCGGTGACGGTTGTATCGCCCTGAATCGAAAGACCAGCTAGCAGCAGGCAAGATTTCACCTGCGCTGATGCGATGGGTGAATGATAGTGAAAAGGCTTGAGTTTTTGACCTTGCACCGCCAGTGGCGCGAGGGTGTTACCCGCTTTTCCAGCAATGATTGCGCCCATTTTGCTCAAAGGGGCGATTACCCGCTTCATGGGGCGGTGACGAATCGAGGCGTCACCTGTGATGGCGAAAAATTTATGCTGCTGAGAGGCTAGCAAGCCCAGCATCAGCCGTAACGTAGTGCCCGAGTTGCCAGTGTTTAGAACGTCGTCTGGTTCTTGCAGGTTGCCGCCAGTGCCTTCTACCGTGATCCAGCCATCGGCTCCGGCAGTTTCTAGCCCTGAAATTTTGGCTCCCATGGCGCTGAAGCAAGCTGCCGTGCTGCGCGGATCTTCACCTAGCAGCAGCCCTTGGATGCGGGTGGTACCTTGCGCGATCGCCCCCAGCATCAGAGCTCGATGAGAAATTGACTTGTCACCAGGGACTGTGATTTCCCCGGTAAATGACCCGCTTTGGCTGCCGTCAATCTCGAGGGTTTGATGAGGCGCTTGATCGATGAGACGCAAAAAAGTCATACCGCTCCAAAAAAATCTATAAAATCACTTTTACCAACGGTTCAAACGTCGCCACCAAATCAGGGCGCGTCACGAGCGTCGGAAAAGGCTGAGCGCTGTAGTTTTTGCCACTCACTAACGGAAAAGGATCAGCGCCATCTAGCGATATCCAGCTAGCGCCCGCTGCTTGAGTAATCGCCCACACGGCGGCAATATCCCAGACTTTAGGCGTTGCTTCAACCGCTCCTAAGCTTACTCCCGAAGCGACTGTGAGTAGATTGTACGTGGCGACGCCCAGCATCCGAATTTTACAGGGGAACGGCTGCTGCAATACCTTGAGGCTACGCGCACAAAGGCTGAAAAAATGGGAGCCGGATGGCGAATCGGTAGCAGGGTGAATTGCTTTGACGTTAACGAACGCGCCTGTGGGCATGGTCAAGCCTGATTCACCGGGCCAAAAACCGTGAAAATGTTGGGCAATGGTGGGAATGTAGACATGGCCAAATACGGGCGTTCCTTGATAGAGCAGGCCCAAAGAAATACCCCACAAAGGCACACCTCGAGTGAAGTTGGTGGTGCCATCGATCGGATCAATGACCCAGCACCAGTCAGTACTGGGGAAAGTGTGTTCGGCTTCTTCACTTAAAATGCCGTGGGTGGGAAAGGCTTGGGTAATGCGATCGCACAGGTCTGCATCGGCCCATTGATCGTACTGAGTCACCAGACTTCCATCCGCTTTTTGCTCAGCCGTCGCGCTGCCAAAAGCTTGTAATAGCTGCGCTCCAACCTCAGTAGTTGCCTGCTGAGTAAAGCTCGTTACCTCAACCCAAAAGTTAGTCAACTCATCCTGAGAATCAGACATGCGCTTGCAGCCAATTAGCGAGATCCTCAGCGGTGGAAAAATCCAGTACCGCATCGCCTAGCGCCTCTAATCGATCCGGCGATAGCTGATCGATTTGCTGCTGCGCAGTTGCGGGTAGATCGCCGACCTTACGACGTAACAGTTTTAATATCAGGGCTCGTTCCCCTCTTTGAATGCCTTCTCGGATGCCTTCTCGGATGCCTTCTCGGATGCCTTCTCGGATGCCTTCTCGGATGCCTTCTCGGATGCCTTCTCGGATGCCTTCTTGCTTGATCTCTTGATAGATAGCTGATTCTTGCATCAGATCGCTCCTTAAAATCTGTTGAATGATGGATGTATCTAATACTAGCGCCGATAGAATGGCCGTGGTTGCTGTTAGGTTGCTCTGAACGCTTCGGGTGGGTATTGCCTGGATTAACGTCGCTATTTCCCGTAAGGCCGTTGCCGGATCATCGTTTTGACTGAGCACGGCAAAAGGCAGTAGACCGGGAGCTTTTACAAAATCACTTAGCGGCTGCTCCCACAGTCGAATGACCTCAAACTGGTGCTGTGTGTTTTCTAAAGTAAAGGTGGTTTGATGTACCCGATCAGATTGGGTAGGCTTAAGGTAAATGACAACTTGCCGCATTCTTCGGTGCGGAAATCGACGATGAACGCGCACACGGTAATCGAGCATTCTAAAGGGCATGGCTGGATCTGGCCGAGTCTGAAATTCTATGTGGAGAATGAGGTCGTCAGCTTGAAGCAAAATCAGCGCATCCGCTCTGATCGGCTCCAGCGAAAGCTCTGAAGGACTCAAGGCTTTGAGCACAGCTGGTTTGCCTAAGAGCCAGGTGGCAAAGTCGGCTGGAAAGGTTTCGATTAAGAATTTACAAACGCTGTCAAACATACCAGTTAGCTGAGTTGTTTAGTTAATCTAGATCGTTTTCTAGCGCTGCTGCGATCGCCCGTTTTGCATCCATCTGAAACTCCTCAATATCGACGCGGCTCACTAAGGCAATGGCCACCAGCATTCCTACCGCCTGTGTTACAAATACCAGCGCATAAGCCGGGAGCAATTGCTCAGCGGTTGGCTCAATCGCGGCTGCTGCTCCGGTTAGATTTTTACCAAAAGACAACAGTCCGCCACCTAGCACCGAAGCGCCGCCTCGGGCCATCGCCTGGGCCAGCCCCCAAGCACCAATAAACGTGCCTGCTGTGGCCACAGCGGTTAAATCGAGCATCAGCAAAATCGAGCCGGTCGTTAATAGTCCGGCAGCTAGGCCAAATAAACCTACCGCTACTTGCAGCGTCACCGGATTGCCAGTAGTGCCCGCAGCAGCCAACAGCAGCAAGCACCCCGAGGCCGCTAAGCAGCCCACTTTCACCGTGCGTTTTTTGCCCAATAGCGGCACCAGCACACCGCTGGTGACCATAATGCCCAGCAGTGTGCCGCCGCCAAAGAAGCCGTTAAGGGCAGTTGTTTGATCAATCGTCATTTTAAAGATTTGGCCACCGTAAGGTTCTAGCACCGTATCTTGAGCAAAAATGCTCAGGCTCAGTACCAGCAAAAAACAGAAAAATACGCCGGTTTGACGGCTTGCCGTGAGTACTTTGATGGCCTGCTTTAGCGTGACGCTATCTTCGCGATCACTCGACATTGATCGCTGCTCTAGACGAGAATACCGTTTCTCTATACCCAGCGTACTGACTACCGAGATCGCGCACACAATCGCCGGAGCCACGATAAACAGTCGATCAATCGGCTCTCGTAGATCTGCTACCGAAGTCGCCCCTTCTAGTGGCCCCAGCACAGTTTGAATAATCACCACACCGGCTATAATCCCCAGCATCAGCATTGACCAGCCAATCCCGACAATTTTGTTTTTGGTTTTGTCATCCGAAACATCGACCAGTAACGCTGTAAATGGCGTCGAAGCGGAAGACAGCGCTAGCCCATAAAACGCAAATACCACTGCTAGCAAGCCCACCCAAGGATAAGTGCCAATTCCCCAGCCTGACTCAGCAATCTGCTCACCGAGCTGCCACATTACCTGCACGGCCACAAACGCTGTCAGCCACATACCGACAATGCCCAGCCATATGTAGCCACTGCGATGATGACCCAACAGCGGTTTTGTATCCGACATTTGGCCAAACCAAATCCGCGCTGGAGCCATAAATTGATGCACCGCAATCACCCCGGCAGCGGCAAGCGCAGGCACGCGCAATTCATCGATCATGACGCGATTGAGTACGCCCAGCGTCAGCAGTGACATAATCCCGAGCCCCATGTTAAAGGCCCCTAGCCGTAGCATTGTCGCTACGCCAATTTGCGGCTTACATTGAGTTGCACCGCGTGCCACGGACGAATCGATACTCTCCATCGTAAAATTCCTATTTCGCTGACTGAACGTTATTTTTACCAGGATAAAAGATTCTCACAGGGCACTTGGCTTTGCAATGTTGCGTTACATCACAAAAAAAGGCGCGCGATCACAACCGATCACCCGCCCCATGTACCTAAAAACTCGTTGTCTTCAATTGATTCTCAGTTGGCTGATGATCCTCAATTAATCATCAACCGTCTTAGACATGACATTTGATCTGTTAGCCTAGCGGCATAACAGCGCTGTTACTCGGCGCTAGGCAGTTTCCCACGCATCAGCAGTTGTTTCTGCATCTACTGCATCTGCTGAATTAGCATCAACAGATGGAGTCGCGTTCGTAAGAACAGGTTGCTGAGTGCCTGCAACCATCACTTTCACAACCTTGTTGCGCTCATCTTCCGCTTTAGGCAACGTCAGCAGCAAAATGCCCGCTTCGTAAGTAGCGCTCACAGCTTGCGGATTGATGGCAACCGGTAGAGAAACCACTCGGCGGAAAGGCCCATAGCGGAACTCGTTGCGGCGGAGGTTCTCACCCTCAGCTAGGGCTAGAGGTGAGCGATCGCCCGAAATTGCCACTACTTCACGGCTTGCCTGAATATCGATATTGTCTGCACTCACTCCCGGTAGCTGCACTTGTAATAACAGCGCATCTTTGCGCTCCAACAAGGTCACAGCCGGTGTCCACGCGCTGGGCGCACTCTCAACGCCAGCGAAATCATCAAATAGCTGATCGAGCTGTTTTTTAACCGTATTAATCTCTTGAAACGGCTGCCAGTAATGACGAACAATCATGAATGTATCTCCGAAATTGGATATATACATCATGTCAAAACAACTCATCTTTGCTGAGTCGCAAAAACCCTACCCACCGGTAGAAGACGCCGAATGTCGGTACCTGTGCGGTAATCTCTCCTAATGGGTTTCAAGGGGGACGTTTGTTGTAACTTATGGTTCCAAGCCTTCTTTGGGGCCATATTCGCAGCACTGGTGGATGAGTTTTGCGACTAGTCCTGTCCAGCCGGTTTGGTGGCTCGCGCCGAGCCCTTCGCCCGTGTCGCCGTTGAAGTATTCATAAAAGAGAATGTAATCTCGCCAGTGCGGATCTTTTTGAAAGGTTGGGTTACTGCCGTAGACCGGGCGATCGCCATTCTCTCCTTTTAAGAAAGTCCCGATCATTCGCTGCTCTAACTTTGTAGCTACATCCCACAGATTCATGACATCGCCTGATCCATAAGGGCACTCAATTTGAAAGTCATCTCCAAAAAAGTGATGATAGCGCTGCAATGATTCAATTAACAAATAGTTGGTCGGGAACCACACCGGGCCTCGCCAGTTAGAGTTGCCGCCAAAGAGTCCTAAGCTCGATTCTGCGGGTTCGTAATCTACCCGGTAGATTTTGCCATTGACATCAAAGGTGTAAGGATTGTCCGCATGAAATCGAGATAAAGCGCGAATGCCCGTTGGCCCCAGAAACTCATTGGGCTTCAGCATTTTAGCTAAAATGCGCCTGAGCTTATCGGGCTTGACTACCGAGAGCAGGCGAACTTTTTGTAGCCTGCCATCTGCGATCTTTTTATCGGCAGTAATAATGTTGCGCGATAGCAGCGGGCGGTTAGCCTCAAACCACTCCAATCGTTCTCTAAATCCAGGCAAGCGCTCCATTAACTCTGGATCGAGTGTAGTGGTGGCATACAGTGGCATTAGCCCCACCAAAGAGCGAACTTTGATCGGAAACCGGGTCATATCCGGCAGGTGCAGCACGTCGTAAAAGAAGCCGTCGTCTTCATCCCACAGCTGAGTGGCGTGCTCATCTGACGCGTTCATGGCTTCGGAAATGTAGATAAAGTGCTCGAAGAATTTGGTCGCCATATCTTCATACACAGGATTCTCTAAAGCCAGTTCTAGAGAAATCGCCAGCATATCTAGGCAGTACATCGCCATCCAACTCGTACCATCGGCTTGCTCTAAGCGGCCGCCCGTGGGCAAGGGCTTACTGCGGTCAAATACGCCGATATTATCTAGGCCCAAAAAGCCGCCTTCAAAAACATTGTTGCCTTCGGTATCTTTGCGATTTACCCACCAAGTGAAGTTTAAAAGCAGCTTTTGAAACAGCCGTTCGAGAAATAGGCGATCGCACTTCCCCGTCATTTTTTTCTCAATTTTGTACACCCGCCAAGTCGCCCAAGCATGTACTGGCGGATTCACATCGCTAAAGGCCCATTCGTAGGCAGGCAGCTGACCGTTCGGGTGCATGTACCATTCGCGGGTCATCACATCGAGCTGCTGCTTGGCAAATTCTGGATCAATCAGTGCCAACGGCAAACAGTGAAAGGCCGTATCCCAGGCCGCAAACCACGGATACTCCCATGTGTCCGGCATCGAGAGAATGTCTTGACTGTCGAGGTGATGCCAGTGGTAGTTGCGGCCCCGCTTGCGCTCAACGGGTGGCTTAATCGTGCTGCGATCGCCCTTCAGCCAAGTACTGACATCGTAAAGATAATATTGCTTGGTCCACATCATGCCCGCAAAGGCTTGACGCTGCACGTTGCTCAAGTCTTCATCTTGAATAAAAGGCGATAGCGCGTGATAAAACTTGTCAGATTCTTGCTGCCGCAGCGTGAGTATCTCATCAAACTCACTGCCAAGTGGATCGCTCAAATCAAGCTGATTGGCTAAGCGCAGCTTAACTTGTTGCGTTTCTCCAGGAGCCAGCGTTAAGTGATAGTGGATGGCTGATTTGGTGCCAATTTGCTGAGGGTTGACAGCCGTTTTCTCCCCTTCTACTAGGTAGCGATGAAAGGCATCCTTGACATAGGGAGACGAATTTTTGACTTCAAAGAGTCGTTCTTTATTCGTGTCGTTTTCAGTAAATAGTAGTGGATTATCCGTCTGCGGCGTTTGGCAATACAGCCATGCTTGCGCTAATTCGGGATGGTGGCTTTCAATGATAGAGACATCGGTGTTGATAGAATGCGCTTTGAGATTAGGCTTGAGGCTAGGCAAATCCCAAGCCCAGGTGTTGCGAAACCATAGGGTCGGCAATAGGTGTAGATCAGCCGTCTCTGGCCCGCGATTGGTGATTGTAATTTCAATCAATAAGTCGTCAGTCCCGGCTTTGGCGTATTCTACCTGCACATCGAAATAGCGATCGCCCTCAAAAATCCCCGTATCCATCAGCTCAAATTCCGGCGCTTGGCGATCGCGCTGTTGGTTCTCACTCACTAGCCGCTCATACGGATACTCAGCCTGAGGATACTTATACAGCGCCTTCATATAAGAATGCGTCGGCGTACTATCTAAGTAAAAATAATATTCCTTAACATCTTCACCGTGATTGCCTTCATTGCCCGTCAGGCCAAAAAAGCGCTCCTTAATAATCGGATCGCGCGTATTCCACATCGAGAGTGCAAAGCACAGCCGCTGCTGCTCATCGCAGATACCCAAAATGCCGTCTTCACCCCAGCGATAGGCTTTGGAACGGGCGTGATCATGGGGAAAGTAATCCCAAGCGTTGCCTTCCGGGCTGTAGTCTTCGCGCACCGTGCCCCACTGCCGTTCGCTTAGGTAAGGCCCCCACTTTTTCCAATTTGCCTGCTTCAAGGTGTGCTCCTGAAGTCGGATTTTTTCGGGCGTCAGGGGCTCTATCGTCATGTATGAAAGTGGGTAATAAGGGCAAAATAAACAGTCTGTCTGCTATCGTCCGTTCGCAATAGCACGATGCAACGGCAATGCGGTTTCAAAGCCGTTTCAAAACTATTTCTAAACTATAGAACTAAATTCATAAAACTAAATCAATCAGCTTGCAGATCACATACTACAAACTATTTTGATCAAGGGCCGTTTGAAGCTGTGCGATGCGCACTGTACTCATCCGGGCTAGGCACTGCGTTTTTTCAATCACAATCGGGCTATAGAGCACTTCAAAGTCGCAATTGCGATCGCGGTATTCCAACCAAGCCATTTGCGCCTTTATCAAAGCCTCCGTGCGCTCCTCGGTTAATGGGCTCATAAGCGCTTGATAATCCCGATTGAGCTGGGCATCAGCCGCTTGATAGCTGATCTGTGGTAGCTCAGGGCGCTGTAATTCGGCAGTGCGAGCCCGGGTGCGCTCAGCTAGACAGTTGCTATAAACCATTGGGGCAATCGATCCGCCCTCATACTGATCGCGCTCAAACGCACAGTCGAGGTCGCGAAAGCTTATCCAAGCTACCTCAGCCGTGCCGAGAGCTCGCTGACCGCTATCAGTTTGCGCTGCCTTGACGGACTGATACACCCGATTGAGGTTGGTGTCAGCTTCGGTGTAGGCAACCTGAGCGCACAGGTTCATAGCCGTCTGAGTAGAAGGGGCTTGGCAATTGGCAATATCAATTCCTGGCGCGCTGGCGGCGTCTGGATTATCTGGGTTGTTGGGTGTAACGGCGCTTTCTGCCGGGGGCGTATCTAAAGTCGCATCAGCCGGGCGCTCTGTTTTAATCTCAGTGCTGCTTTGCGGTTGGGGTTGAGTCAGGCTTTCGGTGCGGGCTGTGCAGGCGCTCAACCCAATTAGCGCCAAAGCCGCTAACTGAATCGGTCGCTGTGAGGGTGGTTTGTAAGGGTTGGGTGCGATCGCGAGTAATCGAGTCAGCCACTCAGGTTGCAAAGCCATGATTCATCATTTTCAGTAGCACGGGCGCTCACACTACACTAGCGCTCTGAGTGCGAAAAAATGGCTTTTTCTAGATCGGCGATCGCGATTTCTAAGTCGTCATTCACAATTTTCAAGTCAAATTCATCTGCGGCAGCGAGTTCTGCTCTCGCTCGCTGTAGGCGTTTAGCAATGGCTACTTCATCATCTTGACCGCGATCTCGAATTCGCGACTCCAAGGCTTCAACGCTAGGCGGCAGTACAAAAATTTGCTTGGCATTTGGAAAGCTCTGGCGCACCTGCCGCGCTCCGATCAGCTCAATTTCTAAAATCACTGGCTGACCCTGTGCCAGCATCTCTACAATCGGGGCTTTGGGCGTGCCGTAACAATTGCCCGCAAACTCAGCCCACTCTAGCAACTCACCTTGAGCCACTAACGCCTCAAACTGGGCCCTGCTGACAAAATAATAATGCTGGCCATTTAACTCCCCCGGACGCGGCTGGCGTGTTGTCGCTGAAATCGAAACCTGAATTGTCGGGTGACGCTTTAATAGACACTTTAACAGCGTGCCCTTACCCACCCCACTCGGCCCTGAAATTACAATCAGCTGACCTGCTAATTTACCGGCAGAATCTAACTTGTAAGGGTTATGGGGCTGAAAGCCGGTAAAGGTAGATCGCTCGGGAGAAGGGGATGGAAGGGTAATCATAATCGCAGCCGGGATACAAACAAGGTGAAAATCATCAAAATAGTTGGCTACAAGTATCTCATAGAGCCAGAAAGGCTAGCGCAGGACCCTAAAAAGCAGCTTACCCAGTCGGCAGATCAAATAAAACGCTTGTCATATAGCGCTCAGTCCACTGCAAGCCAAACGCTTTTTCAAGCACGCGGCGAGTCTTGTCGTTTTGTTGCTGCTGACGGCAGTAATAGCGCTGACGGCTGGTAAATTCTTCTAGCCGCTCAGGCTCAGGACCTTGGGCCACAGCCTGCTGAGTATGCACGCTCAAATAAGCCTGTGTTTGGTTTAAAAACTGCTGCTCTTCAGCGGGCGTTGTCGGCTTTGCAAAGCAGCAAAAGTCTGAAAATATCTTTTGACCCCAATCAGGCAAATTGCGAGGCTGGGCGTAGGGAGGCCGCTCAAGGGCACTCAACGCCGTGGTGTAAGCGTCATTGAGCTGGCCCGTGGCCGTCATCGGTGACAAATCGACAATCGCCGCACTGACTTGACCTCTGCCGCTGACAATATCGCAGCCAAAAATGGGCAGTCCGTATTCAGGTCTCGGAAACATCACACAGTGCAAAATATCTAAATTTTTGCCGATGCGGGCTAGCTCTAAATGCAGTTTGCGGAACTGAGGCGTTTGGTAGCAGCGGTTTTCAATCACCAGCTTTTCGCCTTCGAGCTTGCCTTCTACGTAGCCCAAGTCTTCAGGCAGATAGTAGGGCGTTAGCACTAGGTGCTGTTGCCAAATCGTTTCTATGCCTTCTGCTAGCTGACGAATTAAGGGATGCTGATGTTGACAAATAGAGGAAGCAATCACATCAATCGATATCAAATACAAAAACAACACGTAGGCTTTTAGCATAGCAGTTTCAGCCGGGTATCAAATTATTCCTGATCTAGAAGCTGAGGTTCTGAAAAGGTGAGTTAGGCGGTAGGTGCTTTTTAAGACAGGCTCTAATCCGTATCTGAGAGCTGACCCGTCTAAACTATTTTTCTTTCTGTTGCCTTTGCCCTGGCCCCAATCATGATTGCTATTCAGCCAAAATCTCGTCAAATATTGGGGGTCAATCAGCAGACCTATCAGGCGCTGAAAGCCTCTTTGAGCCTCAATCTTCGTCGCCAGTTGCTGATTGCAGTCTGCGATGATGTCAGTTTGCAGCAACGCTTAGCGAATCAGCTAGAGGCCGATATCTCTGAGGAGTCTAAGGACTCTTTAGAGGGCTGTGTAAAAAGTGCTAACGGCTTAGCGCGAATAATTCTTGATCCTAGTGAGGGTGATTTGCCGCAGCAGGTGGCCAGTTGGGTACGCCAAATCCTGTCTTCACAAGGGCTGCCGACGGAGATACTGCCACCAAAGCCGCTGCCAACTGTGCAGATTCTGGGCATAGAGCAAATGACGCATCAGAGCGCGATCGCTCAGCATCACTTCTTGCGATCGCTCGAAAACGTCGAAGCGCTTTTGCCAAGGCTCAACACTAGCTTATTGGTATGGCTACCGTGGCCGTGGCTACGCACTATTCAGCAGTCATCTCCAACGTTTTGGGCTTGGCGCAGCGGAGTGTTTGAATTTGCCAGTGAATATGGCAGCGAGTACGCAAGTGGCTATGGCAGTAGCGATGATGATGAACAGGTCAATGCCTATGACGGTAAGGCAAACATCTCCGAGTTAGCTACTAACTTAGCTACTAACTTAACTACTGAATCAAGCCCTGAGTCCAGCCCTGAATCAACTGCTAAATCACCTACGGCGATTGACGATTCGAGGCTGATCTTCAGCGGCGAACCAGGCGAACTATATGGTGAATCGCTGGAGAGTGAAGCGACACCAGATGCCGATATTTCTCTGGTTCAAGCTGCCGTTTTGGACGGCACCCTTTTTGAGAATCAAGTAAATGTCGCGATTGATGCTGTAACCGCTGTAGCCGACTTAGATGGCGGTTCAGACAATCACTCGGCGCGTCCAGAGGACTCCCTTGAGGCGATCGCGCCCGCTATCGAAGCATCTATAGAAACCCTGCCAGAAACCCCACTGGAAACCCCAAGCTCAGTCGATGACTACTTAGCGGAAGGCTTAGACTATCGCAATCAAATAGAATCAGGCGTTAGAGATCTTGCGCTGATAGAGTCCGCGATTTTGTCTTATGAAAGAGGGTTGAGTCATCTGGCTGATTCTAGCTTAGTCGCGCCGCCAGTCGGATCTGGCGATTATCACGGGGCGAGTGTCTATCTCGATTGGAGCAGTGGCCTCAACGATCTCGGCACGCTTTACTGGCTCAAAGCGCAGCAGATCGTCGAGGCGCAGTCGTCTATCGACTGTATGCTTCACAGTATTCAGCTTTATAAAGAAGCGCTGAAAAAAATGACCCTAGCTGAGACCCTACCCACGTCAGCTAATGCCAATTCATCTCTGGCTAGCTTAGCAGAGCAGCTGTACAGCAACATGGGTGCTGTCTATAGCATGTTGGCGACCTACGATGAACCCATCATTTATCTCCAGCAAGCCGCTGCGGCCTATCTCAATGCCTTGCTGTGGGTATCGGTTGAAACAGCGCCTAAAGCCTATGGCATCTTGCAAAATAGCTTGGGTTCGGTCTACTGGTATCTATCGCATTACGATCAAATAGCGGTGAATTTAAATCAAGCGATCGCTGCTTACAACCAAGCCCTCTTGGGCTATAGCCCACAGCAGCACCCGTTGGACTACGCAGCGGTCAAAAACAACTTGGGCATCACCTACTGGAGCTTGGCCAAGCACGATCAGCCGGCGCTTTATTTGAATTATGCGATCGCCGCCTACCGCGACGCCCTCAACTACCGCACCGTTGAAGTAGATCCTTCTGCTTGCGCTACAACCTACAACAATCTAGCCCTGGCCTACTGGGATTTATCTAAGCTAGATGTCAATATTATCGGCTTAGAACAGCAAATTCGCTATCAAAAAAATGCCGTTGCCGCCTTTGAATCTGTTCTTAAAATTAGCCAAAGCACCCACACCCTGAGCGCTGCCGACAGCGCCGCTGTCTATCACTGCCTCGGTGACATGCACACTCAGATGGCCACCTTGGCAACGACCCCTAGTGAAGTTGCCAGCAACCTGAAAAAGTCTCTATGCAACTATGTTCGAGCGATTGAAGGCTTATCTTTTGAGGCCCCTGCTTTTCAAGAGCGACTAGCTGCCATTGTGGCCAATGTAAAAGCTCACCATCAAAAGCTCGGGCTTTCTGGTCAGCATCTGGCGCTAGCACAGATACCACCAGCGCTGCTTTCGGAGATTTTGGTGGCTTTGTAGCGGATTGAGAAAATTTTTGTTCTAGAAACCGTTATTGAGCAATTTTCAGCGATAGTTTTGTCACTCCCGCGTTAGGCTAAAGGTGTCTTTGAAACGGTTAGGAGGAGCGCTTGTATGCCGCTTTTTGTTGTCGCTGCTATCGTAATTGCCTTCTTTGCGATCGCCTTTGCCCTCCAAAATAATCGCCTCGTTACGATCAATCTCTTAATTTGGCAATCCCAAGGTTCCTTGGCGATTGTGCTGCTCTCAACGTTGGCCATCGGCGTTTTAATTGGCCTATTAGTACTGATACCGGGCTTATTAAAGCGGGGCTGGCGAATATCACGCACCGAACGCCAATCCGCCGATCTAGAATCTCAGCTGGTAACGCGCGATCAAGAACTCTCGAGCCAAAGCCGTAACACTGAAAGACTGCGCCAAAGCCACGAAAACCTCCTGCGCTCAATGGGCCTTACGGATGCGAATACCGGAATGCTCGATGCGCGGATGCTGGAACAGACGCTCTCGGCGCTGATCAAGCAAATGCGGCTCCAGCCCGGTAACCCTGAATTTGATTCGATTGGCTTATTGATTGTAGAAGCCCACCGTCAGCAGCCTTTAGGTACTGTCGATACCACCGCTCAGCAAAATGCTCAGCTCGATGTGGCGATCGCCTCTGTCATTCGCCGCAGTGTCACTCTCGATACTTGGCTCTACTGCGATAGTCGCGATGCCAATGGAGCCCAGTTCATGTGTGTGCTTACCGGTATAGATAAAACCGCGCTCAGGCAGTACGGCGAATCGTTGCGCTCGGCACTCATAGAGCAGCCGCTAGCCCTGCCGAATGCCGCAGCAGTTGCCGTCGATGTCAAAGTTGGCGGGGCAATTGCTGATCGCAGCCATCCCACTAATGAAGAGCAGCAGATCATTGGCAAAGCCTATCAAGCCTTATCAGAAGCCGGAAAGCCTTCACTCAACCCAATGAAGGACAATCAGTCAATTAGGATTCTGCATGTCATGGATGCTTAATTGGCTGCTGAGTGCTCACGCTACTGTTGCCTTCAAACTGCGCGTTTTAAATTGCTGACTTCAAACTACTGCGCCGTCCCAGTTAGCCAGCCACCGCTTAAAACAACCGTCAGCGCCATAAATACAATCGTCAGCAGCCAAGTCGCTCGGTTAAGCGTTTCTTCTGCGCTTTTGGTGCTGGTAAATAGCTGTGCCTGACCGCCCAAAGCACCCAGACCATCGCCTTTCGGGCTGTGTAGTAACACCAGTACGCAAACACCTACCGCTGAGATCGCCCAAATGACCTTAATAATCGTAATCGCCATGACAGTTCCTTACTCAGCTCAATCCTTAATACTGCAAACATCTTAGCCTATCCAAGTCGCTTACCTCACCCACTCCATACCCAACGCGGCTCCGGCTCATCGTTGTAAAGATACCTTCACAGGCGAGCGACTCGGCTTATACTCAGCCGCTTCCTCAAGAATCATCGGCTGTCCGGTCATCTCTGGCGGGATCGGCAGCTTCATGATCTG
>JBGTNW010000225.1:0-13398 GCA_041742865.1 Phormidesmis sp.
GGCAGGGCCGAAGCAGAGGCCGGGGGGACGGCAGAGAGGCTAGAGTTGACTGTCATTTCTTTTCCTTGGGGGCGGGGCGAGGCAGCTTACGCTGGACAAAGCCTAAAAAGTTTAGACCCTTGATGCTGAGGCGTCGGCCCAAGCTACGCAGCTGCGGGGCAACCGTATCACCATCCACCGAAGGTGAAAACTTATCAAGTAGCAACTCTTTCAGTTTACTGCTGGTTAGGGGCCGATTGAGTATTCCGCTCTGCGCCACTGAAATCGAACCGGTTTCTTCCGAAACCACCACGCAGAGGCAGTTTTCCACGCGCTCGGTAATCCCCATCGCGGCCCGGTGCCGGGTGCCGAGCTGCCGCGAAGCGTCTTTTTCAGATATCGGCAAAATCACCCCAGCCGCGACAATCCGTGGGCCCCGAATCAGCACTGCGCCGTCGTGCAGCAGCGTCGTCGTTTGAAAAATAGTTTGCAATAGCTCCCGCGATAGCTCAGCGTTCAGCCGTACCCCCGGCACTGAAAAATCACTCTCCTCAATCGGCTCGTCGGTTTCTAAAATCATCAGCGCTCCGGTGCGGTTTTGACTCAGCCCTTTAACTGCTTCGACAAGTTCGTCAATCACGCTATGAGCCGGTGAAAGCTGATGATCTGAAGCCATAAATAGCGGCATCACTTCGCCTCGCCCCAACTGCTCTAACAGCCGTCGAAACTCCGGCACCAGCATAATCGCTAGCGCTACCGAGGCTCCTAGCAACAGCTTTTCCATTACAAAAGGCAGTAACCACAGGCCCGCTGCTTCGCTCAGTAACGTTGCCGCCATGAGCACCATCAGCCCTTGCACCATCCACAGGGTGCGGCGATCACGGATCATCGCCAGCACCATATAGACCAGCGTAAACACTAAAACAATATCAAGCAGGGTGCGATACAAGAGTCAAACCTGTTTCACCGTTATCCTCACACCGTTACCGCTGCCGCTATCGGTGGCAGCGATTGGTCACATTATCCATCGACAGTTGCCATTTGCCTCATACGAGTCCATCCCAATCAATGAATCTCCTTTTTCTCTTTTTTCTCCTTTTTCTCCTTTTTCTCAAAGCAGCTTGAGGATCCTCTTATCAGCTTCATTAAGATGGCCTCAGCGCTTCAGGCAAACAATCTTGACGCACCAAATCGGCGTAGGTTTCGCGCCGCAAAATTAGATCGGCCTTGCCACCTGCGACTAAAACTGCTGCCGGACGTGGCACTCGGTTGTAGTTAGAGGCCATGCTGTAGTTATACGCGCCCGTTGCCGGGACAACAACGACATCACCCGCACTCAAGGGCGGCAAACTAGCATTGTGAATCACCACATCGCCTGATTCACAGTGCTTACCGGCTAGCGTCACCGTTTCACTCAAGGGCGCAGACATCTGGCTAGCGGCCAGCACTCGGTACACCGACTGATAGGTAATGGGGCGTGGATTGTCGGACATGCCGCCATCGACCGCCACGTAGGTGCGAATCCCTGGCACCGTTTTTTGGCTACCGACGGTGTAGGCCGTGACGCAAGCAGCGCCAATCAGCGATCGCCCCGGCTCACACAAAATCTTCGGCAAAGGCAAATTAGCCCTTTTACAAGCTGCCGCTAAGCTTTCACACACGGTTTTGGCCCATTCATCAATGCTGGGCGGATCGTCTGATTCGGTATAGCGAATGCCTAAACCGCCGCCAATATCAATCTCTTTAATCGGTAGGCCATACTGATTAGCAACCTCAAACCAGCGCGCCATCACCGCCGCCAAATCATCATGGGGCTGAAGCTCAAAGATCTGCGAGCCAATATGGGCATGAAGACCAATGCACATCAGTCCAGCGGCCTCTTTGGCAAGATAGGCAAACACCTCCTCTAGCTGATCCGGATCAAAGCCAAACTTACTGTCAATATGGCCAGTCTGAATGTATTCGTGCGTGTGGCACTCGATGCCGGGAGTCAAGCGCAGCAAAATCGTGGCGCGCTTACCAGAGGCTAATGCCAACTGATTTAGAGATTTCAGCTCGTGCCAGTTATCCACCACAATTCGCGCATCTGCTGCTAAGCCGAGTTCAAGCTCTGCTGCTGACTTGTTATTGCCATGAAAATACAGCATTTCACCGGTGGCACCAGCGTCGATCGCCGTTTGCAACTCACCACCTGAAACCACGTCAATAGCAATGCCTTCTTGTCGGGCGATCGCGCAGACTGCGAGGCAGTTCCAAGCTTTCGAGGCATACACAATCAGCGATTCACCCGGATAGTACTGCTCAAATGCCTGCTTGTACTGACGGCAAGCTGTTCGTAGAGTGTGCTCGTCTAATATATAAAGCGGTGAGCCAAACTGCTCGACGAGATCCACCACATCACAGCCGCCCACAACCAGATGATCCCGGTCATTGACCGCTGCATTCAGCGGCAACAAGTACTGATTGGGAGACATCTCTGCGGCTATCTCTGGAGATAAATATCTCAGGCTAGAAACAGCTGTTTGCTCGTTTTTGAGAGCGGAATCCTGGGCAGATGAGCTTTTAGCTGAAACAGTGGAAACCATAAGGTGAACTAAGGTGAGTTAGAAAACTAGACTTGAGTTAGAAAAGTAAACTTAGGTTAAAAAAAGTAGACCTGGGTTAGAAAAATAGACTCTAGACTATCAGTGTACAATTGAGCGCTGTAACCGCGTGCGCCCATTTCATTAACATGGGCTGTTTTTTTGGCTTTTCTAGCTTGCTTGCCCATGATCGAGGCAGATCTGCCTGCTGTTTTGGCACTTGATCAGCGCTGCTTGGGCGGCCTCTGGACACAATCCGGCTACCAACGAGAACTCGATAGCGACTGTAGTGATTTATTAGTCCTCGTCAGCGCGCCGACGGCTAAGCTATTGCACGAGCGGCGAAATGCGCTCCACTCAATGGCCTCACCGCCTATTTGCTTAGCTGCGAGCGATCCAACTCTATCAGGCGTCACTAGCGCGATCACTCTCCTCGGCACTGGCTGCTTATGGGCCATCCTCGAGGAAGCTCACATCACTACCCTAGCGATTGAACCTGCTCATCAGGGTCAAAAGCTCGGTCAGATTCTGTTAAGTGAGCTTTTGCTGTATGCTTACCATCGCGGATTGACTAGAGCCACCCTAGAAGTCAGAGCAGCTAATCAACCAGCCCTAAAGCTATACCAAAAGTTTGACTTTCAAGAAGCTGGCATTCGCAAGCGCTACTACGCAGATGGTGAAAATGCGCGAATTTTATGGCGTAGCGGCTTACAAACAGCAGCAGCGTTAGACCAGATTAAGCAACGCCATCAGGCCGCGTTTATCGCCATCAGCGATCGCTTCCAGCCTGCTTTCAGCGAGTCGTCAAACTATTTTCAAGCTGTTGATTGATCCGACGGTGACTTCAAAGGTTCCTAAAAGCTCCGTTTGTAGGCCGATTGAGGGCTCAAGACGACTGTTAGGATAAGCGCATAGCCCACTCTATTGTTAGGTATTCCTGACAATAGAGTGATCAAAACTTAATGTTGTTTTTCCTAAGTTTAGAGGCCGACTTGTGCATTAAAAACAACCTGGTAGCCCAGATAGCCAAAAATATTTTTTAACCCCTCAATCGTTCCTTTCCTCTCAGGGTAGTAAATACCGTCCACGTCCTACGATTTTTTGCTGTGCTAGAATCAGCCTAACCAGCCCACAGCAGGTGATGGAATACCGTCCTGTTTGAACGCTTCACAGAAAAGGCCATTAAGGTCATCATGCTTGCCCAAGAAGAGGCCCGCCGACTCGGGCACAACTTCGTGGGGACAGAACAAATTCTGCTCGGATTGATTGGAGAAGGCACGGGCGTTGCTGCCAAAGTGCTGAAGTCTATGGGGGTCAACTTAAAAGACGCTCGGATTGAAGTCGAAAAAATTATTGGCCGAGGTTCAGGGTTCGTTGCGGTTGAAATTCCGTTTACCCCTAGAGCTAAGCGGGTGCTTGAGCTATCGCTCGAAGAAGCGCGGCAGCTCGGCCACAACTACATTGGCACTGAGCACTTACTGCTTGGCCTTATTCGTGAAGGCGAAGGGGTCGCCGCTCGCGTGCTGGAAAACTTGGGTGTAGATCTTTCTAAGGTGCGCACACAGGTTATTCGGATGCTGGGTGAAACGGCTGAAGTTTCTGGCAGTAGCGGTAGCGGTGGCCGCACCAAAACCCCTACGCTTGACGAGTTTGGCTCCAATCTCACGCAGATGGCAGCAGATGGCAAGCTCGATCCGGTAGTTGGCCGTCAAAAAGAAATTGAGCGCGTAATTCAAATCCTCGGACGCCGCACCAAAAACAATCCGGTACTCATCGGTGAACCAGGTGTAGGTAAGACTGCGATCGCGGAAGGGCTTGCCCAGCGCATCGGCAATGGCGATATCCCAGATATTCTGGAAGACAAGCGTGTCGTCACGCTTGATATTGGACTGCTCGTGGCAGGCACCAAATATCGAGGAGAATTTGAAGAGCGCCTGAAGAAAATCATGGATGAAATTCGTTCCGCTGGGAACGTGATTTTGGTGATTGATGAAGTGCACACCTTAATTGGCGCGGGTGCAGCAGAAGGAGCCATTGACGCAGCGAATATTCTCAAGCCAGCCTTGGCGAGAGGTGAGCTGCAATGCATTGGTGCAACCACGCTGGATGAGTATCGCAAGCACATTGAGCGCGACGCGGCCCTAGAGCGGCGCTTTCAGCCAGTAATGGTGGGTGAGCCGAGCGTCGAAGAGACGATTGAGATTTTGCATGGGCTGCGCGATCGCTACGAGCAGCACCACAAGCTCAAAATTTTGGATGAGTCGCTCGAAGCGGCTGCTAAGCTTTCTGATCGCTACATTGCTGATCGGTTCTTGCCCGATAAGGCCATCGATCTAATCGATGAGGCCGGTTCACGGGTGCGCTTGCTCAATTCTCAGCTGCCACCTGCGGCCAAAGAGCTAGACAAAGAGCTGCGCCAAGTCCTCAAAGACAAAGATAACGCCGTGCGTTCTCAAGACTTTGATCAAGCCGGTGAACTGCGCGATCGCGAAATGGAGATCAAGTCTGAAATTCGGGCGATCGCTCAAAACAAAAAAGCCGAAGACGACGAAACAACCAAAGACACCTCTCCCCAAGTCACCGAAGAGGATATCGCTCATATTGTCGCTTCTTGGACGGGTGTACCGGTTCAGAAGCTGACCGAAAGCGAGTCTGAAAAGCTGCTGCACATGGAAGATGTGCTCCATCAGCGCCTCATTGGTCAAGACGAAGCCGTCAAAGCAATTTCACGCGCTATTCGTCGCGCCCGTGTCGGCCTCAAAAACCCTAATCGTCCGATTGCTAGCTTCGTCTTCTCCGGCCCAACCGGAGTCGGTAAAACTGAGCTAGCGAAATCCCTCGCCTCCTACTTCTTCGGATCAGAAGAGTCGATGATTCGCCTCGACATGTCCGAATTTATGGAGCGTCACACGGTTTCCAAGCTGATTGGTTCACCACCGGGCTACGTTGGCTACAACGAGGGCGGTCAGCTCACTGAAGCAGTGCGGCGTCGCCCTTACACGGTTGTGCTGTTTGACGAAATCGAAAAAGCGCACCCCGATGTGTTCAACATGCTGCTGCAAATTTTGGAAGATGGTCGTTTGACCGATGCCAAAGGCCGCACCGTAGACTTTAAGAACACGCTGCTGATTTTGACCTCGAACATCGGCTCTAAGGTTATCGAGAAAGGCGGTGGGGGTCTGGGCTTCGAGCTTGAAGCCGATCAGGCCGAATCGCAATACAACCGCATTCGCTCTTTGGTGAATGAAGAGCTTAAGCAGTATTTCCGTCCTGAGTTCTTAAACCGATTGGATGAAATTATCGTCTTCCGCCAGCTCACCAAAGATGAGGTCAAAGAGATCTCGGTGATCTTGCTCAAGGAGGTCTTTGTCCGCCTAGAGGAAAAAGGCATTCACTTAGAAGTCACTGATAAGTTCAAAGACCGACTGGTAGAAGAAGGCTACAATCCTAGCTATGGCGCGAGGCCACTGCGTCGAGCCATTATGCGACTGCTAGAAGATAGCTTGGCTGAAGAGATTCTCTCTGGCCGCATCAAAGACGGCAGCACGGCTACGGTTGATATTGGAGAAGATAATAAGGTCGTGGTGACGACTTCTTCCACCGTAGAAGAGCAGCGTGAGCTGATTACGGCGGCGGATTAGAAATCATCGCAATCCTGCGTTAATCAAAAGGTCTAGAGGGTGATTCCTCTAGACCTTTTTTGTGAGCATTTTGGGGTGAGTATTTTTTGTAAGGCCAAGGCGCGACATTTTTGTAAACAGACGTAACGCTGTCTTGCTTTGTTTAGCAAGGAAAATCAATAATTAGGATAAGGCAGGTGAGGGCACTCTCGTGATGACTTTTGCGGTGGCCTGTCATCCTTTTTAGACATATAGCTGGTGAAATTACCATGATTGGTGGAATATTCGAGACAATTGGTAAAACCCTAGGGATCGGGAAGGAAAAATTCTTTCTAGAACTCGATGAAACCGCTGAAAACGTCGTGGAGAAAGTGAAAGCACCGGCTGCTAAGGCTGTCGAAGCAGTTAAAGATGTGTCTGGTGACGTCGCAGATAGAGCATCGGATGGGGTGGACAAAGCTAAAGGTAAAGCTAAAGATGCCGCTGCCAAAGCTGAAGATGCGCTAGAAAAAGCAGCGGCTCAAAACGGGGATAGCGTGCCTGATAAAAAAAAGGCTGCAAAAAAAGGGGCTACGAAAAAAACGGCTAGCCAAAACGGAGCGGCTCCCGTTGCCGCAGAGCCGGATCCTACAGCGGCCAAAGCGCCTCAGAGGCTGACACCAGAAGAGCTGATTGTGAATGCGATCGCTGCTGGCGGCAAAAAAACCGATGCTCAAGGCAATATCGTCGAAGCAGCGCAAAACTTTTCGACTGACCACCTTATGCCTTTGGGCAATCGCAGCCGCCGTCGCCCTGGCCCGAGCTTAGGCACCTTTAAAGGCATGGCCAAAGAGGTTAATCCTCGACTGAGAAACTAAAAAACGTTCTAAACACCAGCTCTGGGCCAGAAATCAATCAGTATTTCTGGCCCAGAGCTCTTTAAAGCCCCAACGTTAACGCGCTGCATAAGCCGCCATCGGCTCTTGGATAAAGCGGATGTACAAATGCTTGAACGTAGACTTGAGGACTCTGGGCGCACCAAAATCGATCGGCACCATTTGCGCTGGCAATTTCCAGTCGGCTAGCATCAGCTCAGCAGGTTGCATCAGCGGAAAGACGATATTGGCTAGCTCCGGGCACAGCCCTAAGCGCTGAGATTGCGCCACAGTGGGCACAATCGCTGGATTTACCTGCAAAATTTCGAGCATTGCGCGATCTAAAGCAAAGACGTTATTAGAAGCGCCCAATACGCCTAAATCCCTAGGTTCTCCGTTAATCGGTCCACTGCCTTCTTGGCCAATAATGCCGTCGATAATCGTCAGCTGTGGGGCAATGGCTTTCGCGGTTTCAACCAGCATGGTGCCGAAGCGCTGAGCGTCTTTACCGGCCTCCATGTGCCACCAAGCCTTCATTTTGCCGGGTACGCAGCCAAATAAGTTTTTTACACCCAGTGACATCGTGAGCTGAACGTGAGATTTGACCTTAGGCAAATTAATCACAACATCGGCTTCCATCGCTTCTTTAGAAAGCAAAAAGTTATCGAAGCCTTCTCTGCCAATGGGATAGCGCTGGCCGTGCATTTCCACAATCGGCACATTGGCCTTATCGGCCCAGGCCAGTAAGCCATTGGCTTTGGCCACCCCGTGAGCGCTGCCAAAGGCCGGACTGTCGCCCAAAAAGGGAATGCCACCTGCGGCCTGTACTAGTTTGGCAACGCAGTAGACGATTTCGGGGCGAGTGGTGCAGCCCTTGGTAGGACGTGAGCTAGTCAGTAAGTTGGGCTTGAGAAGGACGCGATCGCCCGGTTTTACAAACTGCCCCATGCCACCCATCGGCGCTAGCAACGTCACCAACTGTTGCTGCAAGGAGTCAGGCTCATAGCTCTGAGCTTGGATTAAACTTACCAATGGCGTTACCACGTTCACTCGTACTTTCCCCTGTAAACTAAATGACTCATTACAATAGATAGCTCCCTCCTAGCATCATAAAGCTTCCCTTACAAACTCCTAGACCATAACTCCTAGACCATAACTCCTAGATCACACCGTTCTCAATGCTAACTTTTTGGGCCAAAACCAGCGGCACTTGGATCAACCTAGCGTTAGTGCTATTAGGAACCGGCTGCGGCCTTTTGCTCCGTCATCAACTGTCGCCCAAGATGCGGGTCATCATCACTCAAGCCATGGGCCTCACCACCCTTTTCATCGGCGTCTCGATGGCGCAAAATCTTTCCTCGGCCAAATCAGGCAGCGTCGAAGGCGTTATTCTAGCGCTCATTGCGCTGGCCATTGGCGGCTTACTTGGCGAATGGTGGCAGCTTGAAAATCGCTTAAGTGCCTCTGGCGACTGGCTCAAAGAGCGATTCAAAGGCGGCAGCCGCTTTACTGAAGGCTTCGTAGCCTCTAGCCTGCTATTTTGCATTGGCCCGATGGCAATTTTAGGCAGTCTCAACAATGGCTTACTGGGCGACAGCACCATTTTGGTGATCAAAAGCACGATGGATGGGCTGGTTTCGATTGCGTTAACCGGCACTTACGGCGTGGGCGTGGGCTTTTCGGTATTACCGCTGGTGATCTATCAGGGCGGACTGTCGCTGCTAGCTAGCACCTTTGGCCAAATCATTCCTGACCCAGCGACTGCCCCTAGCGTTTTGCTAGTCACGGGCACGGGCGGCATCATGCTGCTGGGCCTTGGCTTAAACTTACTAGAGGTTGGAAAAATCCATGTTGCGGCCTTTTTGCCAGCGCTTGGCTTGGCTCCTTTAATCAGCTGGCTAGCGGCTACCTTGACATGAGCTGCTGGGCATTAGCGGCTCACAGCCATTCTTTGCAATATTCGGTGTAAGCTATGGGCAATTATGGCCTTGGCTTACACCGATGACTCAGCTTCTGTTGACCATTTATTTTTTGGTGGTGTTTTACGTTCTCTATCAGATGGCGCTTGCTTTAGAGAAGCGTAAAGAAGCCAAAGTCATCATTAATATGGATGAAAAGTTTTTAGAAGAGCAGACGGTTAGCCAGCTGTCAATGCAGACCAGCGGTAGAGCGATTAAGGCCAGTGTCGAAAAAGTAGGGTTTGGGAAAAAGAAATCTTCTATTCTCTCGCTCGCTTTTGATCAAGCGCCGCCAATTCCAATACCGCCCAAGGAGCTAGAAAAAAAAGAAAAGGACGGGATGACGCCGCTAGAGGTGAGTCAGTGGAGCAAGCAGTGGAGCCAGGAAAGAATTTCTATTCAGGTGTTGCCGATTGGGGAGCAAAAGCTAAGCCCAGTTTGGGCGCTGACGATAGATGTCAAGAATAAAACGCGCGATACGCAGGTTTATCTGGATTGGGATCGCAGCTCTATCGAAATGTTTAGCCGAGCTAATCGGGTGATTCGCTCCACGTCTAATGTTTTTCGCGATCTGTCTCAGCCTCAAATTTTTGGAACGGTAAATCCTGGCCGGACGGTACCATTTTTAGTCAATATTGAAAAAAACTATACCTACGATACAGAGACTAATCGGCTAAAACCACCGCTGCCCTTAGAAGATCTTGCTCAAAGAGCAGCGGGAGCCAAGCTTACAGATCCGACCACTCAAGAAAAAAATATCGAGCCGCTTTATAGCCTAGATCTGATGGTAAGAATGAAGCGCGCTTCTGAGCCGGATACCAAAATGGTCAATTTGCTGATTCCGTTTGCGTTTACGCTAGAAATTAAGGTAGATCCGCCTGCTTTCCCACCGTTGCGCTGGCTATTAAGAAATTTTGGCCCCAATCGAGAGAGCAATTGGCTGTGGGGCGTCAGCAAGAAAGATGTGGCTTAAAAGCGATAAGCATCCAACTGTCCAATACACTAGAAAGTATAGAGCTGGCTCAGTGGTTGCGAAGATAGCTAAGGGCTTACCTTTGACTATCTTTGAGGAAAGTCCGGGCTCCCTAAAAGCCAAACTTGCTGGGTAACGCCCAGTGCGGGTGACCGTGAGGAGAGTGCCACAGAAACATACCGCTAACGGGAGGCCATTGGCTTCTACGAGTAAGGGTGCAAAGGTGCGGTAAGAGCGCACCAGCAGCATCGAGAGGTGCTGGCTAGGTAAACCCCGGTTGGGTGCAAGGCCATAGGAGCGGACGGTTGGCTTTTTACCGGCTCCGACAAAGCGCGCCGCTTGAGGCGTCTGGTAACAGGCGTCCTAGATAGATAACCACCTTATGCTGTTAGTGTCAGCTAGCGGTGTGAGAACAGAACCCGGCTTAGGTCCAGCTCTACCTTATTTTTTCGGGATTATTTTCTAGCTCTGTTATGTTTGTTTCGACGATGAGTAAGCCACGCATGGCGATCACCTCTTCCACTCAAAATCCGGGCCAAAGTCCGGGCCAAAATCTCGATAAACTGCTGGCTCAGTTGGAAATTCCGATCGCTAGCGTCAACGCTGATTTGCTGCAGCTGGCCCTGATTGATATTTCTAGCTCAGCCCAAGTCAATAATGAAAAACTAGAGTTCTTGGGAGATGCAGCGCTGCGGTTGGCAGCGGCTGAGTTTTTGATGGAGCGCTACGAGGCGATGGCGCTAGGGGATATGTCGGCAGTGCGATCGCACATTGTCAGCGATCGCGTGTTGGCCACTATTGCCAAGCATTACCGGCTCAGCGATTACCTTCAGCTTTCCAAAAGCGCCCAAGGCGACAAGGCGGGCAGTGATTCTCGGCTAGCCGATGCCCTCGAAGCGATCATGGGGGCTTTATACCTCAGTGCGGGTAATCTCAGCCTAATTCGCCCTTGGCTAGACGGGCACTTAGCGCGATTGACGGATGAATTGCAAGGCGATCCGGCTAAGCAAAATTATAAAGCTGCTCTGCAAGAGCTGACGCAAGCCTATGACAAAGCCTTGCCCAGCTATGAGGTCGTAGAAATTAGCCAAGTGCATGGCGATGAAGAGCGCTTTCATGCGCAGGTTTGGTTTAAAGAGCAGTTGTGGGGCGAAGGCAAGGGGCGATCGCGCAAAATGGCCGAGCAGGCAGCCGCTAAAATTGCCTTGACAAAGCTCAAAAAAGCCATTGACAATCAGGATTTGCCAGACGGCAGTGACGCCTAATGCCTGATTTGAGTTCGCAGCAGGCCCCAATTGATTTGGTGCTGTTTGGAGCGGGGCGCTGGGGCACGCATTTACTGCGTAATTTTTTAGCGCATCCGCAGATTCGACTGCGGGCGGTGGTGGAGGCTTCGGCAGATCGGTTGGCAGCGATCGCCCCGGAGGTTAATAGCGAAGTCGCGCTCGTGAGCGATTGGCGCTCGGCAATGGCGATAGAGGGGTTGGTTGGCTGCGCAATTGCAACACCTGCGGCCACCCATTACGAACTCATTCAAACCGCTCTCAACCACAATCTTCACGTTCTGGCTGAAAAACCGCTGACTTTAGACGTTGCCAGGGCGCAGGCGCTGTGCGCACTCGCTGAGCAGCAGCAGCGGCAGATCGTGATTGATCACACCTACCTTTTTCACGGGGCGGTGATCGCTGGCAAAGCATCGATGGCTCATATTGGCACCCCCCGCTACGGCTATGCGACGCGCACCCATCTCGGCCCTGTCCGCCGCGATGTCGATGTCCTATGGGATTTGGCCATTCACGATATCTCTATCTTCAACTATTGGCTGGGCGAAAGCCCGATTCGGGTACAGGCCCAGGGCCACAGCTGGCTACAAAGCGAGATTAAAACGCCTCTGTCTCCGCACGGATTAGCGGATGTCGTCTGGTGTCGATTGCAGTATCCTAGCGGTTTTTTGGCAACAATTCATCTCTGCTGGGCCAATCCGGATAAACAAAGAAGACTTTGCCTCGTGGGTGGAAAAGGCACGCTGATTTTTGATGAAATGAACAAAGAGAGTCCGCTGATTCAACAACGGGGTGATTTTGTTGAACACGAAGGTTGGCTAACCCCTCAAAATATGTCTGCAAAAGTTATTCAAGTGCCACTTTCGGAACCCTTGAAAACGGTGTGCGATCGCTTTGTAGACTCTGTACAACAAAACAAGCGGTCAGAAATTTCTTCGGGCCAAGTGGGTACGGCCCTTGTTTCTGTACTGGTTGCACTATCCAATTCGATGAATCATCAGGGAGATTGGGTGACTTGCCCGAGCGTGACCTAATTTACAGGATAAAATCAAAAATCTTTGACCGCCTGATCAAGTCGGTGGTCGGTAGGGATACAACGTGATTCGAAACGATGCATTGCATTCACCCATCCGACGCAAAACGTCATTCGCGATTCCTTGATTGAACGACCATGGTTCATCTCCACACTCATAACCGATATTGAATTCGCGTTTTGAGCACCGTGTCCATAATTTCCGAGATTCCTCGGACAGAGCATCGACAGCCTCTAAAAGACGTCTGATGTTCGATTCAGGTTCCGCGCCGTTGTAATCCTCACACAAAACATAAAAGTTTCCATCGTCACCAAGCGTAACGAGCGCAACCAAATCGCGGGCCTCAAATTCGGATGCAAGTTTGGATGGATCGATGTCGCACACCAAGTCGAGGTCGGTATTCAAGTATTGGATTATGGGCATCTCAGTCACAGATTCCACTTAACGAACAATAATTTTGGCATAATCGCTGGGATTCGGCTATGGCTGCCATAGGCCGCGTGGGTGGGGGCAAAACCCACAGGTTTGGGCCTTGCACTGTGCGTACTTAGTTTGCGCGCTCAGTTTGGCCACTCGGTTTGCGCACTACAGCCTGTGGTGAAGGAAAATGAACCTTCTCTCTAAACGCGCTTTTGAGGGCATTGAGCAGCGAGCTGTTTGGCAGGTGGTTGAGCGGCGCGATCGCACTATCACTTTTCAAATGCAGATAATGCCATTTACCGGAGTTGAAAAGAGAAGCGGCTAAATCCCTGACCTCCGCTAGAGTGGGCCAGGGTTGAAAAGCATTATGATGCAAGCGAATCGTGAAACCCACCGTGGAAATTTTGACTTTAAAGGGATTTAAGACCATGCTTCAAAGAATAATGGCTCGCGCGGGTGCTTGGATAGAAGCGAATAGGCGACTAAAAGTATTGGTCGGTTCGCTGGTGTTAGCTGTGATTTTAGTCAGTGGGGCTGTGATGAACACGGTAGGGACAATCGCACCCCGTACAGCGCCTACCCTCCTTGCCTATAACGTGGATTTAGAGATGGACAAAGCCCGCGTCGAAAAAACCGTCGAGCACTACGGTGAGCCTATTCGCGATATTGTTGAACAGGCCGCTAGAAATAATGAG
>JBGTNW010000226.1:0-4193 GCA_041742865.1 Phormidesmis sp.
AGTGAGTCGCGGCGTACGAATGCATCCGCACGCCGCTATAAATCGGCGAAAAATCTGTGCCAGATGGCTAAGACTGGACAAGATTATTAATTGCTGCGCCTAACGCCGTCAAAAACTCAGGATAGATCCCGGCAACAATGCCGCCTATAAAGCCAAATAAATGCCCTTCCCAAGAGACTCTCTCTTCACTGGCGCTAGGTAGCATTCCCCATAGCTGAGAGCCATAGACCGTAAAGACGATCAGCGCTAGGCCAATGGTCAGCGCCGTTGGCCCGACATAGCCTTGAGCGAGTAAAAAGCCTATGTAGCCAAAAATCAGCCCGCTAGCGCCTAAGTGAATTGCCTTTCGACCTAACAGCCAAGTCCCAAATCCACCAATTAGCAGAATAGTCACCGTAATGGCATAAAAGCCACTGCTGCTGGCAACGCCGTTTTCACTGCCACCTTGAAGACTGCCTTGTAGTAAAACCAGCCAGCCCAAGACTAAAAAGGGCACCGTGTTAGCGATTAAGTGGCCGATATCTCGATGCAGTAAGGGCGAAAAAACAATGCCCAAAAGCCCGATGAGCGTGCGGGGGCGAATGCCAAGCATCCGCCCTAAACCGTTGCCCAACACTAGGATGTTAACCAAGCTCACTATCCAAGTCAAAATGACGCTATCGCGCAGCACTTCTACGTTGGCTTGCCAAGTTGAATGATCGGCAAACAGCGATACCACAACGCCCACTATCAGTAATGTCAGCAGCAAGCTCTGCGGTTTGATATTGATCACGCGATCGCTCCCATCTTGTCGGCAAAAAAACACAGTAGCGCAAACATCCTAAGGCATTTGTCGATAGAAATGAGATAGATAAGGTTGCTTCTGTCATGAGCCGAAACCCATAAGCCAAAACGCCCTGATTCAATTCGGGTTCAGTGTAGTGATTAGACGAAGCATCTCCTGCAAATCGATCTAGTTAAATCGTCGGCACTGAAGGCTCCACCCTGCGGGAGGCACAAGCTCTACAGCCCCTCTACGAATTAATTACACTGACCTACTTCCGTCTATTTACGATTTATTTACAAGCTATTTAAGCCAACAATAATTAGCTGTGATGTCATTTGAATCGGCATTGAATCAACATATTTTTTTATTTGCACATTCGACGGCCAGTGCGTTGGTTTGAGAATAAGGCAGCTTTGCTCAATCTTTGCTCAATCTTATGATGAAGACTATTTCAAAGTCAGCAACTATTTTTGGTTTGGTTGGCTGCCTAGTTTTGGGCATCAGCTTTCGCTTTGTTAATCTTGATCTAAAAGCTTATTCTTACGACGAGGCGATTACTTCGCTACGAATCTCGGGTAATAGCTGGCAAGAGGCCGTTGCCCAATTTGATGAGCAGCCGGTTTTGAGCGTGGCTCAGCTCATTGAGCGCCATCAGTCAGTTCAGCCTGATCGCGGGGTAGGCGCGAGTGTTTTGGGATTAGCTCAAGAAGAGGCGCAGCTAACGCCTTTGTATTTTGTGCTGGTGCGCATTTGGGCGCAGCTAGTGGGTGATTCGGTCGCTGCGGTGCGAAGCTTTTCGGCGGTGCTCAGTGTGATCACGCTGGGGTTGCTCTATCGCTTGACTAACCGGCTTTTTCGAGATTCGCTGATGGCCTTAACAGTAGCCGCGATCGCCTCGGTTTCGCCATTTTTGGTGCTTTACGCGCAAGATGCTCGCCCCTACAGCCTGCTAACGCTGGTCGTGGTGCTGTCGGCTGACACGTTACTCAGTGCATTGAATCGCAATACCCGAGCGGCTTGGAGTCTCTATGGCTTAAGTGCAGTGGTCGGGCTCTACACTCACCTGCTGTTTGCGCTAGTGCTAGTAGGACATAGCATTTATGTCGTAGGGATGACCGTAAACAGGAAACTAAGCCAAAGCCGAGATCGGGCGCTGCTATGGCGGTTTGGCAGCAGTTTAGGCATTGCGATCGCTGCTTTAACGCCTTGGCTATGGCTCATGCAACGTTACCCAGGACCTGTCGCCGATAGGGTAGGCAGTTCACTGGCCAGTTGGCAAACCCTGCTAGTCGGTCTATTTTCGATAGTGCGATTCTCCACGCGATCGCTCTTGGATGCCGATTGGGCCGGTGGCGTTCTTCAAGTCAACCCCGCCTGGCTTGAAGCGCCTGCTCAAGCCAGCGTGGCGCTGGTTAGTGTATCTCTCATAGGGACTGCCTGTTACCGGCTGTGGGTTCGGACCCCTTTTTCGGTGTGGGGCATTGTTTTGTTACCTGTCTTGGTAACGCTACTGGCACTTTTACTGAAAGGAGCGGTAACTGAGCGCTATCTCTTAGTCTACTTCGTCACGCTGCCGATCGCCCTTGGCTACTTTCTTACTCACCGCTTCCGCACTGCGCCGACTCGCCGTAACGTTTGGCTCAGCATCACTAGCCTAGTGCTAATCGCAGCGATTTGCTCCGATACTGTCAGCGCCCGCTCAACGCTCTGGACGATTAAGTATCCTAGCTCAACGGCTCAAAATATTGACGTTGCCGCCGCTCTCAACCAAGCTGAATCTCCTTGTTTAATCGTCTATCAAGCGCCTAGACAGGCTGCCTTTGGAAAATCAAGTGAAGACAAATTGGGGCGACTGCTTTCTTTAAGCCACTGGCTGAATCCAGCGATCACTCTCAATTTGCTCAACGCTCCTGAGCAATTCACCTTTTCACCTAGCTGCCAAACTCATTTTCTTTATCTTCCGAGCCCGCCTATTGAAAAAGCGATTCAAGCACAGGGATACGAACTCCAACCTATCGGCCAGATTGCGCCAGGGGGTCTACAGCAGGTGGTTAAAAAAGCAGCAGATAACGCGGATAACATTGAAGAGCCGTTAAGTCAGTCACTAGAGCGGCGGTATCAGCTCTAGTGTATTCGGTAGTGTGCCAGCATTCGAGTCGGCTCCTGACGCTGAAGGCAATGGCCTTTGCGAGTCTTCTGTCGAACGACGACGGGCAGCTTGCCAAGCTGAAATTTGACTTTGAGCAGGTTCGTAGGCGTCGGCTTGAGACGGAATCCGACCGGCGATCGCGATCGCTTGATCCAGATTCCGCCCAGATGTCGCTTCGGCTTGGTTGAGCAGTTCCCAGCTCCACTGATTGATTTGACTGTCGGCGCGATTACGGCTATCGCTCTGATTCGGCACCTGCTGCGCTAGATCAATAGCGCGAGTCAATGAGTCGATGTCGCCTCTAGCCGCGACACTCAAGGCTTCCGCTAAGCGCAGGCGGCCGTTTTCTTGAGCTTGCCACCGATCAATGTCGCCTCGAGCGTCGCTGTATAGAACTCGGCCTTCACCAATGCGACTGGCGATCGCGATTGCTCCCGCCACATCACCCGTACTCGCCCGCTGCCGCGCTTGATCTAGCAGCGGCTGATCTTCCAATCGCTGAATTCGGCTCGTCCAGTCAGCGACGCGCTCATCGGCTTCACGGCGCAATGTCCGACCGGTTGAAATTTTGCGCACTTCTTGAATGGCGGCTCGAAGATTGTCGGGCGTGCCGACCGCAGCAAGGCGATCGCCGCGTTCTAAAATCGGTCGATCTTCCACGGTTTCTATTCGCGTTTGCCACTTGTTAATTTGCTTAGCAGCCTCTTCCCACTGCGGCGAATCGCGCGAGATCTGGCGAGCAATCGAAATCGCTGCACCTAAATCAACAGTGCTGCCGCGCCCAGCCCGCTCTTGCGCTTGAGAAAGCAGGGCCAGATTTCGCAGTTCGCCCTCCCACTGAGCAATTAGCCGCTGCCCTTGGGCGTAGCGAGGCCGATCTTTGCCAAGCGTTTTCATTCGGCTAATCGCGCTTTCTAACCCGTCTATGCTGCCCAACCAAGCTTGCTGATAAGCGGTGACAAAAATCTGAAAATCGGCAATTTCACGATTTAGCCCCATATCGCGAGGAATTGCGTTCAGCAAGACTTGAGCCGAGCTCAGCTGCCGGTTAGCCAATAGCTCTTCGCTAATTTTCAGCATTCTGTTGGCAATATTTTTACGCTCCGACTGTGCTTCAGCGTAAAAGATGCTCTCTTTATCAATGTCTTTGAGCCGCCTTAACGCTTCTGTAAAGCCCTTGACGGTGCCTTCTTTAGCCAAGCCCAACGCTTCCGACATCTCTTTGAGATCGGCTCTAGCGACGCTGATTAGCTTTGTTAGCTCGTTGTACTTTTCGGT
>JBGTNW010000227.1:0-5996 GCA_041742865.1 Phormidesmis sp.
ACTTAAGTTAAGTCAAAAGCTTGAGGTACAAATCGTGCACTTTCTCCTTCAAGTCGCCCGTAGCATCGAGCGCTTTACCCACGCTATCGGCAAATTTGCCTACTGGCTGGTGCTGGTGATGATTGGCATCGGCGTATGGAACGTGCTCGGGCGTTACCTCGGTCACGCCATCGGCCAAAACCTCAGCTCTAATGCCCTTATCGAAACTCAGTGGTATCTGTTCGATTTGGTTTTTCTGCTGGGAGCTGCCTATACGCTTCAGCAAAATGAACATGTCCGCGTCGATGTGTTCTACGCCCGCTGGAGCCGCCGCCGTCAGGCGATCGCTAACTTATTGGGTACGCTCTTCTTTCTGTTGCCCTTTTCAGTCCTTGTGATTTATTTTTCTTGGGGCGCTGTAGCGCAGTCTTGGGCCATTCGCGAAACGTCTCCCGATCCGGGCGGACTGATTCGCTATCCCATTAAAGCCATGATCCTAGTTGGCTTTGTTCTCTTGATTCTGCAAGGCATCGCTGATGCCATCAACAACTGGGCCATCGTCAGCGGCCATGCACCTATCAACGACAATGCACAGACAGGAGAACGCGAATGATCACCGATTGGCTCGGCCCAGCCATGTTCGCAGGTGCCCTCGCGCTGCTTTCTCTGGGCTATCCTGTTGCTTTTTCGCTCGGGGGCGTGGCAATTCTCTTTGGACTGATGGGTGTTAGCTTAGGCGTCTTTAATCCGATTTTTCTCACCGCCATGCCGCAGAGAATCTTCGGCATTATGAACAACTTTACGCTGCTGGCAATTCCCTACTTTATTTTTATGGGAGCCATGCTAGAAAAGTCTGGCATTGCGGAAGATTTACTCGAAACAATGGGCAGTTTGTTTGGTCGCATTCGCGGGGGATTAGCAGTTGCAGTTGTCGTTGTGGGCTCACTGTTAGCCGCGACTACCGGCGTAGTGGCCGCGACGGTAGTGACCATGGGGCTGATCTCGCTACCGACAATGCTGCGCTATGGATACAACAAAAATCTAGCTACTGGCGTGATTGCAGCTTCCGGCACCTTGGGGCAAATTATTCCGCCGAGTATTGTGTTGGTGGTACTAGCCGATCAGCTGGGGATTTCTGTCGGAGATTTGTTTTTGGGTTCAGTGGTGCCGGGGCTGATGATGGCCGGGGCGTTTGTGGTGCATGTGCTGGCGATCGCGCTCATCCGCCCCGACTTGGCACCGGCTTTACCGGCCGAACTCATCAACATTCACGGCAAAGCGCTTTTCAACAAAATTATCCAGGTTATGGTGCCGCCCTTGCTCTTGATTTTGCTGGTACTGGGCAGCATTTTCTTTGGCGTTGCCACGCCTACCGAAGCGGGTGCACTGGGCTGCTTAGGCGCAATGCTATTAGCCGCGCTAAAAAGTCAGCTCAAGATCAGAGAATTAAAAGAGGTGTGCGATCGCACCTTACGCACCACCAGCATGGTCATGTTTATTCTGATAGGCTCTACTGCTTTTAGCCTAGTTTTTAGAGGGTTACGGGGCGATCGCTTTATCTTTAATGCCCTCACCAACCTGCCCGGCGGTGAAATCGGCTTTTTAATGGTCAGCATGGCCACCATTTTCGCCTTAGGCTTTTTCATCGACTTCTTTGAAATCGCTTTTATTGTCGTGCCGCTGTTTGCCCCTATCGCCCAGCAACTTGGCATTGACTTAGTTTGGTACGGTGTCATCATCGGCGCAAACCTGCAAACCTCTTTTTTGACCCCACCTTTTGGCTTCGCGCTCTTCTATCTGCGTGGTGTTGTTCCGCCAGAAGTGACTACCGGCAACATCTATCGCGGTGTGGCTCCTTTTATTGCTTTGCAGCTACTCGTTCTCATGGCGATTATTGCCTTCCCCTCGCTGGTCAGTTGGCTGCCGTCACTGAGCTAGTCTTAGCTGGTCAGTTTTAGCTAGCTCGTCTTAACGGCTCAGCGCGTTGCTACTTATTCACAAATTGAGAAAAGCTGAGTTCGTTCACCTTATTCCAACGCAGCACCGTCTCGCGGAACTTACTCCAATCATCGTATACCGATTTAAAGGTCGCATCCTGACTCGCATTATTTTCTAAAAAGGCCGTAGAAGCCGCTGCTGCTGCCGCCATAATTTCGTCGCTGAAGCTCGTCAGCTCAACGCCTTTGCCCACCAAACTTTGCAACGCGGCCCCATTGAGCGCATCGTACTTGGCCAGCATGTCGAGATTAGCCTCATACGCCGCTACTTTAAAAATCTCCTGATACTCCGCTGGCAGAGCCTGCCAAGCGGTCAAATTTACCGTGGCATCTAGGGTCGCACCGGGCTCCCACCAGCCGGGATAGTAGTAGTACTTAGCGGCCTCATGCAGACCCAGCTTTTCGTCATCGTAGGGGCCTACAAATTCAGCCGCATCAATCGCGCCGCGATCCAGCGCGAGAAAAATTTCACCGCCGGGGAGCACCTGCACATTCACGCCCAGCTGAGACATCACCTCGCCGCCTAGGCCAGGAATTCTCATTTTCAGCCCTTTAAGATCGTTGGCAGACTGAATTTGTCGCTTAAACCAGCCGCCCATTTGTGCGCCAGTGTTGCCCGCCGGAAAGCTAATCACGTTAAAGTCGGCGTAGAGCTGGTGCATGGTCTCTAGGCCACCGCCGTGATAAAACCAAGCATTTTGCTGCTGAGCGTTGAGGCCAAACGGAACGGTGGTACCAAAAGCTAGGGCTGGATTTTTGCCGACGTAATAGTAGGCGGCGCTGTGGCCACACTCTACGGTGCCTGCTTGCACAGCGTCGAGTACCTGCAAGCCAGGAACAATCTCACCTGCCGCAAACGGATCGATGGTAAAGCGCCCATTGGTGAGTACAGAAACGCGATCGCAGATTGTTTGCGCCCCGCCGTAAATGGTATCGAGTGACTGCGGCCAGCTTGTCGCCATTCGCCACTGCACCCGTGGCAAGTCGCCACTGGCCGAACCGCTGGCCGCACCGCTGGCCGCACTATCCCCCGGCTGAGAGGTACAGGCTGCGAGTGCACTCGCGCCAACTGCACTCGCACCATATCCCAAAATTCGTCTGCGTTTCATGGGCTTAAACTGCCTAGACAAGGTGTTGCCTGATGCTTTCTGGCAATATTTCCATTAAATCATCTAAGGGAAAACACCTTATCCGTCTGGTTACAGTTAGTAACCAACGTTTTCTGGCCGAAACTATCCCTTTTGCAGCCGTTCGCTAGCAGCCGCTACCCCGCTCGCAGGAGCCTGATGACCGAGCTCTGCGAGAACGGCTTCTAGGGCACTGACGGCGCAGAGAATATCGCGATCGCCCACATAGCCCAAATGCCCCATCCGAAACATTTTGCCCTTCATATGATCTTGTCCGCCTGCTAGCTCAATGTTGAAGCGTTTTTTCATCAGCGCGCAAATTTCTTTGGCCCCGACTCCTTCCGGCACCACCGAAGTCACCGCCGGACTCGCGTGAGTATCCGGTGCAAATAGCGGCAGCCCTAGCGCCTTCATGGCGGCGCGGGTCGCTTCTTTATGGCGCGTATGGCGGGCAAAAATGCTCTCTAGCCCCTCGGCCTGCATCATTTCGAGCGCCACCTTCATGCCAAAGTAAAGGTTCACAGGCGGTGTAAACGGCGTTGTGTCTTTCTCTGCCGATTTGCTATAGGTGCCCAAATCTAAATAAAACTTTGGCAGCGTTGCCGTTTTATACGCTTCCCAAGCCCTATCGCCCACGGCCACAAAGCCTAGCCCCGGCGGCAGCATAAATCCTTTCTGTGAGCCGGAGCCAATTACATCAATGCCCCACTCATCAACCGGAATATTGTATGAGCCTAAGCTAGTGACCGCATCGACAATAATCAGCGCTTCGCCGTGCGCTTTCACCAGCTGATTGATCGCTTCAAGGTCATTGAGAACGCCAGTCGAAGTTTCGCTGTGGGTGATGATGACGGCTTTAATCGCCTTGCTAGTATCGGCTTCGAGCGCTTCAGCAAAGTCATCCGGGTTCAGCGGTGTGCCCCATTCCGCCGTGATTTCTTGCACCTCTAGGCCATAGGTGTCGGCAATTTTGGCCCAGCGTTCACCAAATTTGCCGTTGTTGCCAACGAGGACGCGATCGCCCGCACTCAAAAAGTTGATAATCGCGGCTTCAATCGTGCCTGTGCCGCTAGCTGCCAAAGCTAAAACGTGATTTTGAGTTTGAAATAGCCACTTCAAGCCCGCATTCGTCTCAGCGATAATCTGACTAAATTCGCTGCTGCGATGCCCAATGGGGTGCTTGGCCATCGCCAACAGTACTTTTTCGGGAACCGGGGTGGGGCCCGGAATCATCAGCATTAGGTTGTCGTCCATAGAAAATCGCTTTGGGAAAATAAGGTGAAAATTAAAGTAACCGTAGAAAGACGATTATGCTTTCTCTAGAATGATACCGATAGGCTTTCCTGACAAAGCTTATAACTTCGTGGTCATGTCCTTAATGTAATCGCCCAGATCATCAGCCCAGAATATCAGCCCAGATCACCGGCCCACTGCCATGACTTCACCCCTTGCTCACGCCTCCGCTCGGATCACTCGCCTACCCGCTATTCCCATCACTGCCGAGGCTTTTGCCCCTTTCGGCCAAGTCATTTGGCCCCAGCCCGACGAGGTGCCGTTTAATGCCCAAGATGCTCAACTGCACCTACAAAACGGCATTCCCCGCTTTTACATCATGCAGCTTCACCAGCGCGGGCGACGATTTCATACGATTACTCGTCACAGCGCTTGTACGCAGTGTTTGGGAGCCATCGAAGGCCGGGACTGGTTTTTAGGCGTAGCTAAGCCAAGCGATCGCCCCCATCCCAACCCTGACGATATTCAGGTCTTCAAAATCACCGGTAGCTGCTTTGTCAAACTAGCCGTCGGCACTTGGCACGCAGGCCCCTACTTCGACGATCCCACCCTCAACTTTTACAACTTAGAGCTGAGCGACACCAACGTCGTCGATCACACCACCTGCGACCTACAGAAAACCTACGGCCTTACAGTTGAAATTGAATAAATCAAACCTAATTAATTAGACATACAGATGTCACAGGTTGAAAGAGTGTGATTTGATAAGGGCGTAATCATGAACGCCAAAGACACACAATGCCAAAATTTGTCATGTGGGGCAGCTACTGCGAAAATGCCCTCGAAAAGCGCACCCCCTACCGCGAGGCGCATCTAGCCGGACTCACCCAGCAAAAAGCCAGCGGTCTGCTCACAGCGCTTGGCCCTACCACTGACAATACTAAAGTGTTTGGCACCTACGAAGCAGACAGCGAGAGCACCGTCCGCCAGCTCATAGAAAGCGATCCATACTGGCAAAACGGGATTTGGACAGACTATTCAGTTCACGAGTGGAATCAGGTGTTTTAGGTGCAACATGAGCCAGTCTAAGAACGAAATTCCAGCGTTAATAGCTGCTTTGGGCGTGACGGCGGCCCTGATCGGGGGTGGCATTTGGTGGCTGATGGGGAGCGATCTGCTTAATAGAAGCACCAATGGGCCAGATCAAAGGGCGACGGCGGCTAACCCCAATCTACCTGCGGCAGCGATCGCCTCAGCAGGTAATACGTTTAGCGACGTATCAGATATTCCTAGCGGGCGCTTTACCTATGGCGGCAGCACCACCTGGGCACCCATTCGCGGCGAAGTCGATCCGGTGATTGCATCAGCTTTACCCAATTTTAAGCTCATCTATCAAGATGCCATTGGCTCTGGCGATGGCATTCGGAAATTAATCGCTGGGGAGCTAGATCTTGCACAGTCGTCTAGATCTCTAAGCCCAGACGAAAAGCAGCAGGCCCAGCAGCAAGGATTTAGCCTACAAGAAATTCCGGTAGCGACAGAAGCTATAGCGATTGCGACCCATCCCAGCCTTACCATTCCCGGCCTCACCCTAACTCAGCTCAAAGACATCTACACCGGCAAAACCACCAACTGGGATCAAGTCGGTGGGCCTAATCTC
>JBGTNW010000228.1:0-2061 GCA_041742865.1 Phormidesmis sp.
GCTAGCTCACTGCCATTGGTAGCAGTCGGTATGCGCTGATTGAGATCAGCTTCGCTAATAGCGTCAGCCATCTTAGCAAGAGCAGCGATCGGGGCCATGAGTCTGCCAGCCGCTAGCCAAGCCAACAGCAGCGAAACCAACATCGCGATAAACATGAACTTTGCAAATAAATAAATGCCGACTAGCGCTTCCTCGCGTTCTCCAGCCGAACCGTGAGCCACAACAAAAACGCCGCGCTGTTCACCGTCCAACAGAATAGGATCGGCGGTGTAGAGAATGCTACCAACTTCAGGGATATTTGTATTTTCTTCGCCAGGAGTAAACCGCGTAGCATTCTGCCAACGCCTAAATAGCTCCGAGCCTGGGCGCATCGGCTCCAGCAAAGAATTAGGATTAGAGCGATACAGCTTGCCATCGATCAGGATTATTTGAAAGTTATCGTCTTCTGGGCGACTGCGTTCAAAGAAATGGTTGACGAATATACTGAATTCTTCAAATGTTTGATTGGGATCTTTCTCCCAATCATCATAAGCTGCAAAAAACAGCTCTCTTTCTTCATAAATACTGGCCTCTACCCGATTCTCGATGCTTTCAAACAACAGGTATCTAAAGAAAGGAATAGAGATGCCGACTAAGAGCATTAGCAGTGCCGCATATACGAGTAAAATGCGTGTTCGCGTCTCTTTGAGTAAACGCTTCCATCTTGTTGATTGCCCAAAAGCTAATCTACTGGGCTGAGGTTCTGAGGGAGAAGCGGGCAAGCTGCTCATGGAAAAATACCTTTTTTGACCGTAAATCTTATTCGCTTCTATCGCTGTTTCTATGCTGCCGTGAATTCTGATTAAACCATCTTTAAACCATTCTCAAACCGTCTGACAAAGGCAAAACGCAGCATAAAAACTTTCTCATGAATATATTCTCACAAAAAGTTCACACGTATCTTATGTTGGTTTGTAATTGTAAGAATCAGTGAGCTTAGTTAACTAGCTGCAAACTTTTGGTCGTAAACCTTTGAGGAAGGCTCTGGGATAACAGTATGAACATGACCAAAATAATGGTTTATTCCCACGATGCGTTTGGGCTGGGCAATTTACGCCGAATGCTCGCTATCTGTGAACATTTGCTGAGCTGCTGGCCTCGACTATCGATTTTGTTGGTGTCAGGATCACCGATGATCCATGAGTTTCGCTTACCCAATGGGCTAGATTACATCAAACTACCTTGCCTAAATCGGGGAGTCTCTGGCGAACTCTCGGCTAAATATCTAGGAACTTCTGTCGAGGAGACAGTGGCTTTGCGATCGCACCTCATTCACTTAGCCGCTACCCACTTTAAGCCTGACTTACTGCTGGTCGATAAAAAGCCTACTGGATTAAAGGGCGAACTCACTGCCACGCTAGACTATCTACAGCAAAATCTCCCCAAAAGTAGGCGTGTGCTACTCCTGCGTGACATTTTAGATGCGCCCAAAAAGACCATTGATGAATGGTGTCGATTGGGCTACTACGCAGCGATTCGAGCCCATTATGATCAAGTGCTGGTGGTGGGAATGCAAGCCGTGTTCGACCTGACAAAAGAATATCGCCTGCCGCCCTCTATTGCCTGTAAAGTGCGTTACTGCGGCTATATTCGCAAGCCATTTGATGGCCTTAATCGGACTGAGTTGCGATCGCAATTAGGCATTGAACAGACTGAACGGCTGGTGTTAGTCACGCCCGGTGGCGGTGAAGATGGCTACAACTTGTTGTCCACCTATTTGCAGGGGTTCAAAGACATCAGCAAACCGGCTGAGCAGGATGAGACTTTTCGCAGTCTTGTCTTGTGCGGCCCTGAAATGCCCACTAAGCAGTGCGCCAAGCTTCAGCAGCTAGCGACAAACTGTTCTAGTATCGTCTTTAAAAGCTTTACTAATAATTTTCTCAGCCATCTAAGGGCGGCAGATGTGGTGGTTTCAATGGGTGGATACAACACCATTACCGAGACACTCGCTTTAGACAAACGAATGGTGGTGGTGCCGCGTATTCAGCCTTCTCAGGAGCAGCTTATTCGTGCCACTCGCTT
>JBGTNW010000229.1:0-3268 GCA_041742865.1 Phormidesmis sp.
TGAAGCTGAAGCAGAAAATTTCGGGCTGTTTTCGTTCTGAGCAAGGGGCTAGTGACTTTTCCCGCATTCGCGGGTATCTATCGACGCTGCGCAAGCAGGGGCTTGACGTCCTTGGTGCACTCATGGCTCTGTTTTCTGGAGGTGGTTGCTCTCTTTTCCCTCAGCCTGAGTAGTTACTTGCATTTGCTGATTGAGCGGGACATCGTTATGGAAACGTGTAACGAGTGCATAAGTTAGAATTGGGGAGATACAAGGCTTTTGATGTGTCGTTGTGCCCGGATAGATCATGGAACTGACAATTAATTTGCCGGATGCTGTGTTTCAGCAGTTGAGGGCGATCGCAGACCTAACCGAACAACCACTGGGCGACCTAGTGCTACAGAGCATTGCCGGTAATTTACCCCCTAGCATCACCAGTGCTCCTGCGGAAGTACGCGCCGAACTGCTCCAAATGCAAACCCTAAGCATAGAAGACCTCCGTCAAATTGCACAAGCTCAAGTCCCTGCCGACCAGCAAAGCGAGTATTTTGAATTACTCGACAAAAATAAAAGTGGCTCGCTCACCGAAACCGAGCAGATACGATTGCGTGAACTCAGAAACTTAGCTGATCAGCTTATGTTAAAAAAAGCCCATGCTTGTGCCATTCTTCGCTGGCGTGGAAAGCCTATTCGCAGCCTAGAGCAACTGTCACCCGCATAGCCTCATGCCCTCTATTTCAAAGTCTGTGAGACGACAGGTTGCAGCGAGAGCCAGCTATTGTTGTGAATATTGCAAAACACAAGAGCGTTTAATTGTGATGCCGCTTGTTGTGGATCACGTTATTCCCACTTCTGTGGGTGGCCGTAATGAATTGGACAACTTAGCAGCAGCCTGCTATCGGTGCAATGAATTTAAAGGTGCAAAAATTTCTGGACGAGATCCGCTCTCGAATGAAGAAGCGACCCTATTTAATCCACGTATACAGGTTTGGTCTGAACATTTTTCCTGGAGCGACGAAGGTTTATATGCGAAGGGCGAGACGGCTACCGGCAGAGCGACTGTCGAAACTTTGCAGTTGAATAATCCGTACGTAACAGAATCGAGAAAGATTTGGATTGCCGAAGATTGGCATCCACCTCTCTGACAGCAGCGAATTCATGGCCTCCCGCACCAACCCCTCCTGCGGATTCAAACTCTGCACTGCCACCCGCGTTACCAGCTCCACATACAGCTCCCAAGCCGCATTCCGCTCAGTCGGATCGGCCTCCCAAGAAGCAGAACCAATCCCAAAGGGCAGGCTTACGGTGACCTGTGTAAGAACGGCAGGATTGCGTTTCGGCATAGTATCGAACAAGAATGCAGTCAATTTGCCTTAATTATAGGGTGGTTCATCATCAGTTCAAGGCTAGTTATGTGGGATGGCCTCAATGGTCATTGCTACTACTCTTTGCAATGAACTTTTTATGAAGGGTATCCAAGGTTTTCTGGCGTCTTCTGGTTTCTGAGGAAGGTGAGTCATTTACAAACCTTATGCCAATATAATGGCGCTATGTAAACTATGTTTGCATCAGCGTTTAAGTGATGTCGAGGTTTGTTAAACCCATGAAAAAGACATGGCAGCGGTTTTTAATTTTCGCTTTCGTGAGTCTGCTGGCGGCCTGTGGGGGTTCTTCGGTAAGTCAACCGTCTGTGTCTCCTGTTGCTTCTCTTTTACCAACGGTTGCACCTGTCATTCTCACAGTCTCGGCTGCGGCTGATTTAAATTACGTTTTTCCAGAGATTGGTAAGCTTTGGGAGCAGGAGACTGGGCACACCGTCGAATTTAACTTGGGTTCGACTGGGCAACTTGCTCAGCAAATTGAGCGCGGTGCCCCGGTAGATTTGTTTGCTGCCGCGAACAAGAAATTTGTTGAAGATTTGGACGAAAAGGGGCTAGTGCTGTCTGAGACGAAGGCATTGTATGGCGTGGGCAGGCTAACCCTCTGGCAGCGAGAAGATAGCGTTCTTGAAATCAATGACATTCAAGACTTGACTCAGCCGCAGATCCAGCGAGTAGCGATCGCCAACCCTGACCACGCCCCCTATGGCACGGCAGCGCGGGAAGCACTGCAATCGGCAGGCATTTGGGACGAACTCCAGCCCAAGCTAATTTTGGGTGAAAACATCAAACAAACCCAGCAATATGCCGAAACCGGCAATGTGGATGTGGCGATCACCGCTCTTTCAATCAGCGTCGAAAAACCTGGAAAATGGGTATTAGTTCCGGCGGAACTGCACAACCCCCTAGAACAAATGTTAGTAGTGCCCAAAAGCGCCCCTCACCCCAAAGAAGCAAAACAGTTTGCCGCCTTTATCAACAGTGAGAAGGGGAGAGCGCTAATGCAGAAATATGGCTTTGTGTTGCCTGGTGAGGAGCCAGTTTCGTGAGGCAAAAAGGGAGAGGTGAAAGAGAATGATTTGGGAACCGTCACTGTTGTCGTTGCAGGTCACGATTGTTGCTAGTGGTCTGATTTTAGTCCTGGGCTTAAGTTTGGGAATCTGGCTGGCAAGAACCGAATTTCCGGGGCAAATCTTGGTGTCTACGCTGCTGAATTTGCCGCTAGTGCTGCCGCCCAGTGTGGTGGGTTATTTTCTGTTGCTGGCGCTGGGGCGCGGCAGTCCAGTCAAGGAATGGTTGGGGATTGACCTACTCTTTACCTGGCAGGCCGGAGCTATTGCCTCAGCGGTGGTGGCACTGCCTTTGATGGTGGAATCGACTAGAGCTGCGATCGCCAATGTCAACCCGGAACTAGAAGCGGCTGCCCGTACCCTCGGTTCTACAGAGCTTGAGCTGCTTTGGCAAATTACTATCCCCATTGCCTATCGCGGCATTTTGGCCGGCTTTGGGTTGAGCGTGGCCAGGGCTTTGGGGGAGTTTGGCGCAACTCTGATGGTAGCAGGCAGCATTCCTGGCCGGACTCAAACCTTGCCGCTGGCCATCTACGATGCGGTGCAATCCCAAAAGTATGGATTGGCGAATGGAATGGTGCTGCTCGTGACAGCGATCGCCTTTGCCCTGTTGTGGTGGATCAGACTGTTGGAACGGCAAAAAGAACAAGGCAACAAGAGGAAGGAAAAGGCAGATGAAGCTGATTGTCTATATTCAAAAGCGACTCCCTAGCTACGATTTAAACGTTGCCTTTGACCTTGAAGGAGAAGCCTTGGGGATTTTGGGCAGCTCGGGGTCTGGCAAGAGCATGACGCTGCGCTGTATTGCGGGTATTGAAACCCCTACTAGCGGCACCATCG
>JBGTNW010000230.1:0-10108 GCA_041742865.1 Phormidesmis sp.
CGCAACGGCATCAACGCCGAGGCTTTCCGAGCCGCCATGCAAAACATCATGGAACAAAACCCTGACATTACTCAGGATGCAATTAAAGGAATCGAAAAGCAGGGTCAAGATGTTGTCCTTACCCTGGAAGTACCTGAAGGCACCAACAAAGGGAAAATAGAACAGGACTGGGATCAGGTTTATCAGGCCGGACTCAAGGCCGGAAGAGAAGCAGAGCAGTTCCAAAGCGCTCCAAAGTTTGAAAAGCTGGCCTTTTTGTTAGCAGAAAAATCGATCAGTATCAATAATAGGAACGAAGTTATGACCGGCAACGATCAAAGCCAAAACATCGACGTCAAAGGCGACTTTACCATCGACGCTCATCACTCAGTGGTGAACCTGCGCGACATCAGCGGCCAGGTTACGAATCAAATTACTCAGCTCAGCGATGCCCCAACGCAAGCCCAACTGAAAGAGTTGCTAGCTCAGCTTCAAGCCGCCATCGAAACGGAAGAGAGTTTTGGTGAAGACGAAAAGACAGAGGCGCTAGCACAGGTAGAGCGCCTCGCTGCCGCAGGGCAAACGCCTGAAGAGGGGCCGATGAAAAAAGCCGCCAAGCAAGCAATTACGATGCTCAAAGGCATGACCCTGGGGGTTGGGGTAACGACGAAATTTGTAGAGGCTTGTAATGGGCTATTACCGGCTATCAGCCTTCTGTTTGGTCTATAGTCTCCTCGCCTAGGGTCTCCTAATAGTCTGGTGCTAGGATATAGGCAAAACAGAAAAGAAATCGACATCACAACTTTATTAATAGCTCTTTATCGGTGTATGTGATGATGACACTCACGTTGGATATGCGCTCTGCTGACCTGGCACTAAGCGAGGCTGATTTTTACCGTCTCTGTCAGGCTAATCGAGACTTAAGACTCGAACTCACCGCCAAAGGACAATTGATACTGATGCCACCAACAGGATGGGAAACCGGCAATCGAAATATTGGGCTGGCTAGCCGAGTAGACAACTGGGCTCGGCAAGATGGCAGCGGACTGGCATTCGATTCTTCTACGGGCTTTCGTCTGCCGGACGGTGCGATTCGCTCACCTGACGTTGCCTGGGTACTGAAAAGCCGCATAGACGCCATTAACCCCGACCCTGGCAAATTTCTCCCCCTTTGCCCTGACTTTATAATCGAACTACGCTCTGCCAACGACAGCTTGCGCGATCTGCAAACCAAACTACAAGACTACCTCAACAACGGCCTTCGCCTCGGCTGGCTCATTGACCCCCAAAACAAAACCGTCGAAATCTATCAGCAAGGCCAACCGACCATCACTCAACCGCTCTCCGGCATCCTATCTGGCGACCCTATTCTTCCGGGCTTTCAACTCAACCTCAGCAAAATTTTCTAACCTACTAAACTAAGTAAAGGACTTCACAAAAAAAGCGACTTTCAAACCCCTAACGCTCCTCTAGCCCCACCCCCACTCCTTTCCTCCTCATGAGCCAATCCACTCTTCCCGCTCCCTCTCTTACCCTCTCCCCGACCCCCGGCACCGCCGAATTCATTCAAGAAACCACCGCGCTTACCCGCCGCCTTTTCATTCAGCTTCAGCGCCGCCCTACTACCCTGATCGCGGGCATCATCCAGCCTTTAATGTGGCTGCTGCTCTTCGGCGCACTCTTTCAAAATGTACCGAGTGGCCTCTTTGGCGAAAGCCAAAACTATGGCCAGTTTCTGGGGGCAGGTATTATCGTTTTTACTGCCTTTGCTGGCGCTTTGAACGCTGGACTGCCGGTGATGTTTGATCGTGAGTTTGGCTTTCTGAACCGTCTGCTGGTTGCGCCCTTGGTCTCACGATTTTCTATTGTGATTGCTTCGGCTCTGTTTATTGGCACCATGAGCTTGATTCAGACCATGGCGATTATTGCTTTGAGCGCCTTGCTAGGGGCTGGGTTGCCCGGATTAAGCGGGCTGCTGCTGGTGACGCTGATTGTGCTGACGCTGGTATTTGGGGTGACGGCTCTGAGCTTGGGTTTAGCTTTTGCGCTACCGGGTCATATTGAGCTGCTAGCCGTTATTTTTATCACTAACTTACCTTTGCTCTTTGCTAGTACAGCTTTAGTTCCGCTTTCTTTTATGCCGCCTTGGCTGCAAGTTGTCGCGAGCCTCAATCCATTGAGCTATGCGATTGAGCCGATTCGCTACATCTATCTGCATCCCGACTGGGGTTTTGGCAGCATTGTGATGCAAGCGCCTTTTGCCGATATCAGTTTGGGCTTGGCGCTTGGTATTTTGGTAGCCTTTAGCAGTTTGGCGTTGGTGGTTATTCGTCCCCTGATCAGCCGCCGAATTGCTTGAGGTGGGGCTGGTGGCTTTAGGGTTAGAGCCGACTGAAAGATCGGCATAGAGCCCTGAAGTTGGTCATCTGAGGCGAGTACTCTGATAGAGATTAACTGTTTGGATGGGCTAGCGGACTGGGACGCTACGCCGCAAATAGACAGATTTTGTATGATGGGTATATCTCAAGCCGTTTGGAGGATACATAAAGTGAGTAAGTGGGTGATTGGAGTATTGAGTGCTGGATTGCTGATTGGAGGTGTGTCATTGCCTGCCCTAGCACAAGATTCTGGCCGAGCGAATACGGCTGAAGATTTTAGGTCGGCTGATAGGTCTGACGGAATTTTTGGCACGGATATGAGTATTTGGGATCTGGTTCGTCAAGCCGGAACGCTCAGTGGCGCGGGTGTCGTAGACGATGGCTTTTACAGCAGCCAAAGCCGCCAAATTAACCGTCAGGCAGAGTCATTGCGTGAGCGTCAGCGGGCGATTTTGGAGCAGCGGGCGGCGGAAGCAGCGGGGACTACGCCAGCAGTGACCGAGCAACCGTGACAGAATAGCAGTAGCAGAATAAATGCAGAATAGCCGTTAGCAAAGAGAATGGTAAAAAGGCACCTAGCGATCTGAATGCGCGGGTGCCTTTTTTATTGAGCGGTGGCGTACGAAGGCTCTAATCACTGCTACCATTTAACCTGTTCAGCCCTGCGCTGAGCGCTAATAACCCTTCCGAATCATACCTGTTATGACTGCTACGACAACTGCCGCCACCACGACGCTAGCTAGCCAGTACGATCCCACCGTGACTGAAACGAAGTGGCAGCAGTACTGGGAGCAAAAAGAAGTTTTTAAAGCCGATCCGAGCCGGGGCGGGGAGCCTTTTTGCGTGATGATTCCGCCGCCGAATGTGACGGGTAGCTTGCATATGGGCCATGCGCTAGAAGAAGCGCTGATCGATACGATGGTGCGCTATCAGCGGATGAAGGGACGCAATACGCTGTGGCTACCGGGAACAGATCATGCCAGCATCGCGGTGCAGACGATTTTGGAGCAGCAGTTTGCAGCAGAGGGTAAAACTCGTGAAGAGGTGGGTCGCGAACAGTTTTTGGAGCGGGCGTGGACGTGGAAGGCAGAGTCTGGCGGCACGATTGCGAATCAGCTTAGAAAGCTGGGGGTGTCGGTGGATTGGAGCCGTGAACGCTTCACGATGGATGAGGGGCTTTCGGCGGCGGTGCTGACGGCGTTTAATCGGCTTTATGATGAGGGGCTGATTTACCGGGGTAGCTATATGGTGAACTGGTGCCCTGCGAGTCAGTCGGCGGTGTCGGATCTGGAGGTGGAGAATAAGGAAGTCGATGGCCATCTGTGGCACTTCCGCTATCCGCTGGTGAATGGGGACGGTGAGCTAGAAGTGGCGACAACTCGGCCGGAGACGATGCTGGGCGATACGGCAGTGGCGGTGAATCCGCAGGATGAGCGCTACCGGCATTTGATTGGGCAAATGCTGAGATTGCCGCTGGTCGGACGTGAGATTCCGATCATTGGGGATGACTTTGTGGATATGGAATTTGGAACGGGCTGTGTGAAGGTGACGCCGGCGCATGATCCGAATGATTTTGAGATGGGTAAGCGGCATGATCTGCCGGTGATTAATATCTTGAATAAGGACGGGACGCTGAATGAAAATGCGGGCTCAGAATTTGATGGGATGGATCGCTTTAGAGCCAGAGGTCGGGTGGTTGAGCGGCTGCGCGAGGAGGGGCGTCTGGGGGAAATTGAGGACTATAGGCATTCGGTGCCTTATAGCGATCGCGGCAAAGTCCCGGTCGAACCTTTGATTTCCACTCAATGGTTTGTCAAAATTCGCCCGATGGCCGACAAAGCCCTAGCTGCTTTGGACGCGCAGCAAGCGCCGCAGTTTGTGCCCGAGCGCTGGACAAAGGTGTACCGCGACTGGCTCGTAAACCTCAAAGACTGGTGCATTTCGAGGCAGCTTTGGTGGGGCCACCAAATTCCGGCTTGGTACATCGTCAGCGAAACCGACGGTGAAATTCGCGACAACACGCCTTTTGTTGTGGCGATGAGCGAAACCGAGGCGCTGAATAAAGCCGCTACTCAGGTGGGCCGCGAAGTTGAATTGCGCCGAGATCCAGACGTGCTAGACACCTGGTTTTCTTCGGGGCTATGGCCGATGTCTACGCTGGGCTGGCCCAATACCGAAGCACCGGACTATCAGTTTTACTATCCGACCCAAACCCTGGTCACTGGCTTTGACATTATCTTTTTCTGGGTGGCGCGGATGACGCTGATGGCGGGCCATTTTACGGGTCAGATGCCGTTTGATACCGTGTATATTCACGGTCTGGTGCGCGATGAAAATAACCAAAAAATGTCAAAGTCGAAGGGAAATGGCATTGATCCGCTAATTTTAATCGACAAGTACGGTACGGATGCGCTGCGCTATACCCTGGTGCGTGAAGTCGCTGGTGCGGGGCAAGACATTCGCCTAGATTATGATCGCCATACGGACGAATCGCTGGCCATTGAGGCGTCGCGCAACTTTACCAATAAGCTGTGGAATGCTTCTCGCTTTGTGATGATGAATTTGGAGGGGCGATCGCCCGCTGATTTGGGTGCACCGGGTACGAACGGAATGCCGCTAGCGTTAGCCGATCAGTGGATTCTCTCTCGCTATCACCAAACCATTCAGCGAGTACGCGAACAGCTCGATGTTTATGGCATGGGCGAAGCGGTTAAAGATCTGTACGAATTTACGCGCGGCGATTTTTGCGACTGGTACATTGAATTGGTGAAGCCTCGCCTATATGGCGATGGCGACAGTAAGATCACTGCGCAGCAAACGTTAGCCTATGTGTTAGAAGGCATTTTGAAGCTGCTGCACCCCTTTATGCCGCACATTACCGAAGAGCTATGGCATACGCTCACAGGCGTTGGCGAAGAAGACTGCTTGGCGTTACAGCGCTATCCGGAAGCCGCCATTGAACGCATCAATGCTGACCTAGAGCAGCAGTTTCAGCTTTTATTTGAAACCATTCGCACGATTCGCAATCTGCGGGCAGAGTCTGGCATTAAGCCTTCTGCCCAGATCGAGACTATTCTAAAAACAGATAGTGAGCTGGAGTTACAGGTGCTAAGCGCGACGCAGCCTTACATTCAGCAGCTAGCGCGAATAGAGACGCTGACGCTGATGAGCACTAACTTTTCACAGACGCTATCAGGAACCGTGAAAACCTTTTCGACAGCAGATCCGGTGGCGGCAGCTGTCGCTGTTGTTTCAGATGAACTAACTGCTGAACAACCCTCTACCGATCTTTCTACTTCTGCTAATCTAGCGACCTCTACTCCTCTCTCTAAAAGACTACAGGCATCGGCCGATAACAATATTTTGCAACGGATGACAGCGACATTTTTAGCATTTTTGGAGCATCCCACTCGTTATTTCGACAACTTTTTCGCTGATTATAAAAAGCCTGTGCTGTCGCTGTCGGTGCTGTTGGGCATTGGCGTAACTTACAAGGTATTGGACGCCATGCTCGATGCCATTGACGAACTGCCGGGACTAGCGGGATTGTTTCAGCTGGTGGGCCTTATTTATACCGTCAGATTTGGGGTAAATAAGGTGTCTACGGCTGAGAAACGTGCTCAAGTAGTAGCGGATCTGCAACGGTTTTGGGCTGAAATTTCAGGTGCGGCAGAAGGTACTACACCGAGAGTGGCAGGCATCAAAGCTGTTGATCAACAGGCTAGCGCGGCCTATGATCCGGTCGCTGATCGGCGCAAAATGTTTGCAGGGGTGACTGGGACGGTGCAGGTGCTGATTCCACTGACGGGTGTGGCTGATGTCGATGCCCTAAAGGCTAAGCTCGAAAAAGATTTGGCTAAGGCCGAGGGTGAGATCAAATCATTGAGCGGACGATTGAGCAATCGAGGGTTTGTGGATCAAGCGCCTGCCGAGGTGGTAGAAGGCGCTCAGATGGCGCTGGCCGAAGCGGAAAAGCAAGCTAAGCTAGTGAGTGAACGATTGGCAACGCTATAGCGTTCTTGTCTGTGTCATTCACTTGCGAAAAGGGCCAATCCAGATGGCCGCGCCTGTAACAAGCGGAATGAGCGCAAAAATACCGCCAAAAATAAGCGAGTTATCTTTGACAAAAGGCACTGTTAGCAAGGTGCCCATTACTAGACCGCAGTAGAGCAGGGCGGCGAAGGGGACGGCGCAGATGAGGATGATCATCAGCCGTTCGTTAGATTCAATCGGGGGCATGTGGTTCGAGGATTGAGGATAGGGTCTATGTTAGCGGATAGCTGTTAAATAAGGTTTTGAGTGGCATTTTGAGTGGCGGTTTGATTGATGTTTCAATGCTTTTGAAGCGTGCTGTGGGCATTGTTTTTCGCTGTTGTTTTGATTGAAGTTAGTATTAGCCTATCGACCGGTGATAATCTTGTCTTCTTCTCGTTCGCTGCCACCCAAAAATGATGCTCAGCCTACTGTCAAGGTGACGGGTAAAAGCCCTAAAAGAAGGGCAAAAAAAGTGCCTAAGCCGGGTGGAATCGGGCCAGTGGTGCTCACGCTGCTGATGTTTATTGGAGTGGTGGGGACGCTGTATGTTTGGACGTCATCGCCCAAATCCATCACTCTCTTGAGTGCAACTGACTGGGTATCTTCGCCTTTGCCATTGGTGATGACAGGCGGCGATCCTTATTTGCGCGCGCTGATGCGCACGATTTCAGCCGCAGAATCGAATACTGCTGACCCGTACCGACTGCTGTATGGCGGCGATCGCGTAGAAGATGTGAGCGTGCACCCCGATAAGTGCGTGCGAATCGTCAATGGGCCAAACAAAGATGACTGCACCACCGCCGCCGGGCGCTATCAGTTTTTAACCACAACTTGGGAAGCTGAGGCTGCTAGGTATCATCCCGATTGGCCTGCTTGGTACGAAATGTGGCAGCAGCCCAGCTTTGAACCGGAATATCAAGATGCGGTGGTGTATGGCTGGCTAGCGGATCCATCCGCTTGGGGCGAAAGTATTGCGCAGCGGCTGCGCGCGGGTGATATTAATCAGGTCTTAGAGCTGCTTTCTGGGACTTGGACTAGCTTGGGCTATGGCATTGAAGATAATAGTATGTCGGCGCTCTTGCCGCAGATTTACGATCAGATGCTGGCAGAAGAGCTAGCCGCAGAGCCGTCAGCAGAACCGGCAGAGTGATTGACATCAGTGTAGTCGCGGCGTACGAATGTCTCCGCACGCCGCTATCAGCCTCTCTACCCGCATCTCCAAAGGTTCATACAGCGAGATGCCTCAACCGGCTGGATATTTAGACCAGCTCTGAAGCTCTTCTATTGTGCTGCAAGCCATTAACTGCTCTAGCCGATTACCCTGACTAAAATACTGAGCAACCGAGGCCAGCTGAGCTAGGTGATCTTGAGTAGTTCCTTTCGCTGGTGTCAGCAGCAACACAACAACTCGAATGGGCTGACGACTGTTTTGCCGCCGTATTCCCTGTCGGTGTACACCGAGGCATAGCTGAGGACGCTTAAGTTTTGGCACCCGCGCATGAGAAATAATCATCCCCGGTAGTATTTCACTGGCATAGCCCACATCATCAAAAGCAAGCGCTTTGAGCAGACTACTGTAGCGAGAGTCATCACGATTAATCGCGGTTCTTAGCAACGTATCAACTGTTTCTTCATAGGAAACTGTCGTTAAGTCGAGGTGCACATGCTCTGGGAAGAGCAGATTGCCCAAAGAGAGCGGTTGGGCAGATCCGAAGGACTGGGCGTCTTTTTCGGATGGATATAGAACTAGAAAACTGAGCTGCAAATCAGCTAACGTCTGAGGTAAGTGCTTTAGGGCCCGATTATGGGCAACGGTCCTCTCACGAGCGCTCATCAGCACGATCAAATCTTTATCGCTACAGGAGTCTTTGAGGCTAGCTCTGAGCTCATTCCAGTTAGGAATTTCTATAAATTGGGTAGCAACTTCAATCGGCACCGATTCAAAGTGCCGACGGTACGATTCTGCCCCGCCGCTGTGAACGATTAGTATCCGCAGAGAAGACCCTAATTGGTAAGCTAGATGCTTGAGCGATCGCACCCCTTCATAAAAACCTAACCCATAGTCAATCACTGGCGGCAATACCACCACTAGCCGCTGAAAAGTACTCACCGGATAGTTCAGCCGACAGACCCATACCTGTTGAGAAGCCTGCTCAAGCATTCGATCAATCACAGAGCCAAAGATCCGCTGCCGAGTGGAACGAGTCCCATTCCAACCAATCACAATGTCGCTAATGCGGCGTTCCGTAGCGGCTTCTACAACGCCCGAGGCTGGATTGCGCGCCACCCGCGTCACCGGATTGACTGGCAAATCAAGCTCAACGGCATGGACTACCGCATGAGCTAATAGACGCTCGGCAGCGGCCACGTTACTTTCAGTGTCTTCAGTCTCGATTTCTTCAGAAACTACTGTCAGCGGATAGAGCGCTTCTTCTGATTTGTGATCGCGCAAAAGCGATGCTACGTCGATTAATGCTTCGATATTAGCAGGGTTAGCTAAGGGTATTAGAATACGCTGCGGCGCTTGACGAGGCTCGTATTCCTGGCTTTCTTGCTCACGGGCTACTTGACGACCAAAGCGATCAACCACTGAGGGGCCCAGCACACAGGTCGCAAAAATCATTAGCACTACGCCATTTAGCACTTCATCACCAATAATGCCTAGCTCATAGCCCACCAAAGTGGCCGCTAACGTAGCCGCTGCCTCACAGGTTGAAAGCCCAAACATCACCCAGCCTTCGGCAGCTGTGTAGTGATAAATGCGCCGGGTCACCCCTGCGGCAATCCATTTGGTGATGACATTCGTGGCGAGCATTGAGATCATCACAACCCAAACCGTAAAACTGCTACCGAGCACTGATACATCCACCAGCAAGCCGATAAAAATAAGAAAGAAAGGAATAATAAAGGCGTTGCCAAAAAACTGAATACGGGTCATCAATCGACTGCGTTCAGGAATCAGTCGGTTGAGGGTAAGCCCTACTAAAAAAGCCCCCAAAATGGCCTCAGTACCCACTGCGCGAGCTAGAAACGCCCCGATAAACACCACTGCCAATACAAACACAAACTCACTTTTCCCGCCGTCTTCCACATTCCGAAAGAACCAACGGGCTAGAGGCGGTAACAGGTAAATAACTGCCGTCACGTAGATCGCCATCGCCAACGCGAGAGAAACCCAAAATTGAGTGGTGAGGTCTCCTTCATATCCTCGGGCAACGACAACTAGCACCAATAAAGCTACCGTATCTGTGAAAATCGTACCGCCTACGGTAGTCACCACGGCGTCGTTTTTCATAATCCCTAGCCGACTGATAATCGGATAAGGCACGAGGGTATGAGAGGCAAACATACTGGCAATTAAAATGGCAGCGGCCCATTCAAACCCCAATAGATAGCGAAAAATTAGGGTGCCCACAACTTGGGGAATGGTAAAAGTAATGATGCCAAAAACCAGGCTGCGATCGCTGTTCTTACGAAACTGAGACATATTAATCTCCAGTCCCGATAAAAACATAATGTATAGCAGCCCCACATTGCCTAGCAGCTCAATCGCCTGTCCTCGCTCTAGTACATTTAGTACACTACTACCCAGGATCACGCCAGCCACAATTGGCCCAATCAGCCCCGGCAGCTTAAACCGTTCAAAAAGCAGTGGCGTAACTAAAATAACCAACATGCAAATGCCAAAAATCAAAATCGGATCGGCAATTGGTAAT
>JBGTNW010000231.1:0-12917 GCA_041742865.1 Phormidesmis sp.
GCGTGAAATGAGCCTGATCACGACCCCGCCGCCCTCTCGCCGCCCGATTAAAACGCACCTTGCGCCCTACGATCTAGAAAAAGTTAGAGCGGCAATTCGCCAAGAGCTAGATCGCGGTGGGCAAATTTTTTATGTGGTGCCGCGAGTCGATGGCATTGAAGAAATTGCCGGTCGGATTCGAGCCGCGCTGCCGGGGGTGAGGCTAGCAATTGCCCACGGCCAGATGCCTGAAGGTGAACTCGAAGCCACTATGCTCACTTTTAGCAGCGGCAACGCCGATCTGATGCTATGCACCACGATTATCGAATCGGGGCTAGACATTCCTAGAGTGAATACCATCATTATTGAAGACGCCCATAAATTCGGACTCTCACAGCTCTATCAGCTACGCGGCAGAGTGGGTCGTTCCGGTATTCAGGCCCATGCATGGCTGCTGTTTCCGCGTCAAAATCAGCTTTCGGATAAAGCCCGAAAACGGCTGCGTGCTATTCAAGAGTTTACACAGCTTGGCTCAGGCTATCAGCTGGCGATGCGCGATATGGAAATTCGCGGCATTGGCAATTTGCTAGGGGCGCAGCAGTCGGGCCAAATGGAGGTCATTGGCTTTGATTTGTATATGGATATGCTAGAAGAAGCGATCGCTGAAATTCGCGGCCAAGAAATTCCGCAAGTCGATGAAACTCAAGTCGATCTCAAAGTCACCGCCTTTATCCCGGCAGACTACATTCCCGATGTCGATCAAAAAATGAGTGTTTACCGGGATCTGGTGTCAGCCTCTACTCGGCGTGAGCTAATGGAAGTTGTCGCTGACTTGAATGATCGCTATGGCAGCTTGCCGCTAGCGGTCGCTCAGCTTGTCAAAGTACTAGAGCTGAAGCAAATTGCCAAGCCGCTGGGATTTTCTCGGATCAAGCTAGAGGGCAAGCAAAATGTGCTGATGGAAACGCCGATGGAAAAACCGGCTTGGAACTTGCTCATTGAAAAGTTGCCCAATCATTTGCGATCGCGCTTCATTTACGCCCCCGGCAAAGTCACCGTGCGAGGTCTAGGCGTGCTCAAACCAGACAAGCAGCTTGAAAGCCTGACAGATTGGCTCAGCCAAATGCAAAGTGCTCTGACAAAACCGGCTCTTTCAGGAGCAGCAGCGTCTAAAGTGACATGAGCACTTTTTTAGATTTTTTTAGTCGCTAGTGCACAGCCCAATGCTTTCGAGCGGCCAGTGGCTAATATGCCTAAAACTCGTCGTTGCCGTAGTCCATTGGGGCCTCGTTATCTCGCTTAGACCCCAATAGATCTAGCTGAGTTACCCGAATTACCGGGCTCGTGCGCACCGCACCTGTAGCGCGATCTTCCCAGCTATCTAGCTTGAGTGAACCAGTGATGCCGATTAAGCTGCCCTTGCGGACGTAGTTGGCCGCAACTTCCGCTGTCTTGCCCCAGATTTCTAAATTAAACCAGTCAGGCTGATCGCTGTTGCGTGTGCGTCGATTTACGGCCAAGCCACACTTCGCCAGCACATTGCCAGACTCGAAATAGCGAACCTCAGGATCTCGACCGACTCGGCCAACCAACGTGACGATATTCACACTCATAGCAATTCAGATTCCAAATCAACAACTAAAAACACCCGTACAGGCATTCGTTTCAGGCGATCATCTATACGCCCTAGCAAGTCACTTCTTAAGACTCGTCGTAATTTTTGCCGACATTAGCCTACAGCTCTGTACAATTATGTCAGTACAAGCACAACAGTACAAATATTCCAATTTTACAGCAAGTCACTATATCAGCCTCAGTCATGCTGCATAGAAATTGCAGAAGCACCACTTTGTGATCTCATCGTCGCAATCGCTTACCTGTAAAGTAGATCTACGGATACGCTGCTTGTCTACTCGAACATAGGACTGATGCAATTGACTAGACGGCTCGATATGAAACGTAATAGAATCCTGTCGGCTCGTCAAAACTTTAGATTTTTAACCGCTATTACGGACTTTTAGCTTGTGGCATTCTTTAACCGTTTATCTCTCTCCCGTGACATGGGTATCGATCTGGGCACTGCAAACACCTTGGTCTATGTATCCGGGCGAGGGATTGTTTTACAGGAACCCTCTGTCGTCGCCATTCTAGAAGCAACCGGTGTACCTGTAGCCGTCGGAGAAGAAGCCAAGCAAATGCTGGGCCGCACACCCGGCAATATTCGAGCGATTCGCCCCCTCAAAGATGGTGTGATTGCCGATTTTGATATTGCTGAAGTCATGCTCAAACATTTTATTCGTCGCGTCAATGAAAATAAGGCGTTGGTATCACCTAGGGTGGTGATTGGTGTGCCGAGTGGCGTCACGGGCGTCGAACGGCGCGCTGTGATGAACGCGGCTCTGCAAGCCGGGGCCCGCATGGTGTATTTAATCGATGAGCCGGTAGCTGCTGCAATTGGCGCTGGCCTGCCGGTTGATGAGCCAACCGGCAACATGATTGTAGATATTGGTGGCGGAACTACAGAAGTCGCGGTTTTAAGCTTGCAGGGTACGGTTTTAAGTGAGTCAGTGCGCGTTGCTGGCGATGAGCTAACTGATTCCATTAAGCAGTACATGCGGAAGGTAAATAATTTGGACATTGGCGATCGCACCGCCGAAGAAATCAAAGTCCGTATTAGCTCCGCCTATCCTAGCCCGGACGATGATGAAATTTCGCTCGAAGTGCGCGGCGTACACATGCTCTCAGGACTACCGCGTACCGTCACTGTCAAAAGCCCAGAAATTCGTGAAAGCATGGCTGAGCCGCTCTCTGTAATTGTCGAAGCCGTCAAACGCACGCTAGAAAAAACGCCGCCTGAACTGGCCGCCGATATTATTGATCGCGGTATTATGCTGGCGGGCGGTGGCGCTTTGCTCAAAGGGCTAGACACCCTCATCTCACATGAAACCGGCATCGTCGTTCATGTGGCAGCTGATCCGCTGAGCTGCGTGGTCCTAGGAACAGGCCGTGTCCTCGAAAACTTTAGCCAAATGGAGCGGGTATTTAGTGCCCAATCGCGCGAGTAAGGCGATAGATTAAACTTGTTCATCTGAACTCTATTGGTCTGAATCTATAGCGTTTCTCACTTGGCTAGCGTACAGAGGTCTCTGTGAAACCTTTACGGCACAACAGGCAAAGTGAGTCGCGGCATACGAATGCATCCGCACGCCGCTATACTCGTCACTGCAAGTCACCGCAAATAGTCATTGATACCTTGGCTCCATGTTTACTTTAAGACGATGGTGGGATAAAAATGCGCTCAGAGCGGGGCTGATTTTGCTGGCGATCGTTACTGCTTGGGGCGTTCGCCAAACCAACGGCATTTTTATCAGCGAAACCTATCAGCTGATGACCCGCCCTTTTCAAAGCCAACCCTCTGCCCAAAAGCAGCTAGAAAATGCCTATGTGCTAGAGCTACAGCAGCGCGTAATTGAACTTGAAAATCAAAATCAGGGGCTGCGTGAGCTAGTCGATGAAAGTAAAAGTAGTCAGCTACCGACCACTACGATGGCCGCTATTATTGGCCGCAGCGCGGATAGCTGGTGGCAGCAAATTACCATTGGCAAAGGCACTCAAGCTCAGATAAAAGTAGGCGATATCGCCACTGGCCCCGGTGGATTAGTCGGTCGAGTCATTAGCGTCACGCCGCACACCGCCCGGATTTTGCTGCTCAGCGATCCGAGTAGTCAAATTGGTGTCAAAATTAGCCGTAGCCGCTCAGCCGGCTACATTCAAGGTCAGGCAGGAGCGCGTGCAACGCTTAAGTTTTTTGAGAAAGACCCTGATGTCAAACCGGGCGATGTGATTGTGACCTCTTCGTTTAGTCGGCTTTTCCCTCAAGACATCCCGATTGGTCGAGTCTCGACTATTAATTCAGACGCTAGCCCTGCGCCTGAAGCGCTAGTACAGCTTTCCGTACCGATTAGTAACTTAGAGTGGGTCAGCATTCACCCGTTTACACCCAAGCAAAATGTCGATGCGGCACCCGCTGAAATGGTGACTGAAGACGGCCTCTAAAGAAATCAAGTCTCTATTACGCTCTCACTCTACGGTCTGCTCAACTGAGCGCTGCCAAAGCCTATGAATTTCTATCGTCCGCAGCCCCGCCCAGATGCTCGGCAGCAGTTTTGGAACTGGCTCGTCACGATTGGCTCGGTGCTGCTGTGCCTGTTAATTTTACCGATGCGCCTGCCGGGCATGGATATGTTGGGTATCGGACCAAATTGGCTACTGATTTGGGTGGTTGCTTGGAGCATTAGCCGTACGACACTAGACGGGGCGATCGCTGGCCTTACCCTGGGCCTATTGCAAGATAGCCTTACCGCGCCAGCGCCTACCCACGCTTTTGGCTTAATGATTGCGGGCGTACTGGCATCGCGTCTTCAGCAACGCCGCTTCATCCAAGAAGATCTGATCTCCGTGGCGCTGATTGTCTTCGGCTTAGCGGTAATTACCGAAACGACGATGGCCGTTCAGCTCAGCGCCCAATATATCTTTGGCGAAGAAACAGCCCTCTACAAAAGCTTGGGCGCTATTTGGCAGTATCATCAACGGGTTGCCTTAAGCTCTGCGATTTTGAGTAGCCTTTGGGCACCTGCTTTGTATTACCCGCTCAAACGCTGGTGGGAACGGCTAAATCCTCAGAAAGAATAAGATGGCTCTTAGGCCACTTGCAGCATTGCCGAATGCACTACTTCACAAGCGGCGGCTTTCAAACCACTGTAGAGTTTGGATGGTTTTAACGTCTTTAAGTAAGTGTCGCTGCGAATGCCACAAGAGAGTGCGGCAGTTGATAAGTTCATCGCTTGACCCGCTAGAATGTCAGCCTCGGTGTCCCCAATCATCCAGCTACCCGTAACGCAGTGACCTTGAGCGGCTTGCTGCGCGATCGCAGTTTCTAGCAGCCCACACTTCTGCTCTACTCGGTTAGCCTGAGCCGCATTAATGTCCGCTACACCATACACCTGATCAATCAGCGGCTCTAGCTGCTGCATTTGCAAAAAATCCTGCACCTGTCTTGGATGGCGCAGCGTCACGAGCACCAAGCGCAAACCATAGCCCTTCATGTAGTGCAGTGCAGCTTTGGCTGTCGGCTGCACCCGATCCCAACGCAGCAAACTAGGGTGGTTAACCATTCTCTCTATTTGCTGCATAAACGGCTGATGCATTTCATTAGCTAAGCCTGAATGCAGCATGATTTCACTATCAGCCACGCGGTTTTGCTTCATTTCCCAGAATTGTGACTTAGACAACGGCTTTATGCTGATGCCATGCTCTAGCTGATCTTGATAAAGTTGCTCAACTGCTAGCAGCCCCTTTAAATAGGTTTGATAGTAGCGATCAGAAACATCGACAATGGGGCCATCAAAATCGCAAAACACGACCTGCCGGGAAGCACTCAAACTCCCCTGATTAGAAGGTGCAACGCTTAGCGAAAAATTTCGGACAGACATAATGTGCAGCGGCTTTTAAAGCAGCAGCTTAACTTTTCTTCACCTTAGCAGGACAATTCAATAATAGACGCTACGGTTTCTGACTAAATTGATTGGATTATTGGATGAGACTCATTCGAGTTTCATCGGTCAGATCTACTCGATTTAACCTAGCTTACGGAAGCAGGTTCGAGTCTAGCGGCCAAATCCTTTGCCGCGATCAGCCGATTCTAGGCAAAAACAGGCTTCGATTTGAGATCGCAGCGCTTCCTCGTCCAAATTTTGACCAATTAGCACGAGCTGATTTTTGGGCGTCCGGCCATTCCACTCTTCATCTTCCAATGAAAACCGTTTTCCACTGAGATGAAACACATGGCGCTTAGGGCTTTCATCAAACCACAAAATGCCCTTTGCCCTAAACACCGATGCTGGTAACTGATTATCTAAAAAGTACTGGAACTTACGAATGGCCAAAGGCTGATCGCGATCAAATGAAATCGACGTAAACCCGTCTACATCTAGGTGAGAATGGGCGCTGTGGTCATGATCATGTTCGCAGTGGCCATGATCGTGATCGCAGTCAGCGTGATCTTCAATCGGGTGATCCGCATGGCTAGCGTGATCGTGCGCCGAATGCTCATGACTATCAACACCCGATTTGAGATCGTCAAAGTACTTGTCCGACTCAAATAGCCCCACGCTTAAGATCAGCGGCAGCGGCACTTTAGAGTGATCGGTTCGTAAGATTCGAGCATCGGACTTAATCTCACGCAGCTTTACCTCAATTAGATCTGCATCCGCTTCATCCACCACATCTATTTTGTTCAGCAAAATGATATCGCCATAAGCAATCTGGTTATAAGCTGCCTGCGAATTAAATAGATCTAGGCTGTAATTTTCGGCATCGACCACTGTCACAATTGAATCTAGCCGGGTCAAATCGCGCAGCTCAGTGCCCAAAAAAGTCAGCGCTACCGGCAAGGGATCCGCTAGCCCAGTGGTTTCTACGACCAAGTAATCAATTTTATCTGAGCGCTCCAAAACCTTATAGACTGCTTCTAGCAAGTCATTGTTAATCGTGCAGCAAATGCAGCCATTGCTCAGCTCCACCATATTGTCATCACTTGTGGCGATCAGCAATTCATTATCGATGCCGATCTCACCAAATTCATTGACTAGCACTGCTGTTTTGAGCCCTTCTTGGTTTGTCAAAATGTGGTTGAGCAGCGTGGTTTTGCCGCTCCCCAAAAAACCCGTAATAATCGTCACCGGCAAACCATGCTTAGAAGCATCCATCGACCGATTGGGGGCAATTGTCGTCGCAGTCATAAAAATCTGATGGTGTAATTTAAGGTGTAGATTAGTCGCTTTAAGCCATTATCCCGCATCTGTCAAAAGTTGCGGGCCTAACTTTACTTCAATATAAAAGAAATTCCTGGTCATCCGGGTTTCCATTTACTATTGAGGTTGATTTAAATCATTGCTGTATTCCACCGTTGCTCATGAGCGTCGCTATTTACAATACGCTTTCTCGCCAAAAGGAAGCCTTTCAAACCCTGCTGCCTGATCAGGTAAAAATGTATTGCTGCGGCGTAACGGTGTATGACTACTGCCATTTAGGCCATGCCCGCTCGTACATTGTCTGGGATACCGTGCGCCGTTATCTGACTTGGCGCGGCTATCGGGTGTACTACGTGCAAAACTTCACAGATATTGACGACAAAATTCTCAACCGTGCCCGCCAAGAAAATTCTTCTATGGAAGCTGTCGCTCAAACCTATACAGCGGCTTACTTTGAAGATATGGCGCGGCTGAATATTTTAGAGGCCGATGAGTACACCTATGCGACGCATACGATCGACGGTATCAAGCGGTTGATTCATGAGCTAGAGCAAAAGGGCTTCGCATACCCTGCGGCGGGCGATGTTTATTATGCGGTGCGCAAGTTTGAAGGCTACGGCAAGCTCTCAGGCCGCAAGCTAGACGATATGCGGGCCGGGGAAAGTGGCCGCACCGAGGCGAGCCAAACGCAAATTAAGCGCGATCCGTTTGATTTTGCGCTCTGGAAGTCAGCAAAGCCTGATGAACCGGCCTGGGATTCGCCTTGGGGGTCGGGCCGTCCGGGCTGGCACATTGAGTGTTCAGCGATGGTGCGCGATCGCCTCGGCGAAACCATCGATATCCACGTCGGCGGCGCAGACCTTCAGTTTCCTCACCACGAAAACGAAATTGCTCAATCAGAAGCCGCTACTGGTCAGCCTCTAGCCACCTACTGGATGCACAACGGCATGGTGAATGTAGACGGCACTAAAATGTCTAAATCACTCGGTAACTTCACTACCATTCGCGGCCTGCTCGATGCCCCGGATGCGCCTGATCCAATGGCTATTCGGCTGTTTGTCATGCAGGCGCAATACCGAATGCCGCTTGACTTTACGGAAGACGCGATGATTGCCGCTACCAAAGGCTGGGCAACGCTGAATGAAGGGCTTAATTTTGGCAAACAGTATGGCAATCAGCTGGGCTGGGAGCGATCGCCCTCAGCCCAGCAGGCTCAATCTATCCCTTTAGACGAAACCGCCCTGAGCCACTTCAAAGCCTCAATGGACGACGACTTCAACACTCCCGGAGCCGTTGCTATTCTGTTTGGACTCGCCAAAGAGCTACAGCGGCAGGGCAATCTAATCGTGCATCAGGGGCAACCTGACACGGATCCAGCCGCGCTTGAGCAGCAGTGGCAAACGTTGGTACGACTCGCTCAGGTTTTGGGATTAGAGGCTCAAATCATAGCCCCGGCGGCCTCAGCGGATAGAATAAGTGACACCGATATCGAAACGTTAATTGTGCAGCGAACAGCGGCTAAACAGGCCAAAAATTACGCAGAATCTGATCGCATTCGCGCCGATCTCAGTGCTAATGGCATTACCCTAATTGATAAACCGGGCGGTGTAACGATTTGGCACCGTTAGTCGAATTTATTAGCACAAACTAAAGTGCTAAACCCATCCCTAGGAGCAGAACATGCTGGAATATATTAACTTGCCCGACGGTCATCTGCCGCCGGTTGCACCTTATTCTCACGCTGTGCGTGCAGGTGATTTTTTGTTTGTCACCGGTCAGCTAGCGGAAGATCCAACGACCGGGGAAGTCATCAAAGGCTCAATCGAAGTACAAACTAAACAAGTCATGGCTAACCTTCAGCTGGTGCTCGACCATGCAGGCAGTAGCTTTCAAAATGTAGTGATGTCACGCATTTTTGTGACTGATTTTCGCTACTACGATACCGTCAATGAAATCTATGCCAGCTACTTTACTGCCGGTCGCTACCCGGGGCGTACGACCGTAGGCGTCACTGCCTTAGCAGGCTTTGGCGATGTCGAAATTGATTTAATCGTATATTGCGGCAAATGATTAGCCGTTGATTGGCTGCTAAATCAAATCATTATCACCGGCCCAGATCTTCGAGATCTTCAAGATCTTCAAGCTCCCCTATGACTGATAAATCCACACACAGCTCTTGAAAAGCTTGATTACGAGTTTTGCGAGAGGTGCGCCGGTACTTTTTAGCCTCTAGTCTAGGTTCGTGCGTTAGCTGGCCAGCTTCGGTCATTTTTACTTTTTCAGTGGCTTCGGCATCTGGCTGATGCGATCGCACTTTTTCCTGCTGAACGGCCTCTATCAGCATTGTCAAATAGTGCTCATATCGTTCCCAGTCACCGCGCACCGCGCATCCTGGCTCATCTCGATGTAAGCAATTGCCAAACTGACAGCGGGCGATCGCTTGCCGCTGCCGAATTTCAGGAAAATAATTGCTCAAAGCCTCCGGCGTACTCACAATATCCGGATGATTAAAACCGGGTGTATCCGCTAAAAAACCGCCTGTCGGTAGCTCAAATAGCTCCACATGGCGAGTGGTGTGCCGCCCTCTACCTAACTTGCCTGATACCGTACTGACCCGCAGATTTTGCTCAGGCACCAGTCGATTCGTTAAGCTAGATTTTCCCACGCCAGAAGGGCCAGCCACTACAGTGATTTTACCCGCTAGCGCCGATGTCAAAGCGCTATGAACCTCAGCGTCGGCTCGAATGCTCGCCATCAAAGGGCGATACCCCCAGCTTTCCAGACGCTTTTGCCAACACTGAACAACGGTATCAGCCACCAAATCTCGTTTATTCAGACAGAGCGTAATGGCTAATCCAGTTGATTCTGCTTTGACCAAAAAACGGCTGAGCTGATGAGGATCTAGCGTCGGCTCAGCAATTGCAAACACCAGCAAAATTTGATCAGCGTTGGCAATTGGCGGACGATCTAAAAAATTCTGACGCGGGTAAATGCTGGAGATGGCTCCACGATTACCTTGCCAATCAGGCTGCTCAACGACAACGCGATCGCCCACCATCACCTGCTGGCCTATTTTTTTCAGCAGTGCTCGACGAATGCACAGCAACACTACTGGCGAATTATCTAATTTTACTGAATAGTAATTGGCCTGAATCGCGACTACCGTTCCAGCCCAGCTTTCACTAGCAGACAGCCCAACATCTGCACGAGAGCTCACAGACTTACCGAATCTACCGAACTGGCTGAACTCCCTAGATCCAGCGGACAGCGCACCTGCAATGCAAAATATTCACTGCGATCTTCAATCTGCTCTACCCTATAGCCATCCATTCTCAAGCTATCAGGCACCTGCTCAATCGGCTCACCGGGATCTAGCCACACTTCTAACAACGAACCTGGCGACATTTTTTCCAGCATCAGCTTTGTGCGCACAAAATTCAGCGGACAAGGCGTTCCTCTCAAATCCACCTGTTTGTCAGCGATTAAAGCAGCCCTATCCATGGAATAACCCTCCCAAAAAGCCGTCCTTTTTCCCTCTCCCCGAAGCTTTACCAATCGCATCACCTCGGACCTCAGCCAGTTTTACCAGCAACTCTCTTTCTTCTGCTTTTAGGCGACTCGGAATATCCACTCTTACCGTAATCAAATGCTTTCCACGGCTCACTGGATTGCCCAATCGCGGCACCCCACGCCCTTCTAGCGACAGTACCGTATTCGGCTGAGTGCCAGCAGGCACCTGAATCGCAACTTCACCATCAACCGTTTCAATATCCAGCTCACAGCCCAAAATCGCCTGTAGGTAGCTCACCTTCAGATCAGAAAGAATATTAATGCCATCGCGCTTAAACACCGAATCGTCATTGACAGCTAGATAAACATAAAGGTCGCCAGCCGGACCGTTGCGCTTACCCGCATCCCCTTCTCCAGAAACCCGCAGGCGGGTTCCATTTTCAACTCCAGCAGGGACCGTAATCTTGAGCTTTTTAGTCGTTTGCTTTTGACCGCTGCCGCCACAGACCTCACACACATTTTCGACAACCTCGCCACTGCCGTTGCAGGTAGGACAGGTCGAAACCTGGTTAAAAATACCAAATGGCGTTCGCGTTGCCCGTCGTACCTGACCTGCACCATTACAACTTGAGCAGGTGCGTGGTCGAGTGCCCGGTTTTGCACCTGAACCTGTGCAAGTCGTACAGGTCTCTAAATGGCCAATTCTGATTTCTTTCTCACCACCAAAAATGGCTTCTTTAAAGTCCAGCTTGAGGTTTAGCCTGAGGTCATCGCCCCGCATTGGGCCCCGGCGACGCTGCTGTTGACCAGGCTGACCCGAAAATCCATTGAAAAAGCTTTCAAAAATATCGGCAAAACCGCCCATATCCTGAAAATCTTGAAAGCCACCGCCTGCAGCCGCAGCTCCGCCAACTCCGGCTTCGCCAAAGCGATCATAGCGACCTCGCATTTCCGGTTCTGATAGCACTTCGTAGGCGCGGCTCACCTCTTTGAAGGTTTCTTCAGCACCTTCGTCTTTATTGACGTCAGGGTGATACTTGCGCGCTAATTTACGATAAGCACGCTTAATTTCATCTTGCTCAGCGTTGCGCGAGACACCTAAAGTCTCATAGTAATCACGGGCCATAAAACGTCAGTTGCTAAAAGGAACTAGCTGGTTACAAATCAACAAGCATTGAACCATTGTATAGTAACTGCCAATGGTCGAGCGTCGCCTGCTAGAGTGCACCAATACCCTTTATACCGCTCAAAACAAGTCAAAGAATAGACGGATAGCCGCACTTTTAGCGCGTCGCCTGATAGCTTCCACTCAGTTTTTATTCGATTGCTTCGTAGTTAGCTGCGACTGTAGAGTCAATGTCAAACTCTTCTTCAGCAGCGCGAAAAGCGGTTGGTGTCGGAGTCGGTGGGGCAGGCACTGGCTGCGTGAAGGCAGTATCAGGCTCTGGTGCAGGCGCTTGGCTAGTGATAGATGCAGGCTCAGCAGCAGGTTCAGGCGGAGCTATATTTGCGCCAGGCATCTGATTATTGTCATGGAGGCTGTCTTGTTCTTCAACCACTTGACGATAAATTCCTGCGCCAATATCGAAAATGGTCTGCTGCAAAGCGTCTAGCTTCTGGGATAGCTCACCAGCTTGAGTATTCTTATTGGCAATCGCCGCCCTTAATGCCTCAGCTTGAGCCTCAGCTTGAGCCCTTAATTCCTCAGAAATGGTTTCCGCACTGTCGCGCAGCGTTGATTCATAGGTATAAAAGAGTGCATCAGCCCGATTTTGCAATTCTGCAACGATCTTGCGCTGCTCGTCTTCACCCGCATATATATCCGCTTCTTCGCGCATCCGGGCAATATCTGCCGAAGATAAACCGCCTCGGTTCGTGATTTTAATGCTTTGCTCTCGGTTAGTACCCCGATCTTTAGCGGCTACTTGCAAGATACCATTCGCATCAATTTCAAATGACACCTCAATTTGAGGGACGCCTCTAGGTGCAGGCGGAATTCCCGTTAGCTCAAATCGGCCCAGACTTTTATTGTCTCGAGACATCGCGCGTTCACCTTGCAAAGCATGAACTTCTACAGACGTTTGGCCATCAGTCGCGGTCGAAAAAACCTGCGTTTTGCTCGTCGGAATCGTAGTGTTGCGCTCAATAATTTTGGTAAATACTTCGCCTAGGGTCTCAATGCCCATCGAGAGCGGCGTCACATCTAGCAGAAGCAAATCTTTGACCTCACCGCCCAATACCCCTGCTTGAATACACGCGCCCAAAGCTACCGATTCATCTGGGTTGATTGAGCGATCCGGCACTTGACCATTAAAAAAATGAGTAATGGCTGCCTGTACCGCCGGAATGCGAGTAGAGCCACCAACTAGCAAAATTTTGTTAATGTCATCGACGGTTAGCTCAGCGTCTTTAAGCGCCTGCTTTACCGGTTCTAACGTATCTTTTATGAGAGTGGCGGCTAGTTCTTCAAACTGCGATCGCGAGAGGGTCATCTCCAAATGTTTTGGCCCAGTTTCATCAGCGGCAATAAAAGGCAGATTTACTGACGTTTTAGCCATGCTCGAAAGCTCAACTTTAGCCTTTTCAGCCGCCTCTCGAATCCGCTGAAGGGCCATC
>JBGTNW010000232.1:0-30118 GCA_041742865.1 Phormidesmis sp.
CACTTTTTGAGAAAGTCGGCGATCGCGAAGCGGTGCGCTTATGATACTTTTTCATCACAAGTCTCGGAGACGATCAATGCCTAATAGCTGGGCCATCACCATCGGTATTAACCAGTATCGGCACCTACAGCCGCTGATGCATGCGCAAAATGACGCGCTCTTTATCCATCGCTTTCTAACAAAGGAAGCTGGCTTTCGCGCAGATCGCTGCGTGCTGCTGAGCGATTTAGCCCTATCTAAAGAGCATCAGGTTGTCTACCCCAATAAGCTAGCGCTTTTGGAGTGGTTGCAAACCATTACGCAGCAGGTAAATCAGGGCGATCGCGTAATCTTTTTCTTCAGCGGTTATGGCGCACAGGTAGAAGAGACTGATTATCTGATGCCTATTGATGGCGATCCGGGCCAGGTGGAAAGCACGGGCATCGCAGCCGCAGATCTGATGGCGGCGTTAGCTAACCTGCCAACGGATAAAACCCTGCTGCTGCTAGATATTAACCGCTCTCAAGGGTCTTTGGCTGGTCAAACCATTGGTCAGCAGGTGATTGATTTGGCTAAAAAATACGAAGTCGCAACGCTATTGTCCTGTCAGCCTGAGCAGTATTCTCACGAAACCTTTGGCACTCGTCATGGGCTCTTTACAGCGGCGCTATTAGAAGCATGGCAACAAAACTGCACCACTATTGGTGATATTGGTGACTACCTTAGTCAGCGCCTGCCTGAGCTGTGTGAGCACCACTGGCGACCGATTCAAAATCCGGTGAGCCTGATTCCAGCACCTCTAAAAGCAGTGACGATATTGGTTGAGGATGCGATCGCTACCGATCTCGAAGCGGTTTCACCCCCCTTGGCTTTGGAAGTTCCTGAGGTTGTAGAAACCCCTGAAATTTTAGAACCGACTGGGTTTTCCTCTCTCGAGTCTTCCTCTGCAGATGATCTGGATTCAGACAATTTGATCTTAAAGCCCCCGTCGCTTCAGCCACCCTATCGAGAAGATAGAGAAGTCTATGAAGAAGAGGTCAATAGTGATACCGGTCATGCGATTGTGCCTTACCGTAAGCCAGTAAATGGCACAAAGATGCGCAATTGGGGGCTTTTGGCGCTAGCTGTTTTGGTTTTGGGCGTTTTGATTAAGCAGCCCTTTGTGCAAGCTGCTTGGCAAGACCTCTCTGAAAGCATCGGTGCAGCGGCTAGTCGAGCAACTAGGGGTGGCACGGGAGGCAGCAGCACAGATGAGGCCGGTAGCGCAGGTAGTGGAGAGCAGGGAACTTTAGAGCCGGGAGCCGGGGCTGCCACCGTAACCCCTACGGCTGAAGATGCTACCCCAACTTCTGCGACCCCGGCGGTCGGTACTCCTGTGACGGCTCAGCCGACGACTGATAATGCTGATGCCAATACCTCGGCTGAAACGGCTAGCGAAGCTGGACTTGAGGCGGATCAAGCGACTGCCCAGGCGCTGATTACCAAGGCGAGTACAGCCCTAACTAACCGGCAGTACTCGGAAGCCTTGATTGCTTTGCAGCAGGTACCTCAGTCTCAGCGAGACAATACCTTTTCATCCATATTGACGCAGGCGCGAGCGGGGGCGGCTGAAGCGCAGCAGGCAAATGCTTCGGTGCTGACGGAGGCGCGGACAGCGATTCAACCGATTCAGGCGTCGCAGTTTACAGAAGCGATTGCCAAAGCCAGATTGATTCAGCCAGGAGAGCCTTACTATGAGGCCGCTCAAAACGATATTCGGAGCTGGAGTCAAGTGATTTTAGACATTGCTGAAGGACGAGCTACCAGCGGCAATCTAGAAGGGGCGATCGCAGCTGCTACGATCATGCCCTACGACAATAAGGAGTTATATCAAAAGGCTAAAGATAGAATTGCCTTCTGGCAGCAGCGTCAAAACAGCCGTAATATCATTATCGCGGCGCAGGCAATTCCGAGATCAGGTCAGGCCAGCAGTTATCAAGAAGGCATTGTCAGACTCAGAGAAATTCCGATTGAGCATCCAGAATATGAAGATGCTCAGCGGTTAGCAGACGACTGGAGCGAACGCATTTTCAGTATTGCCCAGGCGAGGGCCGCTCAAGGGCGGCAGCAAGCGGCCATTCAGGCCGCCATCTTGGTACCAGCGGGGACAACGGCCTACGAGCCAGCGCAGCAGGCCATAAGACGTTGGCAAGCACCCTAAGATCTACCCTGTGGGTCTTAACGGCTGCTCTAGCTGAGACGCGTCAGGTCTGTACGAACTTGAGTGAGCTGATTGACAGCTTGCTGGAGTTTGGCCTCAACAGCTTGCTTTTCCTGAATAAGCTGCTTGAATTTTTGGTGACGAGCGATCGCCGTGCTAACAAGGGCTATTTGCTCAAGCGGGCAAGGGTGCTTGAGCACCGTTCCATCCTCATTCAGCGAACATAGCGCGTACTGGGTTGCGGCATTGGTTAAAAACTGCTCTGCCAAGGCGTTTTCTGCTGAGATAGAAACGACTTCTATCTCAGCTTCTAATTTTTTGTCTAAATTTTTCAGAGCATCCAAACTTTCTCGGGCGTCCAAGCAAGGCATCTCAGGATTTTCTAACGCCTCAACATACTGCATCAATGCCTCGGCCTCTCCATGGCGCAGCATCATAGTATCTGCTCCTGCCGTCATTGGACTAGAATCGTCTAAAGAAGACTCTAACCAGCCATCTACCATCGGACCTTGCGCGTGGAGCTTGTGCATTGTTCGGACAATCTGCCGGAGCTGCTCTTGCCAAACCCTGACCACGGCTTGAATGTCTTTAAGCAAATTTAGTGCCAGTGCAGGCTGAACCTCATGACGCTGGCTAATGAAGTCTTCAGCGACCAACAAGGGCAACGAAACCGTGCCTCTAAATGTTTTGGCTGCTTTTGGATTGGTTGCCTCTGAGCTAGCGCCAGCAGCGCGACCCACATCAAAAGACGAAAAACCCATAGTTTAGTCCTTATCCAAGCCCTCTCTAATCCCAGGCCAAACCAACCTAAAATATGATTGAAGGATGATTCAAATTAGGATTTGCTAAGATTAACAGCGAGTATATATTAAAGATATTTAAATTGCGACTAAATATTCGTCTAATTGTCCAATCTGATGTTCGAGTGTTCAGCAGCTAAGTTGTCAGCGCAAGCCTCACTTCAGACAGCAACTGAACTTTAAAGTCCCCGTAAAAAACGTGCATAATATGCGCGGTTATGCCTCCTACAACTTGCAGTCTTTTACAGATACGCATCGGGACAAAGTGCATCTAGTTGCTAAGCATTAGCAACTTTTAATAACTTTCGCTTGGTTTATCGTTATGGCTATGCCCGTCTTCTTTAGATACCTTCCCTCTCGCCTGAAGCCGCTAAGCATTCCGGCTGTTTGGATTTCTTTGGGCCTATTTGGCCTAATCAGTGCCCTCATTTGGCAATATCATGAAAATCCTCATTGGTTTGACCGTGAGACCATCGGTGATGTCGTCAATTCTGAATCTGGCCTGACTCCGGAAGAGGAAGCCCAGCTGGCGGAAATAGACAGGCTAGATGTGCTGCTACAAGGCTCTAGGCTGCCAGACGGTTCACCAGAAGTAACCAGTATTATTGATCCAAACATCCCTGATGCTGAGGCTGCTAACGCCAACGGCAAGCTATCAGGGCAAATCGATCCTTTTAAGGCTTACACTGATGAATACCGTTTTCCAGGTACCAGCGAGACTATGCTAACGATTGGCAATCAGCCATCTGCTTATTCCCTGCCGACTGGTTCGCTGGGTAGTGGCAGTAGTGGTAATAGTTCCAACAGCGGTGTTCAGCCAGTTCGTTCAGCGCCTGCTGCTAGAAGTCAGCCTGCGACGAACAGTGCCCTCTCCCAAGCTTTGGATCGACAGCGATTAGCTGAGACCGGTAATACTACCAATCGTAGCGGTGGATTTGCTACAGATGGCGTTAATTCACCGCTACGGTTGGGTGATAGCACTGATAATCTATCTGGCGGGCAATCAGCTCAGCCACCCATTGCGCCGATTCCTGTGCCCTATATTCGCACTACGCCAGAGATGTCGCCATCACCTGGAACTACTGGCTATCAGACTCCCGCGACTTCAGGTTTACCCGTCTTTAACCTAGCTCCGCCACAACCGACTAGAAATCTGGCTCCAAATGCGACTGCAGTACCCAGCAACGTAGATTTTCCATCTGGGACGCTTTACACAGCACCGACTTCTATTCAACCCGCGCAAACCCAACCCGCTCGATAGGAATTTTTGAAGTTGTCTACTTCCCCTAAGTATCTGTAGCATGGGTCAGGGCAAACGCACACTCCCTTATTTTCTTAATAGGAGCTACCAAAACAGTCCTTGTTGAAAAAAATAGAGCTGATTTCTGACCCTTAAAGCGCTAGAAGCCTTATTCTTTCAATAGTCGCAGCATGTCAAAGATTCTCATTGTTGATGACGATAATACGCTCAGAGCTGCACTGACGCGCTATTTGCAAGATCGTGGTTTTTTAGTGCACAGTGCTGCTTCAGGGATCGAAGGGCTAGATAGCTTTATGCAGGACGTGCCTGATTTGATTCTCTCTGATGTTGTGATGCCAGACATGGATGGGTTTGAGCTATGCGAAAAGGTGAGGGAGATGGCTTTGGGGCAACTAGTACCCTTTATCTTTTTATCTGGACGCTGTGATTTGGAAGATCGGATTCAAGGCCACAGCATCGGCGCAGATGACTATTTGGTGAAGCCTTTTCATCCCAGAGAGCTAATTGCCAAAATTGAGGCACAGTTAGCGCGGGCAAGCCGGATTCATCTGCAGATTGAAAGCGCGCTGAAACTCTCTCAGTTTGAGCAACCAGAAGCTACTCAAGCACCACTCATGCTAACGCCAGCTGAAGAAAAGGTCTTTTGGGAGGTAGTTCAAGGCTTTACGAATAAAACGATTGGCGGTCACCTTTTCATCAGCCCGCGCACCGTCCAAACTCACTTGAGTAACATTCTCAGCAAGCTCTCGTTAGAAAACCGCTCTCAGCTCATTCGTTACGCCTTTGAAAACGGCCACACCCCTTCTCTTGAAACGGAGCCAGGTGTATTGCCTAGTAATGGCCAGAGTCCTGGCTCAACATCTAGTCAAAAGGCTAGCTTAAATACGCGTAAAAAGACGAGTCGCAAAGCTCGTCCGTAAAAAGTCCGTACGTCTCGTCCGTAAAAAGTCCGTACGCACATTATCGGCGTGTAGATACATTTATACAGGGTTAGTTGCTTGACCTGCGGCTACGTGCAGTTTGCCTCTAAACCTATATGTGTTGATTCAAGTGATAAATGCTAAAAAGCATAGCAGAGGCACAGTGGTTAGATTGGCTTTAGTCATTTTCAAATAGTCGTCAGGCACTCCGGTATTCCACTATCATTGGACAGGTAACATTAGTATGGGTATGTTTGGCTGTTTTGCTTGACTAGTACCCGACTTCACGAGCGCTTTTTCTTGAGTGCTGCTTACTGATCACGTATGTCTTCAAACGCTATCGATTCTCCTAAAGCCCCTGCCTCTTCATCTCAGCCGAGCAATCAGCCATCTGCTAGCTCTTCAGCGAATGGTTTTGAGATAAACAAGCTAGAGGTGCTAGTCGCTGATCTGGTACCTGGAATTGCTAAGAAACAGTTTGCTGCGATTCACGAACTAGCGGCTCTAGGAACTAAGGGTGAAAAGGCGCTGGTCGATTTTGTTCGTCAGCGCATGTCTGAACAACATTCGGATGAGCCGACAGCGGCTCACGGCTGTGCATATCAGTATTTATTTCAGAGTGAGTCGGCAGTAGCGCGATCGCTGATTGCAGAATTTCCAGATGGGTTGGTCTGTCCGCAGTCTGATCGGAATGTGGATTACAGTGAGCTGCAAATGCTGCTGGTGAAACGAGAGTATGAGAAAGCCGATAAAGTAACCAGTCAAAAGCTCTGTGAGCTAGCGAGCGATCAGGCGATAGAACGCAAGTGGGTGTATTTTACTGAAGTTGCCAAGTTCCCAGTGATTGACTTGCAGGCGATGGATGCGATTTGGGGACTGTACTCTGAAGATAAGTTCGGCTGGCGTAAGCAGCGTGAACTGTGGCTGCGCCTAGATCGAAATTGGGAGCGCTTGTGGCCGCAGCTTTTATGGAAAACGGAGGGGGCTTGGACGCGCTATCCGAATGAATTTATTTGGGATTTATCCGCGCCGATTGGACATCTACCGCTTTCTAATCAACTGCGGGGGGTGAGGACGATGGCATCGCTATTAGCTCATCCGGCTTGGGAACAGTCGCCGTTGTGAAATGGGGCAGATGAAGCCTGCGATCAGGTTTGTTGCTAGGGTAAGAAGAGGGATGCGATCGCCGCTCCTTTCTCACCCAACTAGGATTTACCAGCGTTTGAGCAGCCCCTAATAGCTGCCTGGGATGATCGATCAAGAAAGCTGGTTTTTGGGCGGCTAGGGCTTCACGGCTGCTAAATCCCCAGGTGACTGCAGCGATCAAAATACCGGTTTGATGAGATGCATCGACATCTCTCGTTTCATCACCGACGTAAATCACTTGAGAGAAATCAAGGTTGTCCCTTTGCACGATGCGCTTGAGCATTCGAGATTTGCCCAAAAGACCAACGCCGCCTTGAATAGATTCAAACACGTTACTTAGACCGTGGATCGCTAAAAAACTTTGAATGTTGCGCCGAGAGTTAGAGCTCATAATCATCAAACGATGATTAGCGGCTAGCAGATCGTGCAAAGTGTCCGTTAGACCGGGCGCAACCGGAATTTTATTCAGCTCTATGCCTAACTCGTGGCGAACACGGCGCAGTAAAAAGGGCAGGCGAAAAAGCGGGATTTCGGCCTGCTTGAGCATTTCTTGGGTGCTCAAAGATTGGTAATACCTGAGCTTTTCAGGCGTCGTGGGCGAGTAGCCATATTCTGGCGCAATTCGGTTGGTGATGCGTACGATAGCAGCCAGCGTATCGGCAATAGTGCCGTCAAAGTCAAAGATTAAAAATGCCACGTATCCGTTTTTTATAGGGGTCAGGGCACTTAATTATCATACGGCAAAGGCGCTGGTTGAGCAGTGATTTGGCGACAGTTTTGTCACCAAATCCAGGGATTCGCGTGATGGCTAATATTACTGCCACCGACCTGAGCGTAAAATGCTGACAATTAGCCAAATGCCTAGAAAAGAAGCTGCGGCAAATAGCAGCGAGCTCAGCCCTTGCCATTGAGCTGTCGTCTGGCTAGTCGAAAGAATGGCCGCACCGATGATTAGTGAGGCTACTACGGTGCTAAAGGCGCGTCGATTGGCAGATCGTTCGAAACTGCGCTGAAGAGAATCAAGGCCCTGAATGCGTAGGTTCCACTGAAGGGTTTCATCGCTGAGGCGATCTAGCAAAAAGCCGAACTGTCGCGGCGCTGAAAGTGAGAGGTTGCGAAACTCAAGGCCAGTGCGCAGCAGCAGTTGGATCGGATCGTCGCCGACGAGCTGCTGCTGAAATAATTCGATCATGAGCGGCTTGATCTCAGCCATGAGGTTGATATCGGGATTGAACTGACGGGCTGCGCCTTCTAAATTGGCGAGTGATTTGGTAAAAAGGCCAATATTGGCTGGCCAGCGCAGATGGTTGCGAATGCCAGTTTCTATAACCGCGCCAAAGGCTTCGGCAGTGTTGAAGCGCTCTAGGGTGAGGCCGTAGTAGCGGCCTAGCAAGCGGCTGTAATCACTTTCTAAACGTACTAGATCGACTGGCTTAAGAGGTTCTGTGAGCTGTAGCGTCAGCTGAGCGCAGCGCTGGGCATCGGAGCTGACAATGGCGAGAACAAGTTCAGTCAGAGTGGCGCGGGTTTTGGGATCAAGGCGACCCATCATGCCGCAATCAAGAATCGCAATGCGGCCGCTGGTGAGATAAAACAGGTTGCCAGGGTGAGGATCCGCGTGAAAAAATCCGGTGACGAAATATTGGTAGAGAAAAGCCCTAAATAACAGGGAGGTAATGGCTTGGCGTTCGTTTTCGGGAGCGTTGGGGTCTGGGTCTAAATCCGTAGAGTTGGCGGCAATGGGTGCGGCTAGCGGTAGCGTAGCAGTGAGCAGGGGCTGGCCGTCTAGCCATTCCATAACAAGAATTTTGGCGTTAGTGAGTGGCCAGATAATCTGCGGTACGATTAAACGCTCAGAATCAACCCAGGCGCTGTCGATGAGATTTTGGCGTAGTTCGTCGGTGTAGCGGGCTTCGGTGGTGAAGTCGAGCTCTTGGGTGAGGGCTGATTTAAATTCTTCGGCGAGGTCGGTGATTCGGTAGCGCTGGCCAAATTGGGTAGTGGAGACGAGTCTGGCAATGTCTTTAATCAGGGCCATGTCGCGCTCGACCTGTTTATCGATGCCGGGGCGCTGTACTTTGACGGCGACGGCCTGACCGTTTTTAAGGATGGCTTTGTGGGTTTGAGCAATGGATCCCGCAGCGATCGCCCCATAGCTAATCTCAGCAAACACTTCTTCAGGCACCCGGTGCATATGCTGACGCACATAGATTTCGATCTCTGCTGCGGGCACCGCTGGCACCGTAGACTGCAAGCGACTGAGCGCTTCGATGTAGCGGGCAGAGAGTAAATCAGGCCGGGTACTCAGCAGTTGGCCAAGCTTGACATAGACTGGCCCTAGCTCAATGAGAATGTTGCACAGCACGGCTGGCGAGGGCAAATCGGGTTTGTCAGGTGCGTTGCCGGTCAATAGCTGGCGCATGTAATCCCAGCCATTGCGTAGAAAAACCTCAACAATTTCGCGCTGTCTGCCAATTAGATCAGGCGTCAGCATGGAAGGTAAAGGAGATCGAGGCATAGCAGGTGCGGTTAAAAAAAGGGTGCAAGCGTCAATGCTGATGCTAGCAAGTTTGATCGCAATATTCCGCTCGCTGGCTGTTGAGTTAACCTTCTTTGATCTCTGGGCGTTTACTTTCTGGGCGTTTATTTTTTAGGCGGCGCTCGGTGAGTTTGAGCATGACTTCAGTGTGAAATTCGCGGGTGACAGGGTAGAAGTAAATCAGCACAACGCCGCAGATAACGAATATGAGCGGTACGGGGCCCATGAAAAAGCGAATAGCATTCAAGGCCGAAGCGGACTGCTCGATGCTGTCTTTGTCAAAGCCGGAAGCCTCAAGCGCTACGCCGACAAGAAATAGGCCGATGGCAAGGCCAAATTTTTGCAGCAGGGTCATGAATGAATAGAACGTGCCTTCGCGGCGACGACCCGTGTTGAGTTCGTCTAAATCGATGACATCTGGCAGGATAGACCAGGGTACGACGTAGGCAGTGGCAACCCCGAAGCTGGCGAGAATGCACAAGCCATAGAGAATATTGAGTTGACCGGGCTGAAGGAAATACAGAGCGCTTTGGACAATAATCCAAAGGCCGGAGCCGAGGAAGTAGAGATTTTTTTTGCCGATGCGTTTGCTGAGTCTGGCGCAGACAAACATCATGGCGATCGCCGGTCCTTGCACCAGCAGCGCTACTAAGCTTTCATCGGTGCCCATCCAAGATTTGGCATAAAATGGAATTACAGCAGCGGTAATTTGCAACGCCATCCAGGAAAACATGTAAATGCCGACCACAAACAAAAAGGGGCGGTTGCTCAGCACACTTTTGAGTTGGGTGAAAAAAGGCTCTTGCTGCTCATCGGTTTCAGCGGTGGCGTTGAGTGATCGCCCTTCATAAGTCGCCTTTTTATCCATGTACCGATACGTGCCAAAGATGCACCAGTAGATCGAAAGCACTGAGATCGCACCGCCGATAATACCCAGTAGCATATACCGCTGAGCATCGTCGCCAATCAGCTGACCCAATACCCCGGCGATTATTAAAATGGCGACCCCACCGCCGACTGAAAATGCCAGTCGAAAGGAGGTTAGGTCAGTGCATTCGTCATAGTCACTGCTCATCTCAGCGGTGAGGGCAGTGTAGGGCAAGTTAGTGGTCGTAAAGAAAATTTGAAAGATCGTGGTGACGATGACGTAGTACCAAAATTTGCTGCTGTCGCTCGTCCCATCGGCAAAGGGCGATAGCCAAATCAGAAAATAAGACAGGCCGAAGGGAACGGCGGTGAGAAATATCCAAGGGTAGCGGCGACCCCAGCGGGTTTTGGTGCGATCGCTCAGCATCCCCACCAGGGGATCATTAATGGCATCCCAAACTTTGCCAAAAGCCAGCACAGAACCCGCCACAATCGGATCCATCCCAGCGACATAAATTAAAAAGCTCAGCAGAAAAAATGCTAAAAACTGAGAGGTTAGCCCTGCGCCCAAATCACCCGCGCCATACGCAAGCTTAACCGGCAGCGTCAGCAATGGGCGCGGAACATGGGCCGGAACGTTGGCGCTGAGTTCTGCTTTAGTCATAGAAAAACCCTGTATAAATAACTATAAGATTCCCATTTGGCCTATCTTCTCAGCCTTATTTCTTAACCTTATATTGTTGTATTGCCCACTTTACCGTCCCATTTTGTCTATGTCAGATCTCTACGTATCTTGGTCAGACTATCACCGCGACATTGAGCAGTTGGCCCTGATGGTACACCGCTCCGACTGGCCATTTAATCAAATTGTATGTTTAGCTAAAGGCGGCCTGCGGATTGGCGATGTTCTCTGCCGCATTTCCAATCAGCCCTTAGCGATTCTTTCAACGTCATCTTACGGTGGAGAAGGCAATCGGACTCGAGGCTCAATTACATTCTCTAAAGATTTGAGCATGACCAGTGCAAACATAGGCTCACGAGTGTTGCTTGTCGATGATTTAGTCGATTCCGGTGAGAGCCTAAAGCGCAGCATTTCATGGTTGAAGCACCGATACGGCTTTTATATTGACGAAATTCGCACCGCTGTGATTTGGCATAAAGGCTGCTCGGTCATTACGCCCGATTACGCCGTCCATTACCTGCAAGACAATCCTTGGATTCATCAGCCTTTTGAGCACTACGAGGACATGAATTGGGCCGATCTGGCGGCGGCGATGGTGGCCACTGCGGAGTGTTGATTAGGCTAGAGATTTGTGCTGATTCGCTCTAAAGTGCTATACATTAGGCCAGTGTTGCGGCCTTTGGAAATGGCTAATAATATTTGTCGCTCAAATCTTGTCGCATCTGTGAGTATTCCGCCTATTAACGCTTCTGAGAATGATATTCCTCAAGCCCGCCGGCAATCGGTGACGGCTGAAAGCGGTGAGCTGTCCGGCAAGCTATCTGGCCGGTTGTCTGGAAAGTCATCTACTGTAGAGCGGCAACGAGTATGGCCGGTGAGTCTCGTTCGTGGATTGGCGCTAGTGAGCTTAGTCGTGAGTTGCGGGCTGACAGTTTGGCAATGGGAGGCTATCAGCGCTCAGGTGCGCGCGCAGACAAATGGGGTAAAAGGCGAATTTGCAGCCAGCCGCGACAAATTCAACGGGACATCTGCCAACGCTGAGGCCAGCGGCCCTATCCGTAAAAGTGACGATCCGCCAGAACTGCTCCACCACCGCCGCTATGCAGAAGCGCCGGTAGCAGATTTGGTAGCGCTTAACTCAAATAGCGAAATCAAGCTCCAGCCCGCTGCTGCGGCCAGCGTCAATAAAATGATTGAGCAAGCCCGTTCAGAAGGGATTCTTCTGGGTGTTGTTTCTGGGTTTCGATCCATCGAAGATCAAGACTACCTATTTTTTGAGGTGAAAGCTGAGCGCGGTGAGACGCCCAAGACCAGGGCAGAAGTCAGTGCCCCACCGGGATATAGCGAACATCACACTGGCTATGCGGTTGACTTTGTAGATGAAAGCCAGCCCGATACCTATACAGAAGAAAGCTTTGAAAGAACGGCAGCCTATCGGTGGCTAATGGAAAACGCTGCTTTTTACAATTTTGAGATGTCGTTTCCCAAAGATCCGATGTCTCCATTGAGCTATGAGCCTTGGCACTGGCGCTACGTTGGGAATCAAGAGAGTTTGGAACTATTCTATAAAGAGTAAATTGTCTGTCTCTCTTCTGTCTCGCCTGAGCGCACTTATGAACCCGATGACCTTCAACCTAATAGCGGTTTCAGTGTTTGCTTTTATGCTGCTGAGCTTAGTTGGCCCCTTGCTGAATATTTCGCCGGGAGTAGTGGCGATCGCCCTGACTAGCTGCGCTGGCGCACTCGCTTTAGATCGCTTTAGCCTCAAGGGCAAAGGCGGCAACTTAGTGATTGACTTACTGAGCGGCCAGTCGTCTGAGTATCGCCAGCGCATTTTGCACCATGAGGCGGGCCATTTTTTAGTGGCGCATTTGCTGGAGATGCCCGTACAAAGCTATACTCTCAGCGCTTGGGAGGGCATTAAGGCTGGGTTGCCAGGGCTAGGCGGCACCGTGGTTGAAGCGCTTACCGCCGAAAGAACTGAAAAAACCGAAAACCCAGCGCAAGCACCAGTTACCCACTCTCGTCAGCAGATTGACCGCTATTGCACGGTTTGGATGGCCGGAATTGCGGCTGAAACCCAAACCTATGGCAGCGCTCAAGGCGGCGAAGATGACCAAAGGCAGCTCAAACAGCTCTGGATGCGAGCTCGCAATGCAAAGATATCAACCGCCGGAGAAAACGCTGAAATGCAGATGCGCTGGGCGCTGTTGCAAGCACAGTCGCTGTTAGAAAAGCAGCAGCGTGCCTATGAGGCATTAGTAGTGGCGATGGCTGAGCAATCGCCAGTCAGCTCGTGCATACAGCAGATTGAACAGCACCGGGTGCCCGATCATGAGCTCGATAAGTAAGCTTGAAAACTAGCCTCAAAATCCACTCATCACTGGATAACGAAGAAGCATTAATGCGATGTGCTGATGTGCAGAATGTGAAGCGTCTCGATAGCGGCGCTAGGTGGCGGCAGAGCGCTCGTAAATTGCTGACAGAAATCGGTTGAAACCCTCAATAGTGTGGCAACATTGATCAAATCTGGAGAACCTCGTCGTCCTACCTCTCTGCTGCTATTGTTATGTCTGTTCAGAAAAGTCCATCTCAGCTCAATTCATCCATCCCTATCGAATCGAATGCTGAATCGAAGGCTGCTCAACTGCCGTTTTTGAGTGGAGCTGATATTCGCCAAAAATTTCTAGATTTTTATGCAGCTAGGGGGCACGAAGTGTTAGCGAGCGCTTCGCTGGTGCCGGAAGATCCGACGGTGCTGCTGACGATTGCCGGGATGCTGCCGTTTAAGCCGATTTTTTTGGGACAGCAGGCGGCGGCCTTTGATCGGGCAACAACGGCACAGAAGTGCATTCGCACGAATGACATTGAAAACGTAGGGCGCACGGCTCGTCACCATACGTTTTTTGAGATGCTGGGTAATTTTAGCTTTGGCGACTATTTCAAAAAAGAGGCGATCGTCTGGGCTTGGGAGCTGTCTACTAAGGTGTTTAAGCTGCCGCCTGATCGCATTGTGCCGAGTGTGTTTGAAGCGGATGATGAGGCGTTTGCAATCTGGCGCGATGAGATTGGGATTGCCCCTCATCGGATTATTCGCATGGGTGAGGCGGATAATTTTTGGAAATCAGGCGTGACCGGCCCTTGCGGGCCTTGCTCTGAGCTGTATTACGATTTTCATCCGGAGCGGGGCGATGAGAGCATCGATCTCGAAGATGACAGTCGCTTTATTGAGTATTACAACTTGGTTTTTATGCAGTACAACCGCGATGCGGCGGGAGTATTGACGCCTTTACAAGCGCAGAATATTGATACGGGCTTAGGGCTTGAGCGGATGGCTCAAATTTTGCAGGGGGCGGCGAATAATTATGAGACTGATTTGATTTTTCCCATTATTGAAACGGCAGCAGCGATCGCTTCAATTAATTACGCATCGGCTACTGACGCTGAAAAAGTATCGCTCAAAGTAATCGGAGATCATGTGCGCTCAGTGGTGCATATGGTGGCCGATGGCATTACAGCTGACAATACGGGTAGGGGGTACGTGCTGCGTCGCTTAATTCGGCGGGTAGTGCGTCACGGTAAGCGACTAGGCATCGGTGAACCGTTTACACAGCAGGTGGCTGAGAAAGCCATTGCGCTGTCAGAATCGGCGTATCCAGCGGTGCGATCGCGTGAAAAATCGATTAAAAACGAACTTTCTAGAGAAGAAGCGCAGTTTCTCAAAACCCTAGATCGCGGCGAAAAGCTGCTGGCTGACATTTTGGCTGAAAACCCTCAGCAGGTGAGTGGTCAAGATGCGTTTAAGCTGTATGACACCTACGGTTTTCCGCTGGAGCTGACGCAAGAAATCGTTGAAGAAAGTGGAATTACGGTGGATGAAGCAGGATTTGCTGCCGAAATGGAGACGCAGCGTCAGCGCGGTAAAGAGGCGCACGAGACGATTGATCTAACGGTGCAGGGCAGCTTAGATGGGCTCGCTGACCAAATTGAGGCAACTGAATTTGTGGGTTACCAGCAGTGGGTGAGCCAGAGCACAGTTGCAGCGGTGCTCATGAAAGGTGAATCGGTGCCACTCGCTGAAGCGGGTAGCACGGTGCAGATCGTGCTGAATCAAACGCCTTTTTATGCAGAGTCGGGCGGGCAAATAGGCGATCGCGGCTACCTATCGGGCGAAGATTTGGTGATCCGCATTGAAGGCGTGAAAAAAGAAGGAGCGTTTTTTGTTCACTTTGGCAAGGTAGAGCGCGGTGTAGTCAAAGTCGGCGATGCGCTCAGTGCCAAAATTGATCGCGCCTGTCGCCGCCGCGCCCAAGCCAATCACACCGCAACTCATTTGCTGCAAGCGGCGTTGAAAACCTTGGTAGATGAGTCGATTTCACAGGCGGGTTCGCTGGTGGATTTTGACCGGCTGCGCTTTGATTTTCATGCGCCTGAAGCGCTGACGCCAGCGCAATTGCAGCAGGTGGAAATGCAGGTAAATACTTGGATTGCTGAAGCTCACAGCGCCGATGTGCAAACGATGCCGATTGCAGAGGCCAAGGCCAAAGGTGCGGTGGCGATGTTTGGCGAAAAGTATGGTGAGCAAGTCCGAGTGATTGACTACCCCGGCGTTTCGATGGAGCTGTGCGGGGGTACGCACGTGGGCAATACCGCTGAAATTGGCGTGTTTAAAATTATTTCTGAAACGGGGGTTGCCGCTGGGATTCGGCGAATTGAAGCGGTAGCAGGGCCAGCAGTGCTGGATTATTTGGAGGTGCGCGATCGCGTAGTGCGTGATTTAAGTGCGCGGTTTAAAACAAAGCCCGAAGAGATCGGCGATCGGGTCACGGCGCTGCAAAGCGAGCTGAAAACCGCTCAAAAAGATTTGATAGCCCTCAAGTCTGAGCTGGCATTAGTCAAATCCGATCAGCTGTTGGCTCAAGCTGAAACTTTTGGCGAGATCCCGGTAATTGTGGCTAGTCTAGAAGCTGTCGAACCAGACGCGCTGAAGGCGGCGGCAGAGCGGCTGCTGCAAAAGCTTGGAGATGGGGCGGTGGTGTTGGGCTCTGCTGTCGCTGACGATAAGGTCAGCTTGGTGGCAGCTTTTAGTCAGTCGGCGATTTCTCAAGGGCTGCAAGCCGGTAAGTTTATCGGCGGTATTGCCAAGCTGTGTGGCGGTGGCGGTGGCGGTCGGCCTAATTTTGCTCAGGCGGGTGGTCGAGATGCCGCCAAGCTGCCTGAGGCATTGAAGACAGCTAAATCTCAGCTAAAAGATAGTTTGGGCTAGCGCTTGGTTTAAAGGACAATAATAAGCTAAAAACAACCGGATCCGTTAGCTCAGCTCTATGTGTGGACGCTATACTCAAACTCAATCCAGTGAGGCGATTGCCCAAACGTTTGGGCTACAACCTATCCCTGATCTTCAGCCTAGATACAATATTGCACCGACTCAACCGGTGTCAGTGATCACTCAAAGCGAAGCAGCCAGAGAGTACCGGATTTTTCAATGGGGTTTAGTGCCTTCATGGTCCAAAGATCCTAGTATCGGCAGCCGAATGATTAACGCGCGGGCTGAAACAGCCGCTGAAAAGCCCTCTTTTCGAGCCCCTTTTAAGCGGCGGCGCTGCTTGGTGATTGCCGATGGCTTTTACGAATGGCAGCGCTCAGACAATTTAAACAATTTGAAAGGCGGGCAAAAGAGCGGGCAAAAACAGCCTTACTATATTCAGCTCAAAACGCGATCGCTCTTCGGCTTTGCAGGACTGTGGGACGCCTGGGAGTGCGGTGACGGCAGCTACTTGGAAACTTGCACGATTCTCACCACCGAACCCAATGAGCTGATGCAGCCAATTCACAACCGGATGCCTGTCATTGTGCATCCTGAAGACTATGATTTGTGGCTTGATCCAAGTGTGCCGCAGCGCGATCGCTTGCAGCCCCTTTTGCGCCCCTACGAAGCCGACGCTATGCAGATCTATCCGGTCAGTAAAACCGTCAATAGCCCCCGTAACGAAACGCCAGCGTGTGTTGAGCCATTGGCAGCTTGATCCATCAGCGTTGGGAATAGAACGGGATGCTAGAGATCTTATTAAATTGTCAGCAGCTACACAAAATATAGTATTGTAAATATTTGTAAATATGCTCCTCAGAAAATCTGGAGTGCAAATCTGGTTGTAGCAGGCGCTGCCCTATCGTCAATCCTAGCGGCAATCCTAGGGACGTTAAAGGTTATATCCATCAAATAGGTAATACGGTAATACGTGCAATTAAGTACTAGGCCCATTCGTCCCGTTCCCCCTTCTGCAAGGGAATCCGAGCTTCCGTTCACGTTAAAAGATCTCAAAGATGCGATTCCTAGCTACTGCTTTGAGCCTTCAACGCAGCGATCGCTGGCTTACTTTTTCTTCGATGTCAGCGTTGTTATTGGCCTCTATGCACTCGCTTACAGTCTCAACTCCTGGTTGTTCTTTCCGATTTTTTGGATCGCTCAGGGCACGATGTTTTGGGCATTGTTTGTGATTGGTCACGACTGCGGTCACGGCTCTTTTTCAAAGCATAAGTGGCTCAATACTTTGATTGGGCATGTGACTCACACGCCTATTTTGGTGCCCTATCACGGTTGGCGGATCAGTCACCGCACCCACCATGCCAATACTGGCAACATCGATACCGATGAAAGCTGGTATCCCATTGCTGAAGATACCTACAACGAAATGGGCTCTATTGCTAGAAGTGTTCGCTTCAGCTTATTCTTACTTGCCTATCCGTTTTACTTGTTTTTCCGGTCACCTGGACGTCAAGGCTCTCATTTTTTGCCAAGCAGCCCCTTATTTAGGGCATCTGAAAAGTGGGATGTCATCGCGAGCACTACCTGCATCGTTCTTTTTGTCGGCCTGTTAACTTGGGTCGGCTTTACCGCTGGCCTGCTCTTTTTGTTCAATTTTTACATCATGCCTTACTTGGTGTTTGTTGTTTGGCTAGATCTAGTGACCTTTTTACACCATACCGAAGCTGATATTCCTTGGTATCGCAACGATAGCTGGTACTTTTTGAAAGGTGCTATTTCTACCATTGATCGCGACTATGGCATTTTCAACAATATTCATCACAATATTGGTACCCATGTTGCCCATCATTTGTTTTTGAATATGCCTCACTATCACCTCAAAGCGGCGACAATGGCCATTAAACCAGTGATGGGTGAGTACTTCCGGGAGTCAAGAGAGTCCATTTGGAAGAGTTTTTGGCGTTCGGCAAGGGAGTGTATCTATGTGTCGAATGAGGGCCAAAAAGTGTATTACCAAAAACGCTCTTAAGGAATAGTTTTTTTGGTACAGCGACGGCTTTTTATTCAGCTTTGATGACGCCTTTGATCGTTTGGGTGCTGGCTAGCGCTTACTATATTGGCGAGCCTATAAAAGGTAACCAGCTTTGATATGAAATTGACGGATAAAATTCAAGATGCGGCTGTGCGCGATCACATTGCTGCCGACTGCGCTCAACTTATCGACACGCAGGTCGCTGCTAAAGGCGGGCTTTCCGGGATGGCGCTCAAGGCGGCTTATGGAGCAGTTAAAGGACTTAGTAGCGATTACGTCTTGGGCGCGGTAAAACGACTATTGCCCGAAGTGTTTGAGTCGCTCGATCCGCTTTGGTCAGAAGGGGTGAACGCTGGCGATCCGGTGGCTTACTTAAGTGAAAACAGCGATCACACCGCCGACGTTATTTTAAGCACCACCGATGCTCGAATTGAGCGCAAGGCCAAAGATGGCCTAATTGGGAGTGCTTATAAAAAGCTGCGCAACTCGGTCAAGCGAGATGTCTCTGCTGCTGTTCCGAGCCTTGCCAAAATCATTGACAAGCATGTGACTGATAAATAGACTTTTAGCGCCTGTCTTGGGCTAGGCTGTCGTTTTCCATTCCAGGGAGCACTGTTTTAGCGTTTTCGGGATAGATATCTGTCATTTCATCAATGGCATTAGCAGATTCCTTGGCAATCCGTTTGGCTTGCTGGGCGGGTTTTCCCTGCAACTGCTCGTTTTCAGCTTGCCATTGGCCAGTGGTCACCGGGCGACCATTTTCACCGCGGGCAATCATGTCGTTTAGCATAGCTTTAGTGCCGGGCTTGAGATCGGCGGCATCAACACTGGTTGTGAGTAGAAAGAGGCCAACAAAAGCAACCGCAACAAATCGCTGCAAATTGAGGGATTGAAGCGGCAATCGGCCCGATTGAAAGCGAACAAAACGTTTCATCAGCGAATCAAGCCATTGGCCAATCGCAGCACTCACCTTTTGAATTTGTAGCATCAGCATAAAAAGTATCTCTTGTACATAGTCATTAATAAACTTACCGTCACTCGTAAAGACATGCTTCTAACAAAAGAGGGAGGCTGCGATCGCAAAAGAGAGAGAAATCCACTGCCAACAAAACAAAAGTTGCCTAAAGCGTGGCTTGATAAGCTCGCCAGCCGCCATATTGGGTGATCTCTTGTTTGCCTTCTACCGTCAGCGGTTCACCAATCACGCCTAGCACCTCTTCTCCATCGTGCAGCGTTACTTTGCCAATCGCGAGTCCGGGCGGCTCTTGAGAGAGCACAATGCCGAGCCCCCTCAAAGGCACCTGCCATACTTCTAGTGCCACCGCCACACCGCCTTGCTTGACTTTAAGCATCGCCGGATACTGATCGTCAATCGACCAAATGCGGTAGCAGGGCGAAGTTTTGGCCTCACGCTCAAAGATCGCACCGACCTTGATTAAATTAGAATTCAGTGATAGCCCTTTCATTAGTGTGCCGTTGACGGCCAGTTTGAGCATTTCAGTCATAAGTGCTGACAAATGATGAGTAAAAACTTCGATGCCGTTAATTGTTAACTATTTCTGCCCAGTCTTAAAATTAGCGTAAGGATCACTTTTGCCGATATGAAAGACAGCACCCAGTGGTGGCGTGGAGCCGTCGTTTATCAAATCTATCCGCGTAGCTTTTTGGATACTAATCAAGACGGCATTGGGGATCTCGCGGGCATCACTAAAAAATTAGCGTACGTAGCCCGACTAGGCGTGGACATGGTGTGGATATCCCCGTTCTATCCCTCGCCGATGAAAGATTTTGGCTATGACGTTTCTGACTATAAAGGCGTCGATCCAATTTTTGGTGACCTCGATGACTTTGCAGCCCTAGTGAGCGAAGCCAATGCACTGGGCCTGAAGGTGATGATTGACTTAGTGTTGAGTCATACCTCAGATCGGCATCCTTGGTTTCAAGAGAGTCGCTCTAGTCGCCACAATGCCAAAGCTGACTGGTATGTCTGGGCTGATCCGCAGGCCGATGGCAGTCCGCCCAACAACTGGCTGTCTATTTTTGGGGGCAGCGCTTGGGAATGGGATACTAGCCGCCGTCAGTTTTATATGCACAACTTTCTCACGGCTCAGCCGGATTTAAACTTTCATCATCCTGATGTAGAAGCGGCGGTGTTGGATGTGGCCTTGTTTTGGCTGAATTTGGGTGTGCATGGATTTCGATTGGATACGGTGAATTGGTACTTTCACGATCAGCAACTGCGATCTAATCCGCCGAATGAGGGCAAAGAGCTGCTGTATGCACCTGAATCTAGCAATTATCGAATGCAGGCGCATGTCTACAACAAATCGCGGCCTGAAGTACTGCCGTTTTTAGAAAAATTTAGACGCCTGATAGATCGCTACGGTGCGATTAGCTTGGGTGAGCTGACGGCTAAGCGTGCGATTGAAATGACGCCGGACTATACGGCCAAAAATCAGCGGCTGCATATGGTCTACACGTTTAGTCTGCTGACTCAATCGCTGAGCGCCGCTCATATTAAGCAGACCATTGGCGAGGTAGAGGCGCATTTGGGCAACGGCTGGGTTTGCTGGGCGTTTAGCAATCACGATGTGATCCGGGTGGTTTCTCGCTGGCGCTGCGAGACGGTGCCCATGGTGCAGCAAGCTAAGTTTTTAATCGCTTTGCTGCTGTGTTTGCGTGGCTCAGTTTGTCTGTATCAGGGTGAGGAATTGGGTTTGCCTGAGGCCGAGATTGGATTTGAAGAGGTTCAAGATCCGTTTGGCCTACGGCTGTGGCCAGAATTTAAAGGGCGCGACGGCTGCCGCACGCCGATACCTTGGGAGGCAGGGGCTAGTTATGGCGGGTTTTCGAGTGAGCGGCCTTGGTTGCCAATGCCCATAGCACACTTCACAAAGGCGGTCGATCTACAAGAGGTCGATACTGATTCGGTGCTGCATTTCACCCGCACCTTATTGGCATGGCGCAAGTCGCAATCTGCAATAGCGTCTGGATCGATCAGCTTGTTAGACGTGGCTGAGCCGCTGTTGGCTTTCGAGCGGCGCGATCAGGATGCGGCTATTTTGGCGGTGTTTAATCTAGGCACTGAGACGCACGATTTTGACTGTGGCGCTTACGAAGGTAGCGTTGAGCCAATATCGGTGGGGCCTTTTGAAGGGTCTTTTGAGTACAGCGATGAGACTAGGCGCTTGAGCTTGCCTAGCTTTTCAATGTTTTTGGCTGAGATTGGCTAACTTGAAGACTATTTTTGACGAGTATTGTTTTACTGAATGTTTATTGGATAGCGATCGCCAAATCATAAGTCGCATTACCCCTAGTACCGCCCACAATAATTTCGTACTCCCCTGTATCGGGCAAGAAGAGTCTTTGCTTGCTTTGCTCAGTGCCTAAAATGATGCCGCTCGGTGCAATCACATCGAAGACTGCATTATTTTCGCGAGATGTAATAGACAGATCCATTTGCTGGCCGCCTTGAGCGGTGATTAAGTAGCGATCGCGATCGCCTCGCACAACTGTATGACTTACCGTTGTGCTACTTTTTCCGGCCTCAAAAAAGACTGCTTGAGTAGTTACCTGATTCGCGATTTCTGTGAGGTCTTTGGCCTCTAAGCCATTCTCAGACTGAAAAGACTTGTTGACAATCTCGCAATCGGCTTTGGTCAGCTTATTTGCCTTTGTGCGCAGCTCAGTGGGGCTCACCTTCCAGGTTTCCTGCTGATTTTGCTGGTCGTACTCAATCCAAGTTGCAATGTCCAAATTGAGATTGCTGCCATCGATAGTGCCGTTCAAATCGCTGCGATAGCTGGTGTAGTAAGCTGCTTTTTCATCGTGAATCACACCTACCTGATTGCCACTGACGCGATCTGCTGAATCAAGACGGATACGAATGTCAATATTCTCTATGTCATTGCTAAATTGATAGCAGTATTGTCCGGGCTGAAGGGCGGCTGCAATCTGCTTTGGCGTATTTCTTGAACCGGATGCTGTTGCCTGCTGATCGCTGTCTTGCTGGTCACGGCCTAGCGCTGTTTGATCAGGGTCTGCTGGCTCTGTTTTGCGGGAGTTTTCTCGATTAGCAGAGGGCGATTGAGTGAGTGAGTTGCAGCTAGTTAGTGCCACGATCAGCAAGATTGATGCGAAGCGTTGATAGGTCGATAAGTGCATGAATGAACTCCTCAGGAGCAATGTGTGCTCAATGTGTGCTCAGCTAGCGAGTCTTATACCGTAGCCCGATGTCGGAGAGTACGTCTTCAATAATTACGGCATTTAACAAGTGGCACAAAGCAAAGCTAAGGGCAGCGGGCGGGAACGATAAGCACGGTGTTTTCTTTCTGAGGATGAGAAATCAGCAATCATGGCTCAGTCAACGGCAAATAGTGTTTTCTCGGCCCTCTCTCAACATAGCTATGGCCGTTTGGCAGAGCGGGTTGAGGATCTGTCTATTCCTGATTTTATTCGGTTTTTAGAGCGCACTACCCGTGACTTTAAACAGTTTCTAAAAGTGATTGATCTGATTAACAATCAGTCGCTAGAGCCGATGCTCGATGAGCTATTAGAGACATTTACGCTTAAAATAGGCCAGATTTTACAGGCGGATCGCACGACTATTTTTGTGGTGGATGAAGAGCGCCAAGAGCTATGGTCGAAGGTAGCGCAAGGAGAAGAACGCTCCTCTGATCGGCCCTCTGACCGCCTAGGCGGTGTTGACAGTTTAGAAATCCGGCTTCCAATTGATCGTGGTATTGCTGGCTATGTCGCGACCACGGGCGAAGGACTCAACATTCCGGATGCTTACGCTGATGAGCGCTTTAGCCCGATCACCGATCAACAGACCGGCTATCGCACCCGAAATATTTTGTGTATGCCAGTTGTCAGTAGTGACGGGCGAGTCGTGGCGATCGCTCAGCTGCTCAACAAAGTCGGCGTTGCGCCCTTTTCTGCCCAAGACGAAGCTCGCTTTGCCCATTTTGCTCCCTCCATCGGCATTTTATTAGAGAGCTGCCAGTCGTTTTACCTAGCCGCTCGTAATCAAAGAGGCGTTGCTGCGCTGCTCAAAGCCATCTCTTCAATGGAGCAAAGCCTTAACCTAGAAGTGACCTTGCAGTCGGTAATGGCCGCCGCCAGAAGCCTAATGCAGGCCGATAGAAGTACGCTGTGGCTAATAGATGAGGCTCAAAATGAACTTTGGTCACAGGTCCAAAGTGCCGATGGCCAATCGCTCATTGATCTTCGACTGCCCGCTGACAAAGGGATTGTCGGCCATGTTGCCGCGACGGGTGAGACCCTCAACATTTTTGATGCCTATAGCGATCCTCGCTTCGATGTCTCTGCTGATCACAAAACCGGCTACCGTACCCGCAACATTTTATGTATGCCTGTTTTCAACTCTGCTGGCAAACTGATTGGCGTCAGCCAGCTAATCAACAAAACCCAAGGCCAGTTTACGCAAATTGATGAATCGTTCATGCGGGCTTTTAATACTCAAGCTGGAATTGCCCTTGAAAATGCCCAGCTTTTTCAAGAACTGCTGCTCGAAAAACAATATCAAAAAGATATTTTAGAAAGCCTTTCAGATGCGGTGATTTCAACCGATATGGCAGGGCGCATTGTCACGATTAACGAAGCCGCCCTCAAGCTGTTGGGCTGCCCAACTGGAGAAGATGCTTCGCTAACAGCTGGTGTGAACGTGAATGTAGAGCAGCGGGTCAATAGCCAAATTGCTCAGACTTGGCAGCGATCGCTCACGGGTCGCTATCTCTGGGACGTGCTGCCGCTAGAACGGTTGAAAATGCGCTTACAAGACAGCCTAGATTCAGGGGCTCGTCACTACGTGCCCGAACAGTCTTTGCTAGTGTCGGTCGCGAGTGTGACTAATCAAGTGGCCAATCAAGTGACCCATCAAGTGATCCATCAAACCGGCCCTCAAACTGCATACGAACGGAGCCAGCAATGTGTCTTAGTCGTTCCAGAAGACATTGGTGGTATGACTCGCTATCGACTGTGGGGATCAGATTACCGGCTGGTGTCTCCACTGCCAGTCATGGGCTGGAACCGGAGCTTGAATCTAACGGTGAGTCCTTTGAGCGATCCGCAAGGTGGCGTGCGCGGGGGGCTAGTGGTGCTGGAAGATATCAGTCAAGAAAAGCGCATGAAAACTACGCTGTATCGCTATATGACGCCCAGCGTGGCCGAACGGGTAATGGCGCTCGGTGAAGATGTGCTAATGGTTGGTGAGCGTAAAGAGGTGACGGTGTTGTTTTCAGATATTCGCGGCTACACGACGCTGACTGAGGCATTAGAAGCCTCAGAAGTGGTTTCGATGCTGAATGAATATTTTGAAACCATGGTAGAAGCCGTTTTTCACTGTGAGGGCACGCTGGATAAGTTTATTGGCGATGCGCTGATGGCGGTGTTTGGTGCACCCTTGCCGCTGCCGAATCACGCGTCGGCAGCGGTGCGATCAGCGCTAGATATGCGCCGACGGCTAAAGGATTTTAATCGCGATCGCCACCTTAAAGGACAGCCCGAATTGCGCATTGGCATTGGCCTCAGCTCGGGCGAGGTGGTCTCAGGCAACATCGGTTCTCAGCGTAAAATGGACTACACCGTGATTGGGGATGGGGTGAATTTAAGCGCTCGCTTAGAGAGCATTACCAAGCAGTACGGCTGCGATATTGTTCTGAGTGAGCACACCTATGAGCTGTGTCAAAACCAGGTGTGGGTGCGAGAGCTGGATTTGATTCGGGTCAAAGGCAAACTGAAGCCGGTGAAAATCTATGAGCTAATCAGCGATCGCACCCATCCCCTGGATGCGGATACAAAAGCCTTTTTGCAAATCTACGCCCAAGGCCAAGCCGCCTACAGAGCTAGAGCTTTTCACGTCGCCTTAGCTCGATTCGACGCCGCCCAGGCTATGCAGCCAAACGATCAGGCGACCAAGCTGTATTTAGAGCGTACCCAGCAATACATCCAGTGTCCGCCACCGCCCGATTGGGACGGGGTCGAAGTGATGACCAGCAAATAATGACCAGTCAGCAGAAATCAGCTGGTGCGTCAGCTAAACACACTTGTCAGCCGTGCAATCACCAGCCGTATATATTTAGAGTTGCGCTAACTTTTTTTGCTAACGGTATCTAGGTGTCTAATAAGATCATGATCAACCCCAAAGGCAGCACCCCTCAAAAGCTCACTCAAAAGCTGTACGAAGGCAAGGCGAAGATTATCTACGCCACCGATAATCCAGAGGTTTTGATCACCTACTTTAAAGACGATGCCACGGCCTTTAATGCGCAAAAAAAAGGCCAGATTGTCAATAAGGGCATCGTAAATTGCCAAGTGACCACCTATCTATACCCGCTGTTAGAACAACAAGGCATAGACACGCATTTATTAGAAGCTATTAGCGATCGCGAAATCCGCGTTAAGCGCGTCGATATTGTGCCGTTAGAAGTGGTTGTGCGCAACCTCGCGGCCGGCAGCCTATGCAAGCAAACTGGCCTCGCCTTAGGGACAAAGCTAGAACCGTCCCTAGTTGAGTTCTATTACAAAAACGACGACCTGGGCGATCCGCTGCTGACGCGCGATCGCATTTTTGCAATGGGCATCAGCTCAGCGGCTCAGCTCGATCAGCTGACGCAAAAAGCCCAGCTGGTGAATCAAGTGCTGAGTAAGTTTTTTGCGAGCTGCGGCATCACCCTCGTAGACTTCAATCTAGAATTTGGCACCGACCGCCAAGGCAACTTGCTGCTAGCCGACGAAATTAGCCCAGACACCTGCCGCCTTTGGGACATGGCCGAACCCGATGAGCGCAAACGGGTCATGGACAAAGACCGCTTCCGTCAAGACCTAGGCAACGTTGCCGAAGGCTATCAAAGCGTGCTCAACCGGATTATGAGCCAGCTTACGGGTATCAAATAATGGCTCGCTCACCATTTCTACCTAAAAAAATGTTCACGGTGCAGCCTACGATTGTGGCACAGTAAATTTTCGTATCGAGCTTGACAGTGAGGTAAGATCTGTCGGAATCGATTTAGTCGCCAATTCAGTTAGGCTGCCATGTTTCAGTCATGTTTCGTAAGATGGCGTTTAGCTGCGAAATGCGTTGATTTAAAGCGGTGACTGATTTTTCTATGCTTCAAGCCTCGTCGTTGAGCTGTCATGTGCTTTTCTCACATTATTTAAGGTTAATTTTAGAGATTAACTTTAGGTGAGATGAGTGCTGCGGGTAGCGGCACAAACGCGGTGAGGAGTGAACTTAACTATCAAAGGATCAACTGGTTATGCGTGTTTCCCCGGCTCTTTTGGCTGCTTTTAGTTTGGTTGCGATCGCCGGTTTGCCGAGCCCAGCAGCCGAATCGTCTGAGCCCAGCAACTCTCTTTTAGCCGAATCGACGGTTGCTGAATCGACGCTAGCTAACCCCATATCAGCCGACCCCGCCAATGCGGCTGAAACCGAAACCGCTAAGTCCTCAACGACGATAGCGCAGCTTTTAGTAGGCGTCTCTCCGGCTGCCCAACCCAATAATTTGCCAACGCCGCTAGTCGCAGCCACCTCCTCAGAAAATACTGCACCGGATAATGCCACTCCGCTAGCGGCTACTCAAGCCGATATTGCTCAGACTACTACACCTAGTAGCCCGCCCGCCCCGACGGGTAATATCCCGGATATCAGTCCGCCCGCTGGTCAGCAGCCTGTCCCTAGCACAACACCCGGTACTGCCCCTGCTCCTGGCGCGACACCTAGAGCCACACCCGCTCAGCCCACTGCCCCCGAAACACAAGTTCTCGTCTCTGAAGTAGATGTCGTTTCAACCAATCCTCAGCGGCCTTTAACTGACGAATTAGTCAACGCTGTCTACCAAGCGGTCAGTACTGTTCCTGGTCGTACCACTACTCGCACTCAGCTCCAGCAAGACATTAACAGCGTTTTCGGTACGGGCTTTTTCTCTAACGTCAGAGCTAGCCCCGAAGATACGCCTCTTGGCGTCAGGGTTACTTTCTTTGTAGAGCCGAATCCCATCTTAACGGGCGTCAGCATCCGCAACGATGTCACCGGATCTGCAAACGAACCTAGACCGCTGGTGCTGCCGCCCGAAGTCATTGACCAAATTTTCAGCCCACAGTACGGCAAAATTCTAAACCTGCGCGATTTTCAAGATAGTGTGCTGGATCTCAACGACTGGTATCAAGAAAACGGCTATGTTCTCGCTCAAGTCACCGCTGCTCCGCAAATTGGGGCCGATGGCACCGTTACCTTAATCGTCGCCGAAGGTGAAATCGAGTCGATTGAAGTGCGCTACATTACCCCCGATGGTGAAACCACTGATGAAGAGGGCAACCCCGTCCGCGGGAGAACTCGCGATTTTATTGTCACTCGCGAATTTGAAACCCAGCCAGGCGATGTTTTTCAAGAAAGTGCGATTCAGCGAGACCTTGGCCGCGCGTTTGGGCTTGGCATTTTTGAAGATATTCGCCTCTCATTAGATCCCGGCGATGAAGATCCTCGTAAAGTCAAGCTGATTGTCAATATTGCTGAGCGCAACACCGGTTCAATCGGTGCTTCTGTCGGATTTAACCTGCGTGGTGATTTGTTCGGTCAGGTTAGCTACAGTCAAGACAACTTTGGCGGTAACAACCAAAAGCTCCGCACGGAAGGCCAGGTGACGACTCGCGGTGACTTTTTGTTTGATGTCAGCTTTACCGATCCGTGGATTGCGGGCGATCCTTACCGCACTTCATATACCACCAGCTTGTTTAATCGTCGGGCTACCTCGCTCATCTTTGATAATGGCCCTATCGATGTAGATTTGCCCAACGGCGATACCCCTCGAATTAATCGATTAGGCACCGGGATAAGCTTTAGCCGTCCGCTAGATAATGGCCTGTCGCTGTCGCTAGGCGCACAGTATGAGCGAATTGCGATTTTAGATGCAGGCGGCACGGTATCGCCTGTAGATGAGCTGGGCAATCAGCTAGCAGCGAGCCCATCTGGGCGAGATGATCTCTTTACCGTTCAATTTGGAGCGGCTTTGGACCGGCGCAATAGCCCAATTCAGCCTACTAGCGGCAGCTTAATTCGCCTGAGTACGGAGCAATCTGTCCCGGTTGGCAGCGGCAGCATTTTCTACAACAAAATTCAGGGTAGCTACAGTCAGTATATTCCGCTCAATATCTTCAATTCATCGCGCAGTGGTGAAACCCTCGCTTTCAACTTGCAAGGCGGAACATCGCTGGGTGAGTTGCCCCCTTACGGAGCGTTTCCACTGGGCGGTGGCAACTCTGTTAGGGGCTATGAAGAAGGGGCAGTCGGCTCGGGTCGCTCGTTTTTGTTAGGCACAGCAGAATATCGCTTTCCCCTATTTAGCGAGTTCTTGACGGGTGCTCTATTTGCAGACTATGGCACTGATCTGGGCTCAGGCGATGCGGTGCCAGGCAACCCGGCAGGCGTTCGCGGCAAGCCGGGGAATGGCTTTGGCTATGGTGCTGGGGTGCGGGTACAAACGCCTTTGGGGGCACTGAGGCTTGACTATGGCTTTAGTGACGCGGGCAGCCGTTTCCACTTCGGCTTTGGAGAACGATTCTAATGACAAATCAGCGCCTTGTGTCCCCGCAAACGTCCCAGCAAACGCCCCAACAAACGTTAGCAGCTGAGGCACGCGCAGCGGGCGTTGGGCTGCATTTAGGGCAGTCCACTCAGGTGCGTTTGTTACCCGCAGATTCTGAAGCAGGCCGCTATTTTGTCCGTACTGATTTAGTGGCTGATTTCCAAGTCGAACAGCGGATTGCTGCTGACGTTGCCAATGTTGTAAAGACGCAGCTTTCTACAGAACTCGGAATTAGTCATGCTCACGTCCGCACTGTCGAACATTTGCTCTCAGCGCTCTTTGCAGCTGCGGTTGACAATGTGCGAATTGAAATTGATGGCCCTGAGCTACCGCTGTTAGATGGCTCTGCCCAGCAGTGGATAGCAGCGATCGCAACTTCAGGCATCAGCCCACAGCCCGTCGCTAGAAAGCGCCGAGTGGCGGTTGCGCAGCCAGTGACGGTGCAAATGGATGATGCTTGGGTGGCAGCTTTTCCTAGCAGTGAGCTGCGCTTTAGCTATGGCATAGCGTTTGATCTAGCAGCGATTGGTAACCAGTGGCATAGCTGGTCACCTTCTGAGGCTCAATCAAGCAATGCATCAAAGCTTAGCTCAGCTAGCTTTGCAACAGAAATTGCGCCAGCTAGAACGTTCGGGCTAGCGCATCAAATTGACTATTTGCGGGCTCAGGGGCTAATCAAAGGCGGCAGTTTAGAAAATGCTTTAGTTTGCGGTGAAAGCGGCTGGCTCAATCCACCTTTGAGATTTGCCAATGAGCCTGCTAGGCACAAGCTGCTGGATTTGATCGGAGATTTGAGTCTCTTGGGCGATATTCCGCAGGCGCACTATGTGGCCTATAAAGCCAGCCATGCGTTGCATATTAAGCTTGCTCAGCAATTGGTGCAAAGCTGTCCTTTTTTGGTTTCTGCGTAGCGTCAGGCACCGTCTAATGGCAGAATCGTGAGGGGCGATTGCTTGATGCCCTGATTTTTACGGTCAACCCCGCTTATTTTTATGCCGACCAGTGCTTTTGCCTCTGCTGAGGCGATCGCTGCGACTCCTCTGGACGCAGCCAGTGATAATGTTGAAACCGCCGAAGAAACCGCCGAAGTTGTGATCCCCAAAACCTATACCCTCGAAGAGCTACAGCAGCTTTTACCCCACCGCTATCCGTTTGCTTTAGTAGATCGCATCATTGACTATGTGCCCGGAGAACGGGCGGTAGGGCTAAAAAATGTGACCTTTAATGAGCCCCATTTTCAGGGACACTTTCCGGGTAGGCCCATTATGCCGGGTGTGCTGATTGTCGAAGCCATGGCTCAAGTGGGTGGCATTGTGCTGAGTCAAATGCCTGGCGTCGATGGTTTATGTGTGTTTGCCGGGATTGATAAAGTCAAGTTTCGCAGGCCGGTGATACCGGGCGATCAGCTGTTGATCACCACTGAGCTGATTACTATAAAGCGGCTGCGCTTTGGCAAAATGAAGTCGCGGGCTGAAGTGGACGGTCAGCTGGCCTGTGAAGGCACTTTAATGTTTTCTATAGTTGATTGAGTCGATTAGACGGCTGATGAAGATGGATTGAATGTGCCTGCTTGCATCGGCACAGCGTGAAAAGCACGGCATAAAAGGCACGGCACAAAAGGCACGGCACAAAAGGCATAGCGTCGATGAGCCGGTCTAGTTAATGACACCGTTTACACTAGGTTAGTTGCAATGTTAAGTGAAGCTATTAATTGAAGCTGATTGATTTATGTGCCCGATTCATTCGGTGGTTTTGCTGGAGGCATGGCCTTGACGACTACTCTAATTCACCCGAGCGCTGTCATCCATCCTGGGGCGCAAAT
>JBGTNW010000233.1:0-4382 GCA_041742865.1 Phormidesmis sp.
TATGATTGAGCGGGTATGGAAGTGGTCATAATGCTGACTCCGTTTCTTGTTTTTGATATTCTCAAGGTAACGGGAGTTTGTGATTAGCGATCACTTTCCATACCATCCACCATAGGGACAAGTTTGGGAGAAGGGGAATAAGCGATTGAACGCCGGAGCTTCTCGCCCAAACTTGGCAGAGGGATTGGGGAGAGGGCAAGCGGGTACGCGTATTTTGCACGCTCCCTAGACGCTCATCTAACCCCCATCGAACGCTAATGGCGCTGTAGATGCCTGACTAAAATGCTCATTACCTCACCTTGGCGAGGCGTGATAATCAGTTGATTGTTCGGGATGGTCACCAGCGGGCTCCACAGCGCATTTTCGACATAGCGCAGCATGTGCAACAGATGAATGGTTTGTCTTACGCCGCCCGGACTACCTAACAATATGTGGCGTAAAGGCTCACCTTCGATAGGCGATAAGGGCGACATCTCAAAACTTATGGGGTTTCTGGTGTTTTCAGGAAGTGCAGAAATAGCGCTTTCGGAAAGAGACTGGGAAGCGCGATCGCTGGCAAGCAAAGTCCGTGCATTCATAGCGGTTAGTTAATCACGAATAGTGATTTGGCGCGATTGGGTTCAATTAATGACTGAATCCATATTTGCACGTCTAGCGGACAAATGTCAAGCAATAAACGCAACAATGCCTGTATTTGCCCTTACCGCTTAAGCCTCAAATCCACGCTGCTCAGCAATCCGTTCTAAATGCTTGGCGGTAGAGCGATCCGGCTCATACACCCCGTTTTCCCATTCGCTGACGGTTTGGCGGCGCACCCCTAGCTCCTGGGCAAATTTTGCCTGCGTGAGGCTCATGTGTTTACGCAGCGCCCGCACCGCCACCTGATCCCACAAAATAGCATCTTCAGTACGCTGCACAGTGTAGTGAGCCTGAAATTTGCCAAAACGCACCGCCTCTCGGTCAAAATCCACTGTCTCGACGTGGTAGCCTGCCTGCACCCATGCTTTGGCCTGCAAGGCGCTGTTACTGTCGCGATTGCTCCACCAAGCCTGCCGCCGAGCCGAAGCCGGTAAGGGCTTTTGCAGTAGTCGCTCGATGTCAGTAAAGGTCAACTGACACTTGCTAGCGCCATTGCGCTGTAGATAGTCAAATAAAGGATAGTACTTGCTCCCTGGCTTCATCTGTTCGCTGCCGCCTTGCCGTCCGAGTAAATTGAGGGTGGATCGAGAATGGACTGGGCGTTTCCATTCTCCCATCAATTTATTTTGATGGTTACCTCGAATCGTTTAGCGGTTGGGAAGCACTCCCTGAGGGCGTACTATACTGAAGATTGAGCGCAAGGGTAGTGGCTATGGCTGTCAATCAGATTCGCTGGACGGTTCACGATTTGGCGCTGATGCCCGATGACTGGGGGTGGAAGCGCTATGAGATTATTGATGGGGATTTGGTTGTGACCCGCGCGCCCCATATTTGGCATCAAAATGCGAGTGGCAGTATTTATCTGGAGCTGAGGCTATGGTCTCAGCAGACGCAGCTAGGGAGAGCTTTTGAGGCACCGGGGGTAGTGTTTTCTGAATCAGATGCGGTGATTCCGGATGTGGTCTGGGCGAGTAACCAGCGGATTAAGAATGGTGTGGATGAATCGGGGCATTTTGTAGTTGCGCCGGAATTGGTGGTTGAGGTGCTTTCCGCAGGAATCCAGAATGAACAAAGGGATCGCAATGCTAAGTTGAAGCTGTATTCTCTATACGGTGTTCAGGAGTATTGGATTGTCAACTGGCGGCTGAAGACGGTTGAGGTGTACCGTCAGCAGGCGGGGTTGTTACAGTTGGTGGCGACGTTGGGTGAACAGAATAGACTAAGTTCGCCTTTATTAGATGGGTTTGATTGTGCGATCGCTCAGCTCTTTTTGTAATGGATAAATATACTCACAATTTTCGTTGAACGATCCAGAAAAGTTCTGAGACATAGAATTATGAGATATTTTCAGATTCGCTATGCTTTGCTAGGGCTGGCGATCGCAATAGTCCTTTATTTTGTAACTATTCCTATGAGGTTGGCTGATGTGAAGCATCGTGTACCGGAACCGCAGGCTATTTTTGTATTGGGCGGGGGAAACGATCGCGAGAAATCGGCAGCCAGTATTGCTCAGCAACAGCCTCAGTTAGGGGTTTGGGTTTCTACCGGTTCGGATGCCAAGAAAATAGCTAGCATTTTCCAAACAATGGAGGTATCACTTGATCGGCTGCACCTTGACTATCGAGCTGTTGATACGGTGACTAACTTCACGACAATGGTCGGAGTTTTTCAACAGCAGGAGATCAAGCATGTTTATCTACTGACTTCAGATTTTCATATGAGGCGGGCAAGGGCGATCGCGTTTTTTGTGTTTGGCAGTCGAGGCATTGTCTATACTCCGATTGAAATTGCGGACAATTCTAATGAACTTCGTTTAAGGCATTTGGCAGAGTCCCCCTTGCATGTTTTTAGGGATGTAGTGCGATCGCTGTGGTGGCTATTGACCAGCAAGCTTGGCTTATAATTGAGAGCCTTATAATTGAGCACTAAGCGACTGTCGTCGATTACTGTCGATCAGAGGCTTACTCCCAGAGCTTTAAACTTAGGTGCTGATTTTACTCTCTTTTGAAAGTAGTCTATTCCCTTCACGAAAAGAATGTTTCCGCCTAGTTTAGTTTCGCCAGATAGAGAAAGAATTCGCTCAAAAGGGCTGTAATATGCCCTTTGAAATCCAAAATTTAGAATCTCCTGATAGAGATTTTCCTCATCGAAGCCGTATCTTTTTCCTAATCCAAATTCCATTAGAATGGCGAGTGGTTTCTCTTTAGACAAAACATTTTGAGCGCCTGAAATCACCTGGGCCTCCCATCCTTCAACGTCTATCTTAATGACAGCAGGCGTGCGATCGCCTATAACATTGTCTAGACGTTTCACTTTTACTTCGATAAAGTTTTGGCAGTTTTCTAAATCGGCAACAACGTGATTCTTCGTATCTTCATCGGCACTGAAGCGAAGTATTCCACTATCTTTTCCAAGCCCAATGTTCAAACACTCAATCTTTTTCTCGATGTCGTTTAGTTTAACGTTTTCCAAAAGATGAGTAAAAGTGGACGGAACAGGCTCTATGGAGACACAACTAGAGCCAATGACGCTACCCGCCAACACGGTGTAAGAGCCTATATTTGCACCAACATCTACAAAAAGATCTTCACCTCTTAGCGCATGTAGAACGAAGCTCATATCGTAGAACTCATGCAGACCAGCGTAAACATTGCCAGTTGCACCCGTCATACCAGGATGAACTAACAACTGGCTCTGGTTGACGAAGCCGTATGCTACTGGCCTCCCTATCAGTCGGCTTCGTAGCTGCCAAGATATAAAACGAAGAAAAGCCTTAAGCTTGTTTCTACTGCTTAAAGGATGATTTAGTAAAAATTTTGCTGTTCTCAAGCTCATCGGTTGTCTTCTGTGTATGTATCTGTTTTGTAAGGATGCAAGCTATCGGAGATAGATGGATGCAAAAAAAGCGCTAGCGTCCGTTTGTTTCTATTAGCCTAAGAGACAATAATATTTCTGCGAACATCCGCTGAAAGGCGTAATACCATCCTCGCCAGCCGTCGAGTATTCCACCTTTAAGAAAAAGACAGTAGATCAAAATAATAAAAGGAGCGATAAACTTACGTTTTCGTAGCTGATCGCCTAAACTAAGCGCAGTATCCGACGTTTCCAACAGCTTTTTAGCTTCGATTTTCATATAGCGATCCTGCGCCCAGAGCCAGCGGCTTAGAGACTTGCGGTCATCGTGTAAGATAGTGCATTTTAGGCTAGATGATTTTCTATCAACGGTGAGTAGCTGAGTGTGTCCATCATCGACATAGATTGCTCGCGCTTTTCGGAAGAGTATCTGCCTAGGAGGCAGGATGGTTCCTCTTAATGGTTTGCCAAACACACAGTATTGAAATCCTACAAAGTAACCGTCAACATTGTTAGGAGGACAAAGCCGTTTTAATTCACTCAGAAATTCTTCAGATAAAACATAGTCTGCATCTAGAGATAACACCCAATTTGTATTAACTTTCGTTATCCCAAAATTCCACTGATTTGTATGCGTGTCAAACTTGCGCTGAAAGACTTGGGCTTGGGGATAGTCCGCCACTATCTGAAGGGTATCGTCTGTACTGTAGCTGTCAATAATAACAATGCGGCTGGCCCAAGTTAGTTTTTGCAGCGATCGCGCTATGTTAGGCGCTTCATTATAGGTGAGAATAAGCGGCGTTATTTGACTGAGCAGGTTGGCCGGTAACTTGCTTGCTAAGGATAGTTTCGTAGATTTGGATGAGGTTGTCTGCATTTTTTTGCCAAGT
>JBGTNW010000234.1:0-3094 GCA_041742865.1 Phormidesmis sp.
CCCAATGGCTGACCGCTAAAGCTTTCACCAATATCGTAATATTCATCGCTAGAGTTGAGTTCTACCACCCGTTCCCAGGAGATTGTCGCGCTGAGGTAGCTGCCGCCTGCAAGCGGGGCATTAAATACATAGTCTTGAGGATTGCCGTCAGCGGCGGCACTGTAATTCCAGCCAACCATCGGAATTTCACCCGGAGCCCATTGCCCATTGACGAACTGCTCGTAGGCTCTAAACGCATTCAGATGACCGGTGCCTAAGTTGGCATCTAGCGGAATTTTTTGATCGCGGTAAGCATCAGAATCAAGCCAAGTTCTACCGCGCTTATCCAGTAGAGTGCGGCTCATGCCCAACAGTGAGCCATCGCCCGGATCTTTAATTTTATCGGCGGCGTTCATCAGCACTGATTTCATGACCAGCGGTTCTCTAGAGTTGAGGCTCCAGTTACTGACGCCTGCTCGGAACTGGCGATCGCCCAACTCTTGCAGCAGCGCTACCGTCGCCACCACATGCGGCGCAGCAAAGCTCGTGCCGCTGGTAGTTGTGATCTGGCCATCCGGATTAAACAGCTCAATGTCACTGCCCGGTGCTACCAAATCAATTGAGCGTCGCGCCCCGACATTGGATTCTTCAACCGGGTTCGTCGGTTCACTGCCCAAATTAGCAGCATCCAACCGCGTAAAGATGCCGTCAGCACGGGTCGAGAAAGCAACACTCATGCCATTAAAATTATCTGTCGGAATCGGGATGCCGCCTCGGCCCTGGTTGCCTGCAATCACATACAGCAGCTTATGTACCCGCGATGACCAGTCAATGCACTGCGTCAGTAGGGCGTTGCCATCGAGCGTGGCATTGGGCCTAGGATCTCGGCTAAGCGGTTCGCCGAAGCTAAAATTCATGGCGCGTACGTCACCGCTATTTTGCAATGCAACATGCTGTGACGCTAGACATTCTTCGGGCTGACCGGTTTCTTCCGTGAAACTGCTCGTTGCTGTCGAATAAAGCACCGCATCTGGGGCAACGCCTCTAATAATTTTATCGCGGCTGATAATCACACTGGCCACGTTGCCTGCATGGCGATCAACGGTAGCATCGGCGATCGCTGGTTCATTCAATTCAAATACGCGACTCACCCGCACCACAAAATTTTGATTAGAAATTTTATCAATGCCAAACAGCCCAGGGCGACCAATTTCCACCTGGCCGACCGCAATTTTGCGCCCTGTTAGGTTAAACGGCGCTTCATGCAATCTTCTCGCATCGATGCCTTCTGGCCCCACCGAGGTGGAAAGCGCCAATGCCGGTAGCCCAATAGCAACAACGCCAAACCCAATCGCGAAGCGATATAGTGAATGCCGCCAAACCCGCCGCGCCTTTAACCGCGCTTTAACCGGTAACAATCGAGCGAAAAAAGATGAGCCGGTAAAATTCGCCATAAAACGAAAAATAGTTGGATTAAATTAAGTTGATGATTAGCGTAGAGCAACTCTAACTCAAATATCGAGACGGCGGTAGAGCCTTTAACCCTCTGATCAATTGAATGATTGAATGATTCGTGACAACCCAGAAGCATGGGGTAAATATTTTGTTACGATAGGCACACTATTGTTAGATATAGATCAAAATATCGGCTCTTTCTCTACAGCTAGCTTTGTAATGAAAAGCATCGCAGGCAGAACGGGCCGGAAAAAAGCGGTAGACAAAACCCAAAAAGCACAGATCAAAAAACACAGATTAAGAGGCGCTCTTCAATGGCAAATTCTAATAAATCCATCGTCATTTCACCGTCGATTTTGTCCGCTGATTTTGGTCGCCTCGGAGAAGAAATTCGCGCCGTTGATCAAGCCGGGGCTGACTGGATTCATATCGATGTCATGGATGGCCGCTTTGTGCCCAATATCACTATTGGCCCCATGATTGTCGAGGCCGTGCGCCCCCACACTGACAAGCCTTTAGACGTGCATCTCATGATCGTCGAACCCGAAAAATACGTCGAAGACTTTGCTAAAGCAGGTGCCGATATTATCTCGGTGCACTGTGAGCACAATGCCTCACCGCATTTGCACCGGACGCTGGCTCAGATCAAAGAATGTGGCAAGCAGGCAGGCGTGGTGCTCAACCCCGGTACCAATTTAGATCTGATTGAGTACAGCTTAGATCTGTGCGATTTAGTGCTGATTATGAGTGTAAACCCCGGCTTTGGCGGACAGAGTTTCATTCCGGGTGTATTACCCAAAATTCGTAAGCTGAGAGCCATGTGCGACGAGCGCGGTCTCGATCCTTGGATTGAAGTAGACGGTGGCTTAAAGTCTCACAACACTTGGCAAGTTCTAGAAGCGGGTGCGAATGCTGTAGTGGCAGGTTCTGCCGTGTTCAAAGCGCCTGACTACGCAGAAGCTATTCGCGATATTCGCAACAGCAAGCGGCCTGTGCCTGAGCTAGCGGCGGTTTAGCTTCCTGATAGGTGTAGCCCCTGATACCAGTGCGGGCAATAGATCGCTATAAATCCGTCTTGTCAGCGACAGGGCGGATTTGTTGTGAGCGATTGCGATGATCTAGCGAACGAGGTCAAAAAGCGGGCACTCTAAGGGCTGAAAGCTTCCTGTCAGTTCAGCGATCGCTGCCTACCGCCTATGCCTTCGATTGAAGAGTCCTCTATCGAAAAAAGAGTCTCTAAAATATTTGCCACTCGCCAAATCACGCGCAGAGATCAGCAGGCACTAATGGCGGTATTTTCTAGCGGCAAAATCAGCCCGACAGACGAAGCGCTCATCAATAAAATCTACGAAGCTCTAAGCGCCGGACGCCTACGAGTCGTTGAATAGCGTCTTCAGACTCAGCCTTTTAAAAAATCAGGTAAAAACCTAGAAAGCCCATGACGAGGATTGAACTCGTGACCTCACCCTTACCAAGGGTGTGCTCTACCACTGAGCCACATGGGCAAATGCTATTGCAGAGATGGTGGGCCAGGCTGGATTCGAACCAGCGTAAGCATAGCTAGTGGATTTACAGTCCACCCCCATTAACCACTCGGGCACTGACCCCCGCCATCTACGGCTTATAAAATGTAGCATACGATGCGCCCGCTTTGTCAGTA
>JBGTNW010000235.1:0-3253 GCA_041742865.1 Phormidesmis sp.
TTTTAAGGCGGCGCTAAGTAAAGGCGCTAAGTCAGGTGCTAAGTGATGCAGACCAGCGCTCGTCAGTAGACTCGGTGATCTCGGTGAATCTCAATTGAGTGAAGCCACTTTAAATTTAGGTTTTTATAGCTTTTTATAGCGGTTAGGACGGTTCTAGTATGTTGCGTATGCCTTTCAATATCTCTCTACTCACGGCTGCGATATTAATGGGTTTAGGCAGTACCGCCTATGGCCAAGTCACTGGCCAAATCACTGGCCAAATCACTGGCCAAATCACTGGCCAAATCACTGGCCAAATCACTGGCCAACCAGGGCAAAACTCCTCTGGAGGCTATATCCCTAGCCCCGGTTTGGAGTCTTCTAATATCGGCTTTGGCGTTGGCCTAAATTCTGGAGCCCATGCCTTGGCCGCTAGCAATGCCACTTACCTCTTAGGGGCGGGCGATCAGGTTTCGCTGTCGGTGATTGGCTACCCAGAATTTACAGGCACGTTAGCCCTATTGCCAGATGGCACCGTGACGCTGCCGTTAATGGGGTCTATTCGCGCTAGCGGACTGACGCCCAATCAGCTTAGCGCTGTGCTCACTCAGCAACTGCGGACATATCTTGTCGATCCGGTGGTGAGTGTGGGATTGGTGGTAATGCGCCCGGTGGTCGTGACGGTTGCAGGCGAAGTGCATCGGCCGGGGCCAGTGCAGCTCAGCAGCCTGACCAGCAATAATAGCAACCCATTAGGGGCCAATGGAGCGGTTTCATCGATTACGAATGCTCAGTTGCGCGATCGCGCAGCCTTACCGACCCTTAGCTCAGCGGTACTGCTAGCAGGCGGCGTGACTCGCAACGCAGATATTCGCCAGGTATCCGTGCGCAGACCCACCGCAGGCGGACAGGTGGAAATATTTACCCTCAACTTGTGGGAGGCCATCACATCAGATACAGGGGCGGCAGATATTGGGCTGCGTGACGGCGATTCTGTTTTTATCCCGACGCTATCCGGTGATGAGATCAATCGGCGTACAGTTGCTAGCTCTAGTCTCGCCCCGCAGCTAGTGCGGGTGAAGGTGGTCGGTGAAGTGGTGCGGCCCGGCGAGGTAGCAGTGCCGCCAAATAGCTCCATTTCGAGTGCGGTGGCGATCGCTGGTGGCCCTACAAACGATGCTCAGATGAGCAACGTGAGCCTAGTCCGGCAGGGCTCAGACGGCCAAATTCAGCAATCTTCGGTTGATTTAAGTAATCTAACTGACGATTTCCAGGTGCAGGAAGGCGATGTGGTAGTGGTCGCTAAGCAGGGTTATTTGTCGGTGATTGACGGGATTGGGCGAGTGCTGAATCCGCTAAACATTTTCCGGTTATTTGGGCTGTAAGCGTCATAGAAGTCATAAAAGCTATAGGAACAATTTTCCATGCTGGTGCAAATCCCTTTGCTGATAGTGGCGATCGCGCTTTCAATTCCTTGCACTGTGCTGCTGATTGAATGCCTAAGCGCCTTTGCAGCCAGCTCATCTAAATCGCTGACAAGATCTTCCTTGGCTGTCAAAGAACAGAAAGATGAACAAACAAAAGACAAGATTAGCATCGCGGTTCTGATGCCTGCTCACAACGAGTCGGCGGTGATTGCTCAGACATTAACGGCGCTCATGCCCCAGATCGGCCAGCAAGATCGGCTGATTGTAGTAGCCGATAACTGCACTGACGACACCGCGCAGTTGGCCCGACAAGCGGGCGCAATGGTACTAGAGCGCACAGACCCAGAGCGTCGTGGAAAAGGCTATGCGCTGGATTATGGGGTGCAGTTTATGCATACCGAACCTTCAGCGCCACCGGCCGCCGTAGTGGTCGTTGATGCCGACTGCCAGTTTAGATGCGGCTCAGTACGGGATTTGGCAATGGCAGCGATCGCTCATCAGCGCCCCGTTCAAGGCGTGTACTTAATGGAATTGCCTACTCAGCCCAGCCTCAAACAGTCTGTGTCTGTGTTTGCCTTCAAAGTTAAGAACTGGGTGAGGCCACTAGGACTGTTGGGGCTGAATTTGCCCTGTCTGCTCACGGGCACCGGGATGGCTTTCCCTTGGCCAGTCATGCAGTCTATGGATTTGGCCAGTGGCTCGATTGTCGAAGATATGAAGCTTGGATTTGACTTGGCGATTGCCCAAAGCCCGCCACTGCTCTGCTCTAGCGTAACGGTCGTTGGGCCGCTGCCACCTAGTGACGCAGCGGCTAAAACCCAGCGCACCCGCTGGGAACATGGGCATTTGCAAATCATGTCGCGCTATTGCCCGCAGCTACTAGCGCAGGCTGTAAAGCAAAGAAGATGGGACTTAGGCGCACTCGCACTCGATTTATGCATTCCGCCACTCTCTTTACTCGTCATGCTGTGGTTCAGCGTGAGCGCGCTGGTAACGCTGGCTGCTGCTGTGAGCGGCTTTTGGCTACCGGTGTTAATCTGCTACGGTTCAGGCATGGGGCTTAGCCTTGCCATCATGTCTGCCTGTGCCGGATTTGCCCAAGGAGATCTATCACTGAAAACACTGATAAGTGTTCCTCTTTATATTCTGTGGAAGGTGCCGCTCTATCTCAAATTCTTAACGCAGCCTCAAATAGAGTGGGTTCGCACTCATCGTGAAACGCAGCAAAACAGTAACACCATCAAAGAGTATAGAGACTAGAAAGGAGTGTTGCTGACCCACGTCTGTAGACGATGCTCGGCGGCTATCTTTTGATTTATTTGTCTAAATTCTAAAGTATTGAAAATACAACGTGAGCAGGCTTGGTCGCCTTTGCATTTAGGGACTACTTCTTTGGACTAAGGGTTTTGGACTTGGTTTCTTTGACTTGTCTTTTTGGACTAAGACCTTTGCAAATTTTTTGTGAAGAATTTGCAAAGGTCTTGCGCTGATAAAGATCGTTTGACTATAAGAGAAAGCAGGGATGTTTCAAAAAGAGTTGATTCAACGTTACACCAACGTTGAACGATGGCTTTTCTAAAAAGATCTAAAAAGAATTATTCAAAACACAGTTATTAAAAATGAAGAAGTCACTGATGGCTGTAGGCGTCGCGATCGCCACCTGCCTAATCCCGCTGAGTGCAAGGGCTGCCTCCTTTACAGGGCTGAATATTTTTGGCGACAGCTTAGTCGATTCAGGTAACTTATTTAACCTGACGAGCGCTTTCTCATTCTTAGGCGTACCGGCTCTACCGCCAAGTCCACCGTATGCCCAAAAGAGTTCAAATGGGCCGATTTGGATTGATAAT
>JBGTNW010000236.1:0-9542 GCA_041742865.1 Phormidesmis sp.
TACTACGGCACCTACGATGCTCAGCACATCTTTGATGAGTTTAATCCTGGGGAATTGGGAATTGTGCCCATGAAGTTTGAGCACGCCTTTTACTGTACCCGTACCGAGCAGATGGCGACTAGCAAAACCAGCTCCAGTGCCCCCGAGGAACGGGTGCATTTGTCAGGTACCAAAGTGCGAGAAATGCTGCGCCGGGGCGAGATGCCGCCGCAGCAGTTTTCTCGCCCCGAGGTGGCGGCTGAATTGGCTCGAGCCATGCAGGTGCCTGCTGGGGTGAGCTGAGAAGACGGGTTGCAGGTATAGGTTTCAGGGTAGACCTCAGCAGTGAGTAGGGTGCGTCGTTAATGGAATGGTGGGCAGTGCCCACCCTACAGCGGCTGAAACCTTGTACCTCAAATCAATACCTTCGCCAAAATTGAGGAACCAGGGCTACGCAAAAGGGGTCAATCCTCTCATTTGCAGGGGGGGTAGTTTGCCAGGTTAGCATGGCCTGAAATCCTCTCTATGCAAGCGTTCTAGAAAAATAGCGAAGGTATTGTAAAACCTGATACTCCGGCTGAGAACTTGTAGAAAATATTGAGAGGACAATCATGGAACGATGTGGCGTGACGATTTGGTTTACTGGGTTGAGCGGGTCTGGAAAGTCTACGATCGCCCAGGCTCTGGCCGAGAAGCTCAAGGGCGAGGGCTATGGCCTAGAAATTTTAGATGGCGACATTGTGCGCACCAATTTAACGAAAGGGCTGGGGTTTAGCCGCGAAGATCGCGATGAAAATATTCGTCGGATTGGCTTTGTGGCTCACCTGCTGACTCGCAACGGCACCATTGTGCTGGTGTCGGCGATTTCGCCCTACCGGGAGGTGCGCGAGGAAGTGCGCGATCGCATCGGCAATTTTTTAGAGGTGTATGTTAGCGCTCCGCTCGAAGTATGTGAAGAGCGAGACGTCAAAGGGCTCTACAAGCGGGCTAGGGCTGGAGAAATCAAAGGCTTTACCGGCATTGATGACCCCTATGAGACTCCTCTAAATCCCGATATTAATTGCCAAACCCACCAAGAGACGCTGGAAGAAAGCGTCGCTAAGGTAATGGCGGCGCTACAGCCCTATCTGCAAACCCAAAAGCGGGTTGAAGCTCTGGTTTAGGACATGCTTTTTGTCACTCAGTGGTGCGTTGTACCGGGTGATGACGCACCGCTGTTCTCATGACTAGTACTTGACCAAGCTGATTGTGACAAAGGCCGGGGGTTTGAGGTATGTGGTTCACGGCCTGCCTTAAACCTGAAACCGTGAACCGTATACCCCACTGTCATCTTTTTTGTCCTGAAAATCGCCAACGTGATTCAATACGACGAGGCATTGCACTATGCAGATCAGGCATTGGCGATTAGCCTTTAGGGCAAAGTCTAAGACAGAGTCTCTAAAGCTATGGTTGACCCTAGCCGCCATGGGGATGGCTGCCGTTGGCCTTACCCATCTGGTGGTGGGGTCAACCATAGCTTTACCGTGGCAGGGATGGTTAACCCTGGTCACCATTACGGCCACCTTTTTACTCAATGCGCTGACCAATCTCCCGGCTGAAATCGTCTTCTTGGGCGGGCTGGCGGTTCTATTGGTGACGGGCATTCTCGATACCGAAACAGCCCTAGCGGGCTTTAGCAACGCGGGCATGGTTACGGTGGCGGTGCTCTATGTGGTCGTGGCTGGGCTCCAGCAAACCGGGGGGTTGACCTGGGTCTCTCAGCAGGTGCTGGGTTTGCCCAAAAGCCAAAAGCGGGCCATGGTGCGGCTAATGGTGCCGGTGATGGGGTTGAGCGCGCTGCTCAACAACACCCCGGTAGTGGCGATGTTTATTCCGGTAGTGGGGGACTGGTGCCGCAAGCTCAAAATCAACCCCTCTAAGCTGATGATTCCGCTCAGCTATGCCTCGATTTTTGGCGGGGTTTGTACGCTGATTGGCACCAGCACTAACCTGGTGGTCAACGGCTTGCTGATCGCCGAAACCGGCAGCGGTATGGGCTTACTAGACATTGCCTGGGTGGGGGTGCCCTGCGCGATCGCCGCTGCAATCTTTTTACTGCTAACCCAGCGCTGGCTGCTGCCCGATCGCAAGTCGGCCTTCAGCACCAGCGACGACCCCCGGCAGTACACCTTAGAGATGTGCGTGCCTGTTGGTAGCCCCATGGCGGGTAAAACAGTTGAGCAAGCCGGGCTGCGCCATCTACCGGGGCTATACCTGGCCGAAATTGTGCGGGGGCAGCAGGTGATTCCTGCCGTTGGCCCCCAAGAAGTGCTGCGCGATAACGATCAGCTGGTATTCGTGGGGGCGATAGATTCTATTGTTGACCTGCATCGCCTGCGGGGTCTACAGCCTGCTACTGACCAGGTATTTAAGCTGGATACTCCCCGTCTGGGGCGCTGCCTGACGGAGGCCGTTGTCTCGGATAGCTGCCCCCTGGTGGGTAAAACGGTGCGAGAGGGGGAGTTTCGCACTCGCTACAACGCCGTAGTGCTGGCCGTTGCCCGCAATGGCGAAAGGCTGCGGGGCAAAATTGGCGATATTCGTCTGCGCACTGGCGATGCCCTGCTGCTGGAAGCCAACCCAGTCTTTGAAACCCAGTACCGCTCCTCTAAAGACTTTTATCTAGTCAGCACGGTGCCCGACTCGACCCCGATTAACCACGACAAGGCTCCCCTGGCCCTGATGGCCATGGTGGGCATGGTGGTGTTGGCGTCGTTTGGGTGGGTGTCGATGCTCCATGCGGCTATTTTGGCCGCTTTGGTGATGGTGGCCACGGGCTGTTGCTCGCCCCACAAAGCTCTGGCCAGCATTGAATGGTCGGTGCTGCTGGTGATTGCGGCCTCCCTAGGGCTGGGGCAAGCCATGGCCTCGACCGGAGTCGCAACAGCGATGGCTGATGTTTTGCTGGGGCCAGCCAATAGCAACCCCTGGGTGGCGCTGGTTTTGGTCTACGGTGCCACCACATTGCTGACCGAAATTGTCACCAACAATGCGGCGGCAGCGCTGATTTTTCCGGTGGCGATCGCCTTGGCCAAGAGCCTGGGGGTCGATTTTATGCCCTTTGTGATTGCGATTATGGTGGGGGCGTCGGCCAGCTTTGCCACCCCCATTGGCTACCAGACCAATTTAATGGTCTATGGCCCTGGCGGCTATCGCTTTACCGACTTTTTGCGGGTCGGTATTCCCATCAATCTGCTGTTTTGGCTGATTACGGTCATGGTGACACCGCTGGCCTTTCCGTTTTAGATGACGCTTGAAAAGTTCTGTTTCTTATAGCGAAAGTAAAGATCCCCCTAAATCCCCCTTAAAAAGGGGGACTTTATACCCCCCTTTTTAAGGGGGGCAGGGGGGATCAGCCGAGGATTAAAGCTACAACAAATCGCTTTTCAAACATCCTTTTAGCCAGCTGCAACGGCTTGGCTAATTATGACAGAACTATTCCCAATTATTTTGAGGTTTTATGGCTTACGAACTAGAAAAGAAAATCGCTATGGAGGCCGTTCGCCAAGCGGCAACGCTCTGCGAAACGGTGCGGTTAGACATGGTGCCCGAGGCGATTGAGAAACAGGATAAAAGCCCGGTGACCGTGGCCGATTATGGCTCGCAAGCGATTATTTGTAGAGCGTTGGCAGCAGCCTTTCCGCAAGATCCTGTCGTGGGCGAAGAAGACGCCGCTGCCCTGAGCGAACCAGCCCTAGCGCCAGTGTTAGCCAGCGTTACGGCTCAGGTCAATCGCGTGATTGCCGGGGCTACCGACGACGAGGTGCTGAGCTGGATCAACCACGGCAACGGGGAGGTTGCGCCCCGCTACTGGACCCTAGACCCCATCGACGGTACAAAAGGCTTTTTGCGGGGTGACCAGTATGCGATCGCCCTAGCTCTAATAGTAGACGGCGACCTCAAAGTGGGCGTGCTAGGTTGTCCATATCTTAGCTTTGGGGACGGCGAGACCGGGCTGATGTTTGTGGCGGTGCGGGACGAAGGCACGGTCATGGTGCCCCTCGCTGGTGGGGTGCCCAAACCGATTCAGGTGGCTACAGCGACCGATACAGAGCGCCTGCGCTTTGTCGAAAGCGTTGAGTCGGGCCACGGCGATCAGACTCAGCAAAAGGCAGTGGCGGCAGCGGCGGGCATTACCGCCCCATCTATTCGCATGGACAGCCAGGCCAAGTACGCTGCCGTTGCCGCTGGGCAAGCCGCGCTGTACCTGCGCCTGCCCTCTCCTAAAACCCCTGACTACCGAGAGAAAATTTGGGATCACGCAGCGGGCACCTTGGTTGTGCAAGAGGCCGGGGGCAAGGTTACCGATATGAATGGTAACCCATTAGACTTTGCTAAATCGGCCCGACTGGAGCATAACCAAGGGGTTGTAGTTAGCAATGGAGTTACTCACGATACCGTGCTGAATGCATTAACTTCTAATTTCTCTATAGCCTAAACGTAATTGCTCGGCTTTCTCAGGGGTCATCGGTTAGCTAGCTAGCTCATCACCTGTTTCAGTCGACCTTGCGAACCTGGACATGCTCCCATTGGGTTTGGATAGATAGTTCGCGCTTCATACGATCAATACCCGCTAGGGTAGTATTTCGAAGAATGTAATTTTTGGAGAAGGAATTCTGCTCTGCCTTCAAAATTACGGTATCATACTTATTGGCAAGCATGAATATTACATGTTCTCTTCCTTTCACATAGAGTAATGCCAATACTCTATGTGAAAGGCTTTGGGGGAAGCATTATAATCTTCAAATACTAGTTGTGTCAGAAAAAGACAGGCTTTTAGGTCATACTTTTCTGTTTCATCAGCCACACTATAATTAAACAACTTGTCTCTTGTACAACATTCTCAAATTAGATCTTTTCAAGCATTAATATCCTGTAGTCAAAAATATGCAAAATCCACTTGTATTAAGAGATGTAAGAGTTGACAGTCTTAAGGCTATTTGCCTTGTTATTGGTATAACATCTCTGGCCATTTTTGCTTGGAACATACTTGCTTTAACCTTGACCGCAGACCTTTATTCAGTCCAATGGCGAGTCAATTTTTTAGAGCAGGTTGGTAGTCGCAGCTTTGCCCTTCTGTTCGGATTTGGATTAGTTTTATACTATCTTTCAGGTAATCGTATTCTTAGTAAGAGAGTGGCGTTTGTCTGTTTAATGACGGGTATTTTGTTTCAAATGGGCTGTATCCTCATTATTCACGACACCTTAACCTTACAAGAGCAAGCGTTTGCCAATATTGCTCGCCAGTCCCAGCAGGTTAAGACTGAAATTCAAGAGAATGTTGAGGGTGCAGAACGGGAGGTAGAGCAGGCGATTCAGCAAATTACGGTTGAAGAGGGTGAGCTACAGCAACGAGCGAAATCTGACATTACTAGAGCGGGGATCGTTAGTTTGGGGAATTTATTCATACCGGGGCTTGGACTATTGCTTCTAGGCCGTATAGGGTTAAAGAGCAAGTAGGTAAACTTATGAGTCGCGATGTACTCTCACGGACGATATCATTTGCTCAAACGGCTCATGGTTTTATTGTTTTGATGGGGATGCTGATAGGGCTGCTTTATTTCCCTGGATGGTTTGGGTACCTGTTTAGCCGCGCTCTAGACGGAGCTATAAGCTGGTTCTTAATTACAGCGATGCTGATGTTCGTCAGTCTCGATCTGTGGCAAAACAGAGCAATGCTTAAAGAACATCCTGCTTCTGAAGAGGATAAGCTTATCGGCCATGTACTGATCATTTGCGGGGTTCTCGTTTATCCTTTCTGCCGCTTGGCTTTGTGGCCACAAGCATTGCTCTGGTTGCTCATCTTAGTGGGTATTATCATTAGCTTCTGGGGATTATGCTTTTTCCGTAATTACAAACTCTCTTCACTTTTTCTTGCTTTAACCGTTTATCCGCGCCTTGGGATTATATCTCGTACCGCATGGGAGTTTTTCTTCCCTCCCAATGCTTTAGAAAATGTTATGGCACACATTGCATCTGTTGGGCTAAAGAGCATTGGTATGAAGGCTCTGGCAGAGGGTAGGTTTATCTTGTTTCCCCAAGGAAAAGTTGAGGTGGGTTGGGGCTGCAATGGTCTTGATATGGCAATCTCCGTTGCTTTCGCAGGGCTATTTATAGGGCTAATTTTCAGACAAACGGTTCTTGAAATTGCAAAGTTTATAGCGATTGGGATAGCTATGGCGCTGGTTGCCAATATTCCCCGTCTGATGCTTGTTTCGATTGCCTATGTCTACTGGGGCAAAAGCTGGTTTCAGTTCTGGCACGGTTTTTGGGGCGGGCAGGTATTTTCAGCAATCCTCTTTACGTTGTATTACTATTTAGTTGTATTCTCGGCCAAAGATAGGCCTGGAGCAACCTTATGATGGGATTGCGAAGAATTAATGAATCTTCTGAAGGAAGGCTTGCAACTTCATTTACTCAGTAATTATACTGTATTGGTGAAGTATATTGTTTCCTTCGGCTTGAGTTATGTGGAGCTTTGTTTTTCAAAGCTGATGTATTCAGTTACACGACAACTTTAAGGGAAAATGAAGGCAAATTTATGAACACGAAATTCTTGGTTGGAGCGTTGGCGGTTGGGTTCTTTGTACCAGTCGCCTTAATAGCTGCCGAGCCTGTGAGGGCTTTTGAATGGGATCCTGCGGATCCCTCATGGGTTACACTTGGCTCTGAGGATAAGGCAGGTACATCTTTTGATGTTTGGTTCAGCGATGCTACGATCAATCGTACTAGTGTTGAAGGCTTAAATGCTAAGGCAACATTTACCCTGGATCATGACTTCGGTAATCCAACTGACAGCATACGGTTCAAAGTAGATGTATGGAACAATGCAGTTGCTGACATTTGGAGTTCTGCTCGTCTGTCTGGTATTGCATTTGCTGTTGATCCCAATGTTACAAGCGCTGCTATCCGCGATGGTGGTCTTTTTGATAATGTTGTTGTTGATGACCCTACTACTCGTCAGGACGAAGCTAAATATCCCGAAAATTTCAAACTCATCGATGTTTGCTACACCGACGGAAATAAGTGTAATGGTGGAGGAAATGGCGGGCTTAAACTGGGAGCAACAGGTAGCTTCTACACCACTTTAAACTTTAGCCAGGATGTCACCAGCCTTCGTATTAAAATGGATCAATTTGCTGTTCGCTGGCAGAGCTTAACCAGCAATCCCAACGGGACAAGTGGTGTGGGCTACGGTAACACTTATGTCGGTGACAGTGGCGTCGGTTATGGTGAGGTACCTACTCCAGCCTTAATTCCTGGGCTTCTGGGTGCTGGTATTGCTGCTTTGCGGAAGCGTAGGAAGGAAAGTGATGAGCAGCCGGAGCCTGTTCAGGTTTAGACCTACATTACTTCTGATCGATCTAATTAAAGGGACATGGCTCGAGCACCGTGTCCTTTTTTGTGGAAAAGAGCAGTGTTTAATACAGTGTCACAGTTTGGTATTTTTAGGACTTTGGCACTTTACAGTTCCATTCAGTCAGCTTTCGAGTTAACTCAGAGCAGAGTTTACAGCATTCGCAACTCTAGTAAGATGCAATCCATAGATGACAGTGATAAAACTTATTCACTAACCTTCCATCAAGTGATTATCAAAGCGAGGGTGAATCTATTTCGCAACGATAATTAGCAAAGTGATTTGGTTTTGCACTGAGTTTGGTTCAAAAGCTGCTTCAGTGCTGTAGGTTGGCGTTGAGCGAAGCGAAACCCAACACCAAAGACGCTTTTGGGTTTTGCTGGCGCTAACCCATGCTATGGCAGAGCAAGGGTTTCAGGGGTTTTGCTAGTCAATCAGGTTGAAACGTTTACTTGCTCAAGAAGCTAAAGAAAGAATCTGTCCAGGAGGGCACTTTATCTCGTTTTGACTGGCTACCATTGTGATTATTTTTGCCACTAACCTGGTTAGAGGATTGATAGTACTGATGATATCCGTACTCTGAATCTATCTGTTCTTGAGCATAGTTTGCTACTATGCCGACCACAGGAATTTGGGCTATCTGGAGTTCATCGAGAGTTGCCTGTAGTTGAGAATACTTGGTTCCCCCCAGTCGAACCGTTAGCAGAATTCCCTGGGTTTTTTCTGCAACCATTGGGGCGTCCGCAAAGCCCAGTAGGGGAGGAGTATCAAAAATAATGAAATCAAAATCTTGATTGATTCTGCGATAAAATTCCTGCATCCGGGAGGCTGTCAAAATTTTAAGAGGATCTGGAGGTACAGGGCCTGCGGTAACCACAAATAGTTTTTCATCTATAGGAAGATTGGCCACAATATCTTCAAAGTCATATTCCCCTACCACATAATTAGACAATCCTTTTTCGTTAGATAAATGGCACAGTCCGTGGAGGCTGGGACGTCGAAAGTCGTTATCTACCAACAGGGTTCGATACCCAAGCAGGGCCATCGTATAAGCGAGATGAAGGCTGACAGTGCTTTTGCCTGAATTTGGCACAGCCGAGCTGACGGTCAGGGATTTAATCGGTTGTTCAGGATTGCTAAGTCGAATATTGGTCGCCAGTATTCTAAAGGCTTCGAGAAAAGGCATTGCAACTTGGTCGGCTCTAAGTTCGTAGGCCGAAACGGCTGACGAAAGGTCTAAGGTCATCCCCATGCTGCTTAGTTCTCGAATAGCAAAGAGCGCAGAGCCGCCGCTGTCTAACAGAGAACTGACGGGGATATTGCCCAATACCGGCAGTCGAGTCGTCTCCTTAAGCTCATCAATGGTGTGAATTTTGCCGCTAAATCGATCTACAATAATGGCGGCTCCGGCCCCTAAAAGCAGTCCTAGAACGGTTCCCAGCACGAGGTTTCGCTTAGCGCTAGCGGAAGATGCCCTAGGCTGATTGGGGGGAGTGAGGACTTCCCAAGGAGTCTGTCGCTGGGCGGCGTCAATGCGTAGGGCTTCCCGCTTCGTCAGAAATTGATTTAGATTAGTGGTAGCAATTTCTAATTCCCGCTGTAGCGCGTTGTACTGTCGAGCTACCGTTGATAAGCGGTTGGTGCTTTGATTGAGGGTCGCGATAGTCTCGCTGAGGGCGCGATCGCGATTTTCTAGCTCACGAATATAGCTGGCCACCTCCCTCTGCACCCGCTGCCCCTCTAGCTCTATGAGAGGTTGGAGGTTCTCGCGACGGGCTTCCACCACCTCAATTTCAGGGCTGTCTTCTAGGTATAGGGTTAGGTCCGTCGCTAGCTGGCTATCGACTTCTAAGAGTTGGTTGAGCAGTGCTTGATAGCGATCGCTATCAAGCAGAGCCGAGCTAGCGGCCAATTCGCCGCCATTATTTAGGGTCTGTTGCAGATCTTGATAAAGCTGCTGAGTTTGCTCTAGCTGCACTCGTAAATCAAACTGCTCCGCCGTGAACTTAGCAGTTTGGGCCGATAGCTGTTCGCCCTGCATTAGCGGATCAATTAAGTTAGCTCGCTGTCGTAAATTTTCCAGTTCTGCTTCTAGGCTATTGACCCGTTCCCGCACTGCCGGCAGCTGCTCATCGACAAAATCAATACCTCGAAAGATATCATTCTG
>JBGTNW010000237.1:0-6714 GCA_041742865.1 Phormidesmis sp.
GGTCAGCTCCACCCAGCTCGATCAGGCCAATAGAGGCTTCAGTTTTCGCACTGAGGCTCCCTTAGATATGCGTATGGACAGCACTCAAGCCCTCACGGCCGCCGAGATTGTCAATCATTGGGATGAAAAATCGCTGGCCGATATGATTTATGCCTACGGCGAAGAGCGGCTGTCGCGCCGGATTGCCAGGCAAATTGTAGAGAAAAGGCCCTTTCAGACTACGATTGAGCTTGCCGGGGCGATCGCTCACGCCTACCCGGCCAAAGCCCGTCACGGTCGTATTCACCCAGCAACGCGGAGCTTTCAGGCACTTCGTATTGCCGTAAATCGCGAGCTTTCTGTGCTAGAGCATTTTCTAGCCAAAGCGCCCGACTGGCTGAATCCTGGCGGTCGTCTGGCGATCATCAGCTTTCATAGTTTAGAAGATCGGATCGTAAAGTATGCCTTTAGAGGCGATGAACGCTTGCAGATCCTCACTAAAAAGCCGCTGATTGCGACCAGAGAAGAAGTTAAGCAAAATAAGCGATCGCGCTCCGCCAAACTCAGAATCGCTGAACGCCATTTGCATGAACTGTGAGCCATACCTGCGTAGTAAAAATGTCTGTATCTTGCGTAGGGCTCTTAGTTTGATGGTCGAATTAGCGGCTCAAATTAGCGGCTCAAGATCATGCCTTCGTAAGCGATTTTGGCATTAGCAAAGCGATTTCTTACCTCATCTTGTAACTGATCTAAAATAGCGTCGTCTTGTACAGGGCTATGATGCAGCAGCACCAACTCTTTGATATTGGCTTTTTTCGCAATCTCGACACCGAGTTCCCAAGGCTGAGGAACGCTCGAATGATTGCCAGCGGCACTACAGAGGTAAGTCAAATCTGAGTAAGTTCCGTCGTAAATTAAAATATCGGCCTGATCGACGAACTCCAAAAAAGCCGCATCGACTGATTCTGTCGGGGTATCGGTCGCATAGACTACGGTGTAATCATGCCAGCTGAGGCGATAGCCAAGCGCTTCGGTGCGAGCATTGATTTTGAGGGTTTGCACCTGAATATCACCCATTTGAAAATGATCGCGATCGCCCACCGTACTAAACGTTAAGTTCGCCCGCATATGATGCAGTGGCATTGAAAAATGAGGTTGCAGCATCTGATCCGTTAGGCAGTGTTTAATCGAAGCGCCATTAGGCGCTGTGCCGCCATACACTGAGAAATAATTACCGCCCACAAACGCAGGCTGAAAAAACGGAAAGCCTTGAATGCGATCCCACTGGGTATGTGTAAAAAGTAAATAAGCGCTACTGGCCTCTGCCTGTTGCTGTAAGTGATGACCTAAGCCGACTAGACCCGTACCGCCATCAAAGATGATGCGCTGATCGCCGAGCATCATTTCAACACAGATGGTGTTGCCGCCGTAACGTTGGTTGGCGGCAACCGGTGTTGGCACACTGCCGCGTACACCCCAAAATTTGACCCATAGCTGGGTTTCTCGATCAGTTGCTATCTCACGCTGGGCTATCGATGGGCGCACGGTGTAGATCATGATGGGCAGACAAAGAGAAAGTGCTGACTAACAAGGCCGAACGCAGGCTGCGGGTATGCGTATCAGCATCTGTCAATTTCAGTAAGCCCAGACTAGAAGTCATTAGATCTCAGTGTTTCCAGGGATTTGAGCGAAAATTTAATCATTTAAGCCCCGACGCCTTGAGTAAATGCATCGGGGCTTAAATCGGCTGGAATGTCTAGATAGCTACCGGGATATGCAGTGTGCAGATATATTCATACCCCTACTAGTCGCTCGACCGGTTGCTACATACGGACTTCATCTAAACTTATTGTCATCTAGTCAAGTGACCCGTTATTCGCGATCAATGTCATGAATGATTAGCTGATGATTGGTTGATTAATAGCTCTTATTGAGCAGCTTTAACGCATTCGTCAATCAGCGGCTGCACCTGATCGAGGCTTTTCCAACCTAGAATTTCAGTTTCTTTTTTTTCTAGATTTTTATAGGTTTTAAAGAACTCGGCAATTTCAGCAAGCCGGTGCTCGTCGAGGTCATTTAGCGTTTTAACGTTAACGTAGCGGGGATCGTCGGCAGGCACACAGAGAATCTTTTCGTCGCGATCGCCGCCATCAATCATCTCCAGCATCCCAATCGGACGAGCCGGAATCACGCAGCCTGGAAAAGTTGGCTGATCCATAATCACCATCCCATCAAGCGGATCGCCATCGTCTGCCAAAGTATTGGGAATAAAACCGTAGTCGTAAGGATACTGAACCGATGAATACAACACCCGATCCAAAGCGAAGGCATTGAGATCTTTGTCAAATTCGTATTTATTTTTGCTGCCAGCCGGAATTTCAATCAAGACATTGACAATACCTGACTTAGGCTGAGCCGGAATACGAGTTAGATCCACAAGTTTCTCCTAAAATGATAAAAAAAAGTGACTGACAACTGAGAGGACATTACCGCCAGTGAATGAACCTGCATTCACAGACGTAACAACTGAGCCAGCCAAACAACTGAGCCAGCCAAGCGACAAGCTAGTAAGCACAACAAAATATAGGCCAAGCTGATACGGCTAGCACCTCTAAATAGCATTTTACGGGAGTACGGGAACTAAATACCAGCAAGATAGCCACTATTCATCAGCGATCTAGACTCATTTTCTAAACCACTTCCAGAGCGTTATACCAGGTGTATGAGCACCTGTGCACTGCCTTTTGAGGCATTTCTGACTAGCCTGCACGGGCTTCTAGCTTAAATTCATTTTTGCGCTTTCATGAACGTTGAGGGGAGCTGCTCTGGAACGACCGCTTGGCTGGCGTTGAAGTTTGATATCGCATAGAGAGGCAAGGTAATAGTCAAGGTAGCTATTAATATGCCAATCAGGTTAGCAATATGGCCAGGGGGCTGTTCGCTTGGGTACTCGGGACTCGCAGATTCCATACGGAGAGAAGCGTTAAACGTTTATGATAAACAACAGGGGACAGGCTGTATCTATTGACTGTATCTTATTGATAGGTCATCTGAGATGGTAGCCTCATCTTGAAGGGCAAAAATCTTACCAACTTTCACCTCCACAGATCCTTATCTCACATATTAGCCAAGGCTTGACGATTCGGCACAAGGGATTTTGCATTTGTGACATTATCGTCATAGATGTCCGTATTTATACAGAATCTAGTGGGGTGTTCTGGTGAGGGATCTTACAGTTTGAATACTTAATTAAATACTTAGAGAGTAGTATTCTTATAAGCCTTCAAATAAGCTTTGAAGCGCGGCAAGCTCTCAGATTTTTCTAGGTTTTTTGACCCACTTTTCTAAGCTTGCCGTTTTTGAGTTTTAAGTTTTTACCCGAGACCTTAGCTTAGAGATAGATAGACAGAGAAAATCGAAGCTTGGGTAATCAACGGCTGTTGAATGCGCTATTCCATTAATAGCTGCTTAACTTCTTGGAGTTCGCTCAAGATTGCTTTCAGCAGCCGGTGGGTTTCGGTTTCGGTAGGTGGGGTGACAGCGATGGTTACTTGCTTGATACCTAGCACCTCTTGAGCAAAACGAGCCACTTCATTAGGGTGAAATAGCAGCGGCGCTTCTTTGTCGTGGCGGATTTCGGGGTTTAAGCACTTAGGTTCAAAAGGCGGATTAAGAGTTTTGGTGTCTGTATTGGCATAGCGATATACTGAAGCGCGAGAACGATTGAGGATTTTTTGAACAGATTCAATGGGAATCAGCTGATTACCGGCCTCTATCGAGATTGCATCAGCCGAGATTGCATCAGCCGAAATAGCGTCAGCATTAGCAGTGGATTGGGTGTTAGAGCTTACTGTTTTCTGAACCATTTCGTGAGCGTATAAGACCTGTATCAAATTAAGACTTGTCTATATTAGTGTAAGCTTGTTTGCCGCACAATTGGCCAAGCAGATATCATGAGGTGTGAGCCTAAGGCAGGCATAATGTAAAAACGTAAAACATTTAATAAAACAGTTCTTGAGAGCGCCTGTTAAGAATAAAGCCGTAGCCTAATAATGAGGTTACTGTGATCATATGAAAGCAAAGATTTATGCTGAAGAATCTGCTCGGCTTAAAGCCTTGAAAGATTACAACATTTTAGATACGCCGGCTGAGCAAGCTTATGACGATATTACGGCATTGGCTGCTTTTATTTGCGATGTGCCGATAGCGCTCATTAGCTTAGTGGATGCTGACCGACAGTGGTTTAAGTCTAAGGTAGGCTTAGCAGCAAGTGAAACTACGCGCGAGGTCTCTTTTTGTGCGCACGCTATTTTAGAGCAAGGAGTCATGGTGATTCCGGATACGCGGCTGGATCAGCGTTTTTTTGATAATCCGCTGGTGACCTGTGCACCAGATATCCGGTTTTATGCAGGTGTACCGCTTCTGACTCCGAGTGGCTACCCACTTGGCACGCTTTGTGTAATCGATCAGCAGCCTAAGGCGCTGTCGGTTTCTCAATGCAATACGCTAGAAGCGCTAGCGCGTCAGGTCGTTTCGCAGATGGAGTTACGCCGGGTTTCGACGCAGTTGGCCCATGCTTTAGAACAGATAAAGGTGATGGCCGATTTGATTCCAATTTGTTCTTACTGTAAAGGTATTCGTGATGATCAAGGCTACTGGTCATCGATTGAAGAGTTTATGGCTAAGCATACTGAAGTGGAGTTTACGCACAGTGTGTGTGATCGCTGTATGCAGGAGAATTTCCCCGATGCCGCTAAACTTTGGTCAGCCAAAAACAGCCCGCTGCGCTAATGGCCAGGCTAACTCGGTGCATTTTAGTGATTGAACTGAGTTAGCACTCAATGATCTGGTTCAACTGCTAAAAACTAGCTAGAGCTGCTCAGCTTCAAGCGGTTGCCTGTAAGTCTAAAAGGGTAGGAAGATGAGTGGAAAAATGCCGTGAGCCCTGCGTAGGATCTTTTAAGGGATTGCCGGATACGGCTTCAAGGTTGGGCATCTCTTGCCGACATGTAGGACAAAACCAGTAGATATCGCGGTGGCGAATATGCCGTAGTAAAGCCGTATGGCAGCAGATGCAAAAATTCATGGAAATTTATTGGTAATGTTTAATTATTTTTCAGCTTAGCTTGAGAAAATGAAGTTTTTATGAGGGAAGCCAAGGCATACAGGGATAGCTCTCACACGATTATTCATGGCGATGCGCTGGAAAGTTTACAACGACTTGAGCCGGCTTCGATTGACTTGATTTTTGCGGATCCGCCTTACAACATTGGCAAAAATTTTGATGGACTGGTGGAAAAGTGGTCAACGACAGACTTTTTGGCTTGGACGTATCGATGGATTGAGGCGTGCGATCGCGTCCTTAAGCCCAAAGGCACTTTTTATTTGATGAACAGCACTGAAAATATGCCCTATTTGGATATTAAGTGCCGTCAGCATTTTTATATCAAAAGCAGAATTATCTGGGCCTACGATAGCTCTAGTGTGCAGGCCAAAAGATATTTTGGCTCGATGTATGAGCCCATATTAATGCTGACTAAGCATAAAAGAGACTATACGTTTAATGCTGACGCGATTAAGGTAGAAGCCAAAACAGGAAAGAAACGCCAGCTCATAGACTATCGAAAAAATCCACCTCAGCCCTACAGAACTGAAAAAGTGCCGGGCAATGTGTGGAGTTTTTCGCGGGTGCGCTTCAAAATGGAAGAATATGAGAATCATCCTACTCAAAAGCCTGAAGCTCTGCTGGAGCGGATTATTTTAGCTTCTTCCAATGTCGGAGAAGTTGTTCTAGATCCGTTTTCGGGTAGTTTTTCGACCAGTGCGGTCGCCAAACGCTTAGGCCGAAAATCGATTGGCATTGAGATTAATGAAGGCTATGTAAAAATGGGCCTTCGGCGCTTAGGCATACCGTCGGACTACAGCGCTGAAGCGCTGATGAAAATTAAGCAAAGAAAAACAAAAAATCTGTCTAAGCAGGTGAGAGATTTTTCTTAGGTAATTTTTTAGCCTACACAATCAACTTAAAAAAGTAAGCAGCCCTTGCCAGCTAAAGAATGCAGCCATGCCGACAACAATTGTCCACAGCAAATTTTGGGTGAGGCTGCTGATAACCATAGCAGCGATCGCACCCACTAACCGAGCATTTAAACAGCTCACTTGCAGCGATCCCTCAGGGAGGAGTATCTCAGGAACAACAATTGCAGTGAGTACAACTGGCGGCACGTAGCGGAGGGCGCTTAGTAACGTCGGTGAAAACGCAATGCGGCTGCTAGCGGCAAACATTAGGTAGCGGATGGTAAAAGTTGCGATCGCCATGCCGCCAACGATTAGAACTTCATTCATAGCTGTCTTTCGGCAAGCGTGCCCGTGATAATACCCATCATTGCCGCTACCATCAGCCCTAATTTGTGTGGCAAAGGATTGGCCAAAACAGCTACCCCGCCCGCCACTATCACCGCTAAAATCATCGGTCTTGTTTTGAGATAAGGCACAGTAATGCCAATGAAGGTCACTGACATCGCAAAATCCAGTCCCCAGTGAGCGGCATTGGGGACAAAGCGGCCAAGCGTGATTCCTAGAAACGTGCACAGCAGCCAGTTGCTGTACATAGCGATCGCCGCCCCCAGATAGTACCAGTGCTTAAAAGGCGACGCATCCGGTGACTGGTAGCGGCGAATCGCCACCGCAAATGCCTCATCAGTCAGCCCAAAAGCCAGCGGCACTTTCCACCGT
>JBGTNW010000238.1:0-7754 GCA_041742865.1 Phormidesmis sp.
ATGTCGTTGTCAACATCAACTTGGCCAACGACGGTCAGCTCACTATCAATCAGCCCTCTCTGACCTTTACCCCAAACAACTGGAATATTGCTCAGACGGTAACAGTAGGAGCCGTAGACGATAACCTTAAAGAGGGCACCCACTTCAGTACTATCGCCCACACCATCGCCAGTGCTGATCCTGACTACAGTGGTCTCACCCTGGCTTCCGTAGCCGTCACGATCATAGACAACGATGTGGTGCCCATTGTCTTTAACCAACAAAAGACAATTGCCACTGGCATTGACCCGGCTGGGGGATTTGGTGGCCCTACCCGGGGCACTTGGGGGCCAGACGGGCGGCTGTACGTGGGTACCTACAGCGGTGTGATCAAGGCCTATACCCTCAGCGACAACTATGAGGTAACGGCAGTAGAAACGATCGCTACCATTGCCGGGCTATCGAACCCCAACATCCTGGGATTGGCCTTCAACCCCTGGGATAACGATGGCTCTGGCGCGCCAAAGCTCTATGTCGCCCATAGTCAGCTGTACGCCAACGGCGGGTCGTCTTTCCCGGTTACTCAGCTCTCCCCCTACAGCGGTCAAGTTTCCATCTTAGAGGGGCCAAATTTCTCGACCCTAACTCCTCTGATTACCGGGCTACCGGTGTCTAACCACGACCACGGTATTAACGGCCTCGACTTTGACAACGAGGGCAACCTCTATATTGCATCCGGTGGTAATACCAACGCAGGCATTACAGCAGGGGCGATCGGCGGCATTCCTGAGTCGCCCTTCACGGCAGCTATTCTCAAAGCTGAGATCACTAAGCCAGACTTTAATGGCACCATTACCTACGAACTGCCGAATAACTTTGTTCCTCCCAATGGCTTGACCTTTGATCCTGCTCTGAGTCAGGTGTTTGGGAATCAGGCCAAGGTTGCCAGCGGCGTCGATGTGTCGGTTTATGCCAGCGGGTTTCGCAATCCCTTCGACCTAGTATTTGCCACCAACGGGCTGATGTATGCCACCGACAACGGTGCCAACGCAGGCTTTGGGGACCAGTCGACCTCCGCCACCACCCAGCAGCCCTACGGCAATATTTTTGATGCCGATGAGCTCAATCTGGTCATTCAAGGAGCCTACTACGGCCACCCCAACCGCAGTCGGGGCATGGAGCCAGGTGAAGATCGGCAGAATGTGTTCTACAGTTCTGAAGCCCCCGATATTCCCGGTGTGCACACGGCCCCCATCGCTAAAGTGGCGGCGTCTACCAATGGCCTCGAAGAGTACCGGGCCACTACCTTTGGGGGTCAGCTGCGGGGTCAGCTGTTTGCTCAGAAGTGGAATGGTCAGGTCTATGGATTTGACCTATCTGCTGATGGTATGCAGGTGGAGAATACGGTGACCTACAACTTTACCAACGGGCTAGACCTGCTGACGGGGCCGGGCGGGGTGTTTGTGAATATTGACCTGAGCGCTAACGCGATCAAGGTGGCCATTCCCGACGATATCTCGGCAGTGGGGATGACGGCCTTTGATATCTTTCCTTGGCGAGCCCCGGCGGTAGGTGGCGGCAGCTTTGTCATCGGTGGTCAGGACTTTAACCCTGCCGATACTTTAGTGATATTTGGCGGTCAGGCCGCTTCGATCACCTCGGTGAGTGCCAGCCGCATTGAGGGGATTTTCCCCACCCTTCTGCCCGATCCCAGCGATGGTTTTGTGGATTTGGTGGTTCAGAGCGGTGGCAAGGTGTCAACGATTACCAATGCCTTCTTGCCACTGGTGTAGAGGCCATTACGTTGGGGTCTTCGGTCGGCTAACTATGTAACGCGATGTGCAACTAAGTAGATCGATCCTAATTAAAGCGTAGACACCGAAGACTCCAACCCCTGTGTTCATCAATTAATGCTAACTCTCGCTTCATGCAATCAGTAAAGCTCTAAGACGCATTATCTCTAAGACCACAACCGGCTGATTGCTTCAAACACAGCAGGTACTGAGCTAGGCGTTTGAGTATCTGTGAGCAACAATCCTAAAGTAGCTGCTGGGTTGTTGTTGTTGTTTAAGATCAGCAGTGCAAGCTGGGCTGCGCTGACTAGCCGCTGATTATTAGACCCGACTAACTGCCGCAAAGCTGGGACTGCCGGTAGCGCCTGTCTGCCCAGGTAGGTAAGACCAAGGGTTGCTAACTCTCTTGTTTTGACATCGCCAGTCGATAGCAGGGACACTAGCGTCGGCAAAATTAGGCTGCTGTCTTGGGTCAGTGTCCACAGCGCATCGGCGGCATATAGGCGAGTGAGCGCATTACCGCTGGTCAATGCGGCAGTTAGAACCGGCACCGATTCCGGGCCAATTTTTAGCAGGCTGCCGGCTACCGTTTGGCTAAGGTCACTGTTGTTGCCTAACAGCGCCCGAGACAATGCTGGAATGGCTACGTTAGCCAGTGGCCCAAAGTCTCCTAATGCACCAGCAGCGGCTTTGCGCACGTTGCTGTCGCTGTTGTTTAAAGTCTCGGCCAAAATTGGAATGGCGGACTGAAGGGCAGACTGTCCTAAATTGTCGATTTGGTTAATGTCACCGATGAGGGTGGCGGCGGTTTGCTTGGCTAAATTATTGGCACTCGGGCTTTGCAGCAAGTTGCCTAGTGCGGGCACCGCATCTTTACCAATGCCCACTAGCGCTTCAGCAGCAATGTCTTTGACTAAGCCCGATTCGTTTTGCACGGCGGCGACTAGAACCGCGACTAATACGTCTTGGTCAAGACCTACTTTGGTCAATGCACTCGTTGCTAAGGCGCGGACGAGTTCGTTATCATCTTGAATAACTTCGAGCAGGCTCTGGGTGGCGGGTGCGGCGGGTGCGCCGATTTCGTTCAGCGCGTAGGCGGCAGCGGCGCGGGTGGGCGCACTGTCAGATTCGAGCGCTAGGGCTAGATCTGGAACAGCGGCGGCTCCGCTTTGTACGAGAGAATCGGCGGCGGCGCGTTGGATGCTGGGGTTGTTGCTGCTAAGAGAAGCGACTAGATCTGAGAAGTCGTCTGTTGGTGCTGGATTGCCAGTTGTTGCCACAATTGGTACGTAAGGAGAATTAAGGGCGGTGGCGCGGCCTTTACTGACTAGTGCCTGATAGGCGATCGCTGCAATTTCAGCGCGGCTAGCAAAGCGATTGGGATTGAGCTGTTGCACAGTGGGATAGTTAACAATCAGCTGTTGAGACGTCGCTGCCGCTATGGCGCCCGTTGCCCAGGCTGGAATTTGAGCACGATCGCTAAAAACAGCCAGCACTTGCGCTGCATTTGTCGGTGATTGCAGTTCTAAACCATTGGCCAATGCAATCAGCACTTCTAAGCGCGTAATTGGTTTATCTAGGCCAAAGGTACCGTCGGGATAGCCGCTTAAAAAGCCTTTGGCATAGGCCGAGGCGATCGCCCCAGCGGCCCAGTGATTAGCCGGGACATCGGTGAAGGTAATCGGCGATCGCACGGCTGCTTTTGGAAAGCCGCCGCTCAAAATAGAAGCGAACTGCGCTCTAGTCATCTGCGCATCGGGGCGAAAAGTGGCATCTGGAAAGCCGCTAATAATGTTGGCATCTGTTAGCGCCCGGACATATTGGCTGGCCCAATAGCTGCTTTGCACATCGCTAAAACGAGTGGTAGATTGGGCAAAAGCCGCCGGAGCAAAGGCTAGCTGAGCTAACGGGAGCGTTATCACCGTACTCACCGACAGCACACTAGAAAGCGCGATCGCACGACAGCTATTTTGACCAAACATGACGAATTCCTTCCTGGCCTTGGGGGCATATTCTGAAGCTTCTAGCAGAATATCTGATTGCGATCGCGATTCGTCACAGGTTACAGACGGTTAGTATTTTGGTACAGACTCAGCCTCACCAGAATAGCGGCTAGACCTTTTGTACCTATCAAATTAGGTAAGGCCGTTTTCAAGAAAAAAGCTCACAGTATCCAAAGAATTTACTCACTCGCTTCTACCGCATTTGTCTTTAGATCTTCTAAGCTCACATGCTGAAGCGCCGACTCGTGGGTAGCGGCCAATACCACTGGCGGCGCAACCCCATCTTCTAACGCTTCTCGCCAGCGGGCCGCGCACAAACACCAACAATCTCCTGGTTTGAGTCCAGGAAAGCCATACAGCGGTTGCGGTGTGCTTAAATCATTGCCCTGAGCTTTGGTGTAGCTCAAAAAAGCCGCTGTCAGCTGCGCACAGACTACATGCACGCCCGTATCTTGCGGGCCCGTATGACAAAAGCCATCTCGATAAAACCCGGTCATGGGCGCTGTGCAACAAGATTGCAAAGGCGTCCCCAAAACGTTTTTAGCATTCGTGGTCGCAATTTCTTCGGTTTTTGAAGCACTAGACATGATGTTCTCCTGATAATTTTCCGCTTTCTGGCTCAAACTCTCTTATTTCTGCCGCATACTGAGCAGGCACTAATCCCAAAAACAGCACCCACCAAATAACAATCACACCCCCAACCGGCAGCGTAATCCACAAAAGGTGCAGTAATAGCCAAGATGCAACCGGAATGGTCAGTCCGGTCAGCACGATTGACCAAGGCTGACACCACCAAGGTTTTGTTTGCCAAATAGAAGAGGGATTGGCTGATGACGAATTTGAACCCTCTGACAACATTTCTTCGGTCATCGATTTGTCCATAAATTACTTCCCGATAATTTCAACAGGTTCAATGTCATCGGCTAGCTCAAAGTCGAATATTTGAGCATAAAAAGAGAGTTCGGCTTCGAGCGATCGCTTAATATTTTCTGCTTTACGAAAGCCGTGCTGTTCTCCTTCAAACAACAAATATGCCACCGGAATTCCCTTTTCTTTCAAAGCATTGACCATCACTTCGGCCTGATTAGGCGGCACAATTTCATCTTCTGAGCCCTGTAAAAAAATCACCGGACAAGAGAGATTTTCGACCGAATTAATCGGCGATCGCGCCTCATACACCGCCTTTTGCTCAGGGTACGGCCCCACCAAGCTATCCAAATACCGCGCCTCAAACTTGTGCGTCTCGGCCGCCAAACTAGCCATATCGCTTACGCCGTAGTAGCTAGCTCCCGCTTTAAACACATCGCGAAACGTCAGCGCCGCTAGCGTGGTGTAGCCGCCCGCACTGCCGCCATCAATCGCAAGGCGCTGTTCATCCGCTTTGCCTTGCTGCACCAGATACTGTGCGCCATTGACGCAATCATCTACATCGACAATCCCCCATTTGCCTAGCAGGCGATCGCGATAGGCGCGGCCATAGCCTGTACTACCGCCATAGTTGACATCGAGCACAGCAAAGCCGCGACTCGTCCAGTACTGAATCGCCGGATTAAACGCACTCGAAGCCGCTGCCGTTGGCCCCCCGTGACTTTTGACCAGCAGCGGCGGACGCTCAGTCACGAGCACTTCATAGTCTTTATTTTTGGGGCGGTAGTAGATGCCGTAAGCGTTAAAGCCGCCTGTAGTCGGAAATGAAATCACCTCCGGTTCAGAGAGGTATCCCGGATCAATTTCTAATGGGCTAGAGCGTCGCAGCTCGGTAAAGCTGAGGGTAGTGAGATCTAGCCTGACCACTGCACTTGGCTGAGTGGTGCTACTAGCCAAAAAGACCGCGAACCCAGGGCCAACCTGTAAGCTGCCAATGCCGCAGTAGGGCGTTTCGATTTCGCTCATGCTGCGATCGCGCGTGTCAAACCGAGCCAGCCGCAGCGCCCCTTTATCTAGGTAGCTACAGAGTAAAGTCGTATTGTCTTCAAACCCGTAGCTGCTCTGCGCAAAGTTCCACTGCGGCCCCGCGAACTCTGCCTCAATCGGAAACAACGGCTCACCCCGTTCTCCTTCCCAGCGATACAGGTTCCACCAGCCGGTCGCATCGCTAATAAAATGCAAGCTGCCGCCCGGTGACCACTGCGGCTGACACACCGATTCTTTAATATTGCCGACTAGCTTGCGCGGGCGGCTGAGGCTGCCGTCTTCTGTTACCGTCGCCAGCCAGAGTTCCGTGCCGTCCCACGGCATTTGCGGATGGTTCCAAGTGATCCAAGCAAGCTGAGTGCCATCGGGGCTAAGGCGCGGCGATGAATAAAAGTCATTGCCGCTGACCAAAATTTTGGGACTGCCGCCAGAGATTGGAACAGTGGCGATCGCATTCATTGCCTCACCGCTTTGCCCGCCGCCTTTGCTATGGCGATGATCTTCTAGTACGCAAATGAGGCGATCGCGCGGCGCATCGATTACCGCATCCGCATAGCGCAATCCCCCAACTGGCTTCACATCTGGCGTCAGCGCTACCGGCTCCTCGCCCGCCGTATGCCGGTAAAGCCGCTGATCGGCAAAATTTGAAAAATACACCGTGCCCTGATGCACCACATAAGCGCCACCGCCATATTCATGCACTCGGGTGCGCACATTAAAAGGCGCTGGCGTCAGGTCGCTAATACTGCCTAAACCAGAGCCCAAATTGGCAGATAAGCCGCCCGACAAACTCGAATCAGGCCCATAGCGCACCACAATCTGCCGTCCGCCTTCAGACGGCCTCAGCTCACTCCAGTAAATGTCTGCCCCGTACGGATCAGCGCCATCTAGCCGCACTTCGCCTAAGCGAATCGCACTAGACACGATCAAATCTGAGGTGATGGGCGATCGCCAAGATCCGTACGATGTCGTATCAACCATAAAAATTCCAGGCTCAAAATCTTATATATCTAGATAGCAGTCAACAGCCGTGACTAAGTACCAGAATAAAGCTATTTTCTGACTTGAGCATTTCGCATCCTACTAGCGCCAGAAATCCCCAGCAATGTCACTCAAATGTCACTACCTTTGTCCTGACAACCAATCGCTTCAGTCCGCATAGACTGTCCACCAGTACAGCCCGAATTGCTCACAGCGCGCTACGCTAATCGCGTTGCCAAGGAGCCAGAAAGGCACAGGATTTTTATAGATATGGTTGCCACACAGTTCAAAACCCAAAATTCGCCGTCCCTTCGCCGCGCCCTTCGGCTCAGCGGCACCCTAGTCGGCCTCATGACCACTGCTATGACCACCGGCTTAGTCTCAGTGCTTAGCGCTTCGCCTAGCTTTGCTCAAACCTATCCGCCCCTACCAGACGTTGAGTCTTCTACCAGTGGTACGCCCAGTGGTACGCCGCTACCGGGTGATACCCGCTTTGAATGCCAGCTTTACGAAGGCACCTTTACCGTGGTTTATCGCCCCGAAAGCCAGCCCGAAAGAGTTTACCCTTGGGCCACCCCCGGCCAAATGGGCGGCGGCTGGACGGCTGAGCGGCGCTGTTATGCCATCAGCGATCGCCTAGAATCCTATCGCCCCGAAGGCTTAGTAGAACTTCAAGTCGGCACCGAAAATGGCTACAACACCGTCTGTGCCACCACCGAGCAATCGCCAGGACTGTGTAAAATTGTCTTCACTGTTCCGCCCGGTCAAAACCCAGTCGTCACCCGCGATCTCGTCTTTGAAAATCTCGCCCTTGCCGACGCCGGCAACAACACCACTATCGTCAACACCTTCACCGGTAGCGGCCCTTACGGCAGCTCGGGCAGTGACCTGCTCGGCCAACTTAGCGAAATTCTTAACCTCCCTTCTAGAAATTCATCGCGGGCCTCTTCTGCGCCTACCGGCAACGGCATCTACCTCAAGCCCTTCCTAGATGCTGCTGATGGCGGCACGGGTACAGCGCTCAGATCGACCGCAGCGCCGGGACGCCCACTCAATACAGACCGATTGCGCTAGGAACAGCGAT
>JBGTNW010000239.1:0-12913 GCA_041742865.1 Phormidesmis sp.
CCTGACCTCAACAAGATAGAAAAGAGCTGGTCGTGGCTGAAGAGTCGGATTCGCAAGCTGCTAGGCCAATTCCCGACCCTGCGTGATGCGATGGAGCATGTTCTGAAGCTGGCGTCTTAACCCATGTGGCGACCGCTATATCAAGCAAGCTTTTTCTAATGCCTCGTGTTCGGTTTGTGGCAGCAGATGCGGTGTGCGGCCAACAGTTTGGCTTAGCTTTGGTGAAAAGCGAGCGAACTATATCAGGTGACAGTGGAGTAGGGCTCTTCCAAGATAGGCGGAGAGTGAGTCGCATCGATGCGTAATAGCAATTCATGAATAGAATGCCGTACGCCTCTATAAAATACCTGGAAAACAACTGACGCTAGGTTGATCTAAACAGATGAAATCAGAAGACTTGACGCTAGCTTTAGCGCTTATCTTCACAAGTCGCTGACACTTCATCTGGGTAAGTCAGGGCGAATGTCCGCCCAGCTGCTGATGTTTGCCAACGCCATTTTTTTGCAGGTGCGCTTAATTAAGCCAGTTAGCACCTTGCCTGGGCCCACTTCTACCACTGAGGTGATGCCTTGCTCAGGCAAACGCAGAGAAATCTCGCGCCAGCGTACAGAGCCGGTCATCTGTTGCTTTAACCGCTCTTTCAAAACATCTGCATCAGTAGCGGGATTCGGGTCTACGTTAGAGATCACCGGTACTTGAGCAGTTTGAAAAGGCACTTCCATTAAGACCTGTTCAAACGCTTCTGCGGCTTCGGCCATCAGCGGGGAATGAAAGGCTCCGCTGACGTTGAGCTGGATGGCTCGCTTTGTTTTGACCGTTGCCATCACGGCCTCTACTGCCGCTGGCGTACCCGAGATCACAACTTGACTGTCGCTGTTGTCATTGGCCAAAACAACCCCTTCAATACTTGCAATTTGCGCTTCTAGAGCTGGGCGATCAAAGCCCATCAGCGCCGCCATTGCCCCAGAAGAAGCTTGAGACATCAGCATAGCGCGGTGCTTGACTAGGTTTAACCCCGAAGCAAAGTCAAAGACACCCGCTGCATACAGCGCAGAATACTCTCCGAGACTGTGGCCCGCAACCATATCAAAGTGGCGACCAGCGGCTTTGAGCAAATCAACCAAGGCGCACTCAATCACATAGAGGCAAGGCTGAGTATAAAGCGTGCTAGAAAGCTTATCTTCATGCTGGCAAATCTCTAACACGGACCAGCCCAAAATTTCATTCGCAGTGGCTAGCTGATCGCGGCAAACCTCAGCGAGATCTGAGCCCATGCCTAGGGTCTGTGAGCCCTGGCCGGGAAATACCCACGCAGTTTTGGTCATGCTGTTATTGCACCTCGTAAGTTAGATCTCTTAGATATAGGCTCATTGGCCCCACTTCAAAATGGCTGCGCCCCAAGAGAGCCCCGCGCCGAAGCCTGAGAGCGCTAGCGTATCGCCATTTTTGATTTTACCGGATCGCACCCATTCATCTAGAGCAATGGGAATAGAGGCCGCGTCAGTGTTGCCATGCTTGGCCATGTTGCTCACTACCTGCTCAGCCGGAATGCCTAGGCGAGTCGCAACAGCGTCTAAAATTCGCTGATTGGCCTGATGCAGGATTAGCCAGTCGATGTCTGCCGTGCTCAGTCCAGCATAAAAGAGGGCTTTTTCGAGCACTTCAGGGACGCGCCTGACGGCAAACCGATAGACTTCACGGCCATTCATGGTGACGGGCGCAAAGTGGCCTGTTTGCACAGTGATGTCACCGGCAAGGGTCACCGATGTAGGTTGGTAGGCGGCGCTGAGGCAGTCATTCAAGGTGCCGTCGCTGTGTAAATCAAAGCTGAGCAGGCGATCGCCCTTGCCCTCACAGCGCTGCATCACAATCGCCCCCGCGCCATCACCAAACAGCACACAGGTACGGCGATCGCCCCAATCGGTCAGCCGCGATAGCAAATCTGCGCCAATCACCACGACATTGCGATAAGCGCCGGTGCGAATAAACTGAGCTGCTGTCACAAGCGCAAAGACAAAGCCCGAACAGGCCGCTGTGATATCAAAAGCAACCGCTCGACTAGCGCCAATTTCGTGCTGAATTTGGCAGGCAGAGCCAAACAAATCATCCGGCGTAGAGGTCGCTAATAGGATCAAATCAATCTCCGTAGGCTGGAGTTGGGCTTGGGTGATCGCGGCGATCGCCGCCTCAGCCCCCAAAGAACGAACAGAATCACTCGCCCCCGCAATATGGCGCTGACGAATGCCCGTACGAGTTGCAATCCACTCATCCGAGGTATCAACAATTTCCGCTAATTGCGCATTGCTAAGTACTGTCTCTAGCTTGGCTGAACCCGTGCCGACAAATGCAACACCGTGAGCTTGGCCCGAAGGTTGCACCGGAATCTGGCCCGAAATCTGCTGAGTCATCTGCTATTCACCTTTGGCTGTCGCTGTGACTTTTTGATATTCTCCCTTAATTCGCGCCAGAACCTGATTGTCCACCGCATCTTTGGCTAGGCGAATGGCATTAAAAATTGACGGAGCCCGAGAGCTGCCGTGGCTAATCACCGCAATTCCGGCTACGCCTAGCAGCAGCCCGCCGCCATGCTCAGCGTGATCCACCCGCTGCTTAATCCGCTTTAAATTTCCTTTAAGCAAGCTACAGCCAACTTTGCCAGCAATGCCTTGAGGCAATTCTTCGCGCAAAATTTGCAGCACTGACTCTCCCACAGCTTCGGCAAATTTCAGCAGCACATTGCCGACAAAGCCATCACAGACGATCACATCAAAATCACCTGAAAGCACATCGCGGCCCTCTGCATTCCCGACAAAATTGATTGTTTCTAGACCAGATAGCCTTTTGTGCACCTGCAAAACGACCTCATTGCCCTTGCTTTTCTCTTCACCAATACTCAACAGCCCTACTTTTGGCGAGGCGTTACCGATTACATACTCAGAGTAAATGCTGCCCATCACCGCAAACTGCTCTAGATATTTTGGGCGGCAGTCAACATTTGCGCCCACATCTAAAATCAGCACTGGCTTATTAGCAATCACAGTGGGAAACACTGCCCCGATCGCCGGTCTATCAACACCCTTGATTCGGCCTAACCGCAGCAGAGCCGCAGCCATTGCCGCGCCTGAATGACCTGCTGAGACAACCCCATCGGCTCGCCCCTGCTTTACCAAATCCATCGACACATTAATCGAAGCGTTGGGCTTGCGGCGCAGCGCACTCAAAGGCTCCTCGTGCATTTCAATTGTGCCTTCAGCCGCCACGATTTCAATGTCTCGCAGGCTTTCCGGCTGCGAGACCGAAGCCCTAATCTGCTCCGGATCGCCAACTAGCAGCACTTTCACACCGAGCTCTGCTTTTGCTCTGACCGCCCCTACAACTATTTCTGCAGGGGCATAGTCTCCGCCCGTTGCGTCTACTGCAATGCGTACCTGCGTTGAATCCATTAAAGTTCTATCCTGGCTCTATCTTGTCGTCTGGCCACAGAGTATGGCCAATAGAAACTTTAAGAATTCTATCAGACTACCTCTGTCAGTGTCCGAGGAATCGGCCGCTCACTCCTCACCGGGCTCCACAATCCGCTGAAACAAGTAGCCGGTACCGCGTGCGGTCAAAATTAGCTCAGGGTTACTTGGATCGTCTTCTAATTTGGCGCGAAGGCGGGAGATATGAACATCAACCACACGGGTATCGACGTGGCGCTCAGGGGTGTAGCCCCAAACTTCTTGTAGGATTTCAGAGCGTGAAAAGGGTTCGCCCGAGCGGCTTACCAATAGCTCTAGCAGACTAAATTCCATGCCCGTCAGGCGAATGCGCTCATCACCTTTGTACACTTGGCGCTTATTCGTATCGATGCGAATGTTATTAATCGTGATCACGCCGGAGCTAGGAATGCCCGAAGCGCCCGTCTTTTCAACCCGGCGAAGGACAGAGCGAATCCGCGCCTCTAGCTCTTTTGGGGAAAAAGGCTTGACCACATAGTCATCTGCGCCTAGCTCTAGGCCAGTGATTCGATCGGCCACATCTCCCAAGGCGGTGAGCATAATAATCGGGATATCGGATTCTTTTCTGAGCTCTTGGCACACCCCATAGCCATCGAGCTTGGGCATCATCACATCTAATACGACCAAATCAGGAACGGTATTGCGAAACGTTTCGAGGGCTTCTTCCCCGTCGGCAGCCGTCACCACATCGTAGCCAATCATAGAGAGGCGAGTTTCTAAAATCCGACGAATGCTAGCTTCGTCATCCACAACCAAGATTTTTTCTTTAACGCTATCCAAGGTTTTCTGAACTCCTAACTTAAAGTTGTGGCTGATTTAAAGTTTTGTCTGCATTTATATATATTCATTTATATATCTGTCTTGCAAACACCTTCTCGCTTTAGACATATAACCTTACAAGGTAATCATAGGTCTTACCACTCCCTAAACCGACTAGCGTGACTGGGTTTCAGTGTTTCTTAAGGTTTGCAGGGCAAGGCACAAACCGATACAAATCGCTACAGCACAAGCTAGAGATAGGGTTGAGCTTTATAGAAATTAGAATTAGGGAGCGATCGCCGCAATGTTCTCTCAGTTTTGATCCGTTTCAAAAGGAATCGTAAAGAGCGGGAAAAAGCGATCGCCAACCCGATAACTGTGAAGTGATAGCAACCTAATTGCGAAGAAATATGTAGAGTTGACTACTTCTACAAAGCAAATGGCCGGAGATTCTCATCATAGTACGCTTATACTGTCAATAAAGGCTATCAACAACCGTCATTTTTGAATCAGCTAATTTTTATTTTTATCGGGTTCTTATTTTTGTAAGGAGGGTGATTTCGGTTCATGGTTAAAACTCGATCTGTCTTTGTATGCAACGCCTGTGGGGCTGAATCGGGCCAGTATTTTGGTAAATGCCCGACCTGCCATAGCTGGAACTGCCTTGTCGAGCAAAAGCTAGCGCCGACTGAAGCCAACCCGGCTCGCCCTAGTATGAAATCGCGCACAGGCACCAGTCGCCGCTCGAAAGCTTCGGCTCAACCGCGCCTATCGCTCACCTTTAATCAAATTCAAGACCATCCACAGGCGCGGATTCCTTCCGGCTATCACGAACTAGATCGGGTGTTAGGCGGCGGCATTGTACCGGGTTCATTGGTGCTGTTGGGCGGCGATCCCGGCATTGGCAAATCGACATTGCTGTTGCAAACGGCCAATCAGCTCGCCAAGAAAACTCCGATTCTGTACGTTTGTGCAGAAGAATCGGGGCAGCAAGTGAAGCTTAGATCGCTGCGCTTAGGCATGGTTGGCGAAGCTGATCTCAGCAAAAACAAACCCCACAGCATTCAGGAAAATCTCTATTTGCTGCCTGAGACTAATTTAGAAACTATTTTAGAAGAATTAGAATCGCTGCGGCCTCAGGTGGCGGTGATTGATAGTATTCAGGCGTTGTTCTATTCAGCGCTGACCTCTGCGCCTGGATCAGTCGCCCAAGTGAGAGAGTGTACGTCGGCGCTGATGCAGTTAGCCAAAAAAGAGAATATCTCGCTGTTTATTGTGGGGCATGTGACCAAAGATGGCGCGATCGCTGGCCCGAAAGTGCTAGAGCACTTGGTCGACACGGTGCTGTATTTTGAAGGTGATCGCTTTGCGAGTCATCGGCTGCTGCGCTCTGTGAAAAACCGCTTTGGGGCAACTCACGAACTCGGCGTGTTTGAAATGGTCGATAAGGGATTAGCAGAAGTGTTAAACCCATCCGAGCTATTTATGAGCAATCAAGAAGAAAATGTGCCGGGTGTTGCCACCATTGTGGCCTGCGAGGGCACCCGGCCTTTGGTCGTAGAGCTTCAGTCGCTGGTGAGCCCAACGAGCTACAGTTCACCGCGCCGTTCTACCACGGGCATTGAATACAACAGATTATTGCAAATTTTGGCAGTGCTCGAAAAACGGGTTGGGATTCCGCTCTCCAAGCTAGATGCCTATGTAGCCTCTTCGGGCGGGCTAAATGTAAGTGAACCAGCGGCAGATTTAGGGATTGCGGTGGCAGTAGCGGCGAGTTTTCGCGATCGCATCATCGATCCAGAGCTCGTGCTCATTGGTGAAGTGGGTCTCGGGGGGCAAATTCGCCCGGTGTCGCAAATGGAATTACGGCTCAAAGAAGCCGCCAAACTAGGGTTTAAGCGAGCGCTGATACCAAAAGGGCAAAAGCGTAGTGGCATGGGAATAGACGTCACCGAAGTCGGGCGGGTAGTGGATGCGATCGCGACAGCTTTGGCTAACTCCACTCAGCACGAACCCGAAGATCTCTGCGAGGACTAAACCTGACCCTGAAACCAAGCCTCCAAGCCTTCAGCTAGGGCTCTTACCAGTTCTTGTTGAGAACGTTCATCCATAATCCATTCAAATTCTGCTGGATTGATCATAAAGCCAAGCTCTAGTAAAACCGCAGGCGTTACAGCGGGACGAGTTAACGCTAAGTTGTTCCAATACACCCCGTAAGAGTCACGGCCTAACGCTTGCACCAAATGGTCATGCAAAAAAGCGGCCAGATTATGCCCCTGGGGGTGATACCAGAAAGTGCCCACCCCAGCAGTCTCCAACGCATTGCCCGCATCCGGCAAGGCATTGTAATGAAGACTCAGCGATACAGTCGGCTCAGTAGCATTAATAATATCGACGCGATCCGCCGGATACAGGTCATCGTCACCTTCACGGGTCATCACAACTCGTGCACCGCGCGCTTCAAGCTGATCGCGCAATAGCTTAGAAACAATCAGCACAACGTCTTTTTCAGGATAGCCGGTTGGGCCACGAGCGCCCAAATCAGCATCACTACCATGCCCCGGATCGAGCAAAATAGTTGTGCCTTGTAAGCTGTTGTTAGACGGCGCGTGGCGCAAGGAAAGAATCAGACTGGTGCCTTCGTAGCGGAGCTTATAGCCCCATTGCTGAGACGATTTGAAGTGAAAGGTATACTCACTGCTATCGGGCAGCACCGAATTAAAGTCCATTCTCTCCACCACCGGATCGTTGGAGAAGTAAATGGTGTCTGTTTGAGGTGTGGTGTTGTATAACCTCAGCGTCAGTGACTGACTCTGCTGATGAATGGAAACGGGAACCGGCGTCTGTAAGGGAAAAACAATCTCTGTCCAATCGTCGGCTTGATGGGCGCGAATGCCGCGAATGATGCTGCGAGGCGGCACAGATGAACGCGTAACAGTTGTTTCAGCTGCTTTTATCCAACCGCCATAGTCCAACCGTAGCCATTCGCCTTCACGGCCCGTGACAGCAGCGCGGGTGCCTGCTGGCAGCGGCGTGATCCGAGAATAATCTGTACTCGGCCCGGTGCGGGCGGTGCCTTCGGCGGCGGTGACGGTAGCAACGTCGAACACGGTAAGTGACAGAATGCTGATCTGGCCGGGGGCTTCGGCGGTAACGGTTTGGCCTTGCGCGGTTAGGGTAAAGCGAGGGCTGCCTAAATTGCCGGGGGAGGTAGCGGTGGCGCAGCCTGCGTATTCAGTCGCGGTGCTAGCCGTGCCTGCGGTGATGGGTGCAGTTTGGGCGGTGAGCACGCTAGCGTTGGGCGGCAAATCGACGCTGGGCTGTGGAGTAAGGGCAATCGTTTGGTTACCAAAAGTGGCAGATACGGTGGCGTCAGCGGGCGCGATCGCACTCATACAAATCAGTTCTCCTGGCAATCGCGCCACATCTACAGCCGGAGATAGCGTTCCTTCCGCAAAGTTCACCCCGACCGGCAGCGGCGGCTGATTAGAAATGCGCGTAATCGTCAGCGTCACGCTTTCGGAGCCTTGAGCCAGCACAAAAGTATTCTCGCCCATGGCCAACGGCAAAGTCGGTGCAAAGTGCCCTGCATCACTGCGATTTTCAATTGGCTGACCGTTGATAGTAACCGGCATATCAGGATTCGCGGTGCCGATAAAAAAAATTCGATCCGCCACGGTTTCGTGGGTAGCGGGCGGATAGGCGATAAACAAACTGTCGGGCGCAGCCTGCATTTCTGCTTGAGCCAGGCTCGTGAATGGTTGTGCTAACGGCTGCACTAACTGCGCCTGTGCCCGACCAAGGACAGGACTAACAGCTTGCAAGAAAACAAGACCCAACGTACTTCCCACCGTTCTTCCTAAGCAGACTAACGTTCTTGCTGTCTGTCGCTTACCCATACACTCACTCCTGCTGTTCTGTGTTGTACAGCTCACGGCTGTCTTATTGGCACTAGGTCAGTTTAGTATTTTGGGTACTGTTATGGCTCATGTTCACCGTTTCAATCCCATCTTTTGATTCACTTCCTGCTCAACGCTCTCTACTTTCTTTACTACCTACTTTGTTTATAGAGAGCCCAATGCAAGACAGTGAGGTCAGATTAAGCCCAAGATTAAGCCCAATGTGTTTGCGGTGTTTGCGCTGGCCCAAAACAAATTTCCGGCAACTCATTGAGCTACCGGAAATTTGTTTTGCTTAGAGCTAACTAAATCTCTTTAGCATTTTCTCTTTAGCATTTTCTTTGATTGTCTTTTTGTTGGTGGCGGGGCATGGATTTGAACCATGGACCTTCGGGTTATGAGCCCGACGAGCTACCAGACTGCTCTACCCCGCGTTGCCGCTTAACAAATATAACAGCTCATGTCTCAGATGTGTGGCTTTATTTTAGGTCTAATTTTTTTACTGCCTATTACTGCCTAAATTAGCGGTAGCTCTCCGACTACATCCAAACGGGTGTATTTGCCCTGTAGCATAAACTTTTCAGCTAAGACTTCGGAAATGTCGGGAGTAATCCAGCCGAGCTGCTTGAGCACATGGACGGCGGTCGCATACTTAGCGCGTTTGGAGCCATCAACGACTTTTAAAGCAATGCCCATGCCCTCACCGACTTGGCCAATGCACTGAATACCTTCTGCGCCCGCTTTACTCACCAATGTGCCTTCTGTGAGGTACATCAGCTGTGAGTCAAAGCCTTCCGGGCCAGAAATGATCATCGGGTGGGTAGTCATAGCGCGGACAATGCGTTCCATGCCCAAACTTTTGCCAGAGGAAAGCTTGGCATAGAGCGTTGCCATTTGGCTTAGCTCCATAAAGTAAGTGGGTGCGCCGCAGTCATCATGCGCACAAATGAATTCGTCCGGGGGCATTCCTAGCAGCTCGGCAACTTTGCTGATGATCAGCTTTTGGACAGGGTGCGATCGCTGCGTATAGCTATCAATCGACCAACCCTGATGCTTACAGACCGCCAGCATTCCGGCGTGTTTGCCTGAGCAGTTGTGGGCTAGCGGCGTATCTTTCCCGTCCGGAATGGGACACTGCAAGGCCAAAGGCTCTACATCACAGCGCCAGAGAACGTTAAACGCCTGACGAATTTGCTCTAGATTGCCGTGGTGTGAGCTGCAAATAATCGCCAGATCTTTATCGGTGAGATGAAAATGATCGAGAGTGCCACTCGTCGTCAGCGACAGGGCTTGAAAAGGCTTAAGCGACGAGCGCATAAAGCTGCCCACATCAGCATCTCCCGCACTGGCCAAAATCCGACCGCGATCATCGCAGGCAACGGCATGAACCTTATGGGTGGATTCGACAATGCCTTCTCGCAAGAGCTGCACTTCGAGCAGTGACGAGTTATGACGGTTCACCCTATTCATACACCAGCGTTCCGTGATTATTCCGTATTGTTTGTAAATTAGTGAGATGCGAGGCCGCTATAAAAACTGCCAAGTCACTAAGCAAAAAGCAATGATACCTGATATGGTCGCAAAGGTTTTTTGTAATCTCAGCATCAGAGGCTTGATTTGGTAGTCGGCAATAAGGCGATCTCGATCAATCACGGCCTCTGGCTTGTACCAAATCTGACCGTCGTACCAGCCAGATTCTTCGTAAGGAACAGCGGGTTTGGACAGGCGATCGCCCACATGACGCCAGCCAATATAAAGCTGAATTAGCGCCAGCGTCGGCAGCAATAGCGCCCCCAACGAGGCGCTCATCACGAACTGCGACGGCAGCTTATTAGGCGCAAAACTCACTGCCGCCATCGGCCCAACGACTACCCAGCTCAAGAGCCACAAGCTAACAATTGGCATCAAATAGCCGCGCAAATCTCGCAAACCCCAGCGGTAAAACCAGGATTCGCTCATGCTCTCATATTCCTTAATCGGAATTTGATCAATCGGTACTGGGCAGCGATCGCTGATTGGACTTTTTTTGAGCTGACCGTTCTGATTATGTTTGCCGTCTCTGCCATTTGGGTTGCTGTCAGAGCCGTTGGATGAGCCGCTCATGGGTGTTATCTCTCAAGATCAATTTTCAGATCTAGATCTCCTAATAGCCGCCATTTTGACGGTTTAACGGCGCAGCAGACAAGGGCTCCGGCGTAAATTCAATCCGCTCAGCATGGCCCCAAAAAGCTTCCAAATCATAAAATTCGCGATCATCCGGCATAAAGACATGGACAATCACTTCACCGTAATCTTGCAGCACCCAGCGGCCTTCGCTCATGCCTTCAGTGCGCAGCGGCAGGCGACCAAACTCTTCTTCGATAGCGCTTTCTACCGCATTGGCAATAGCGCGCACCTGCACATTTGAAAAGCCCGTCACAATTACAAAATAATCAGCTAAATACGAAATATCGCCCGTTTGCAAGATCGTAATGTTACCGCCTTTGCGGTCATCAGCGGCATTGGCAATGGCCATCGCTAGCGCTTTCGTAGCCTCATCAACCGGCATTTTAGGAGCATCGGCAGCGCTGCTAGGCCGAACCTCGTCTGCGATTTGCTCGGTGTTTGAATCTGCGGGGGTCATGCCAGCCATTGTATTAATCTTCATACCAGTCAATGCTTGCTGCAAAAATAGCTCATCAGGCGCGGTACCAAGTGTTTTTTCAGCCATTACTTTTTTAAAGGGATCACTCAAAAGCTCAAATCCTCCAAGATTTAGAACGATTAGATCTATAATTCACTTTATTAATCTTACTGAAAAGCCCCCCATTTATCATTGCCCTCGTTATGAGGCTTGACACAATCAGCAGGGGTTGTAATATTTCCTCACAGTCTATCTTGACGGCGTATCTTCACTGTAACCCCTCGCAAATGGAGTCATTGAGCTTTGATTACCGGGCTCTTTTTTGGATTGCTGATAGGCGCTGTTGCGGCTGCCCTCGTTTACTGGCTAATGCGGCGGCGCTTAGAGCGGCTGCTGAGCGCCCTGCAAAAGAGTCAGCGCCGCCTACAGCAGCTAGAAACCAATCACGAAATTCGGCTGCGCAGTGCTACCGATCAGCTTCAGGCCGACTACGAACGCCAGCTTGCTGAAAAAATTGAACACTACCAAGATGAGCAAATCATCCAGAGCGAACTAGCAGCGCTGGACTTTGAAACTCGGCTCAATGTGATTGAAACCGCCTATAGCCGTGAGCTAGAAGTCCAGCCTTAAATCTCCTTACAAGCTAATGTCATCTGACGTGACTATCTAAAATGGATGGCTGAAGTGAATATTTTTCACCGTGGTTTTCCGCACAACGTTAGAATGACAACCGGTTACCTATTTTTAAGGACGACGCTATGACCCGTGCAATTATGGAAACCAATAAAGGCACTATCAACCTAGAGCTATTTGATCAAGATGCTCCCGGCACCGTTGAAAATTTTGTCAAGCTTTCTAAAGATGGCTTTTACGATGACCTTAGCTTTCACCGGGTGATTCCTAACTTTATGGTTCAAGGTGGCTGCCCAAATGGCACCGGTACCGGTGGCCCTGGCTACAAAATCAAGTGCGAAATCAACCCCAACAAGCACGAAGCCGGAACGCTTTCAATGGCTCATGCCGGTAAAGATACGGGTGGCAGTCAGTTCTTTATTTGCCATGAAGCGCAGCCCCACTTGGACGGTATTCACACCGTTTTTGGGAAGACGGAAGACATGGATGTGGTTAATGCCATCAAAAAAGGCGACAAAATTGTCTCTGTCACCATCGAAGACTGATTTTTAAAAATTGGCTTTTGAAGATTTCTGACGGATTTCGATGAATTGTTGAGGAAATATTGATCAAAGCCCGAGCCAAAATTGAGCCCGCAACCATTGAAATTGAAATCAGCGCAATAGCTCAGGATTACTGATATGGCGGCTCCTGGGCTGTTGCGCTTAAAGCCCCTTTAGATTTAATACGAAAGTAAAGCTTAAAATTGGGTGCTAGGCAGCAATATCCTGTGATCTACTAGAGTCTATGAGCAAAAATTATTAAGCTTATGGTGGCAAGTCCAGAGTCAGAATCCAACGGAATTATCGGGTTTTATCGATCACCAATTGGCAAGAAAATACTGACAGGTCTAACGGGATTGGGACTTGTGATCTTCGTGGTGGTTCATTTGCTGGGTAATTTGGCGCTGTTTTTTAGCGCGAAGGCTTATAACGATCTGGCCTATGTGATTGAGCGGCTAGGGCCAGTGACTTATGCCGTTGAACTGGGGCTAGTGGCGATCGCCCTGATTCACGCCACCATCGGTATCAAAATCTATCTCAACAAGCGTCAGGCTCGCCCGATTAACTACGCTGAATACGCCTCAGCCGGAGAGCCTAGCCGCCAAACGCTCAGCTCTCAAACAATGATCTTTTCAGGGCTGGCACTGGGTATTTTTTTGGGGGTGCATTTAGCGACTTTCAAGTTTGGCCCTTATTACACGCTGCCCGGATCGTCGCATCGAGATCTAGCGCGGCTGGTCTTTGAGACCTTTCACAAACCAAGCTATACCGCTGGCTACGTGGTTATTTTGAGCATTCTTGGACTGCACCTGCGGCACGGGATCTGGAGTGCGTTGCAGTCGATAGGGGTGGAAACGAGGTTTGCTGTCGTTGCAGTGAGTGCGGTGTTGGCGGGCGCGATCGCCTTAGGCTTCATTGGCCTACCCCTAGCGATTTACTTTGGGCTAATCGGCTGAC